>DASWEF010000085.1:0-38556 GCA_036394855.1 Gaiellaceae bacterium | reverse complement strand
CGCGAAGCGGCGATCCTGAATCCGCGCGAAAGCATTAGCTTTCGCGCGGTGTTGTTCGGGGCCCACTGTTCCGGAGGGATCAAGAAGGCGCTCGGCAACGCCGTGGACATGGGCGCCGAAGCGGTCCAGCTCTTCGTCCAGAGCCCTCGGACGTGGCGTTTCCCGAACCACGATCCGGACGAGCTCGAGCGCTTCCGCGAGCGGCGCGCCGAGGCGGGGATCCCCGCGCTCGTCCACGCGCTCTACCTCGTCAACCTCGCCGCGCCCGACGACGCGATCTATTCGAAGAGCGTCGACACGATGCGCGCGACCGTGGACGCGGCATGTGCGATCGATGCGGACGCGGTGATCTTCCACGTCGGCTCGCATCTCGGCGCCGGCTTCGAGGCGGGGCTCGAACGGGCCGTCCCTGCGCTCGCGCAGGTGCTCGACCGCTGCAACGAGCGAACGTGGCTGTTGATGGAGAACACCGCCGGCGCGGGTGGAACGATCGGACGCTCGATCGAGGAGCTCGCGGTCCTCTACGAGGCCCTCGACCGCCACGAGCGCCTCGGGCTCTGCCTCGACTCCTGCCATCTCTACGTCTCGGGCGTCGACGTCACGGAGACATCCGTGCTCAACGCTCTGCTCGACGACATCGACGAACGGATCGGCCTCGACCGGCTACGTGCGCTGCACGCGAACGACGCCAAGGCGCCGCTCGGCTCGAACCGCGACCGCCACGACAACATTCTCGACGGGCTGATGGGCGAGGGCCTGGGGACGTTTCTCGCGCATCCGAAGGTGCAGCACCTCCCCGTCCTGCTGGAGGTGCCGGGGAAGGACGGGAAAGGCCCGAACGCCGACGAGATCCAGAAGCTGCGTGAGCTGCACTCCCGCGCAAGCGCGTAACTACCGCTGGACGATCCTTTCGGCGGGCGTCTTCGCGACCGCGGCGAACGCAGCCATCGTCCTCGGCCTCCCCGCCATCGCCCCGGCAATCCGGCATCACTACGACCTCACCCTGACTCAGGTCGGCGTCGTGCTCGCCGCCGTCAATTTCGGCGCCGTCGGGACGCTGCTCCTGTGGGGAATCGTCGCCGACAGGATCGGCGAGCGCGCGGTGATCGCCGTCGGCCAGACCGGAGCGGCCGCGGCCCTGATCTGGGCCGCCTACAAATCATCGTACGGGGCCCTCGTCGCCGCGCTCTCCCTCGCCGGCGCGCTCGGTGCCGGCGTCAACTCCGCCAGCGGACGAGCCGTCATGGGCTGGTTCGCAGAGCACGAGCGCGGCCTTGCCCTCGGCATCCGCCAGATGGGCGTTCCCCTCGGCGGAGCCGTGGCGGCCGGCGCGCTGCCCGCGCTGAGCGGGTACATCAGCCTGCGGGCGGCTTTCGTGGGACTGGCACTCGGCTGTTTCGCGTCTGCGCTCGTCGGTGCCGCTCTCCTCAGAGTCGAGACAGGCGACGAGCACAGCGTGCTCGCCCGCCCGCTTCGCGACCCGCGCGTCTGGCGGATCTGCATCGCGAGCACCTTTTACGTGACGACGCAGATCAGCCTGCTCGGCTTCTTTGTCCTGTTCCTCCACGACCGCCGCGGCGTGTCGACGGCGGTCGCGGCGGGAGCACTCGCAGCGACACAGGTTCTCGGCGGCATCGCGCGCATCGCGGCCGGTCGCTGGTCGGACCGTGCGCGAGCGAGGATCATTCCTCTGCGCCGCGTCGCCCTCGGCCTCGCCGTCGCCGTCGCCGCCTCGACTGCGCTCCTGGACGTCTCTATCTGGATTCTCCTGCCGACCCTCGTCGTCGCAGGAACCTTCGGCCTCTCCTGGAACGGCCTCTCCTTCACGGCGGCGGCGGAATCCGCCGGCCGGGCGCGCAGCGGCGCGGCGATCGGTCTCCAGCAGACGTTCCTCTCTGCCGGCTCGATCGTTGCACCCATCGGCTTCGCCGCGGTCGTGCACCACGCCTCCTGGCGGCTCGCCTTCGCGCTCGCAGCCGTCAGCCCGCTGGTGGGCTACGCCCTGCTCAGTCCGTTAGCTGAGCGAAGACCTTGAAGGTCGGCTTCCCGACCGGAAGCTCGTGGAACTCCGGGTTCACGCAGCCCAGCTCGCCCGACCGTTCCGATCCGTAGCACTCCTCCACCTCGACGCGGCACATCGGCAACGGCGCGCGCGTCGTGCGCATCGCCCCGAATCCCTCCCGCCTCGCCTCAGCCTCGCGGAGCATCTCGAGGTCGATCTCGGCGCCGTACACCTTCTGCATGCAGCCGATGTAGGTGCGGCCGAACTCTTCGAAGGCGTAGAGGAACGGACAGGCACGGTCGACACAGGCGGACGGATAGACAACCTTGTCGCAATGCACCTCGCACCGGCGGCACTCGAGCTCGTCCTGGGGCCGGAGCGGGAGCTCCGTCACGGTCACGGCCGCGAGGCGCTGTGCCTGTGGTGGTGGCATGACGGAATTGTCGTGCCCGAAACGCGCCTCCGCAAGACTTGACACGGTGCATCCAGTTGCGCTAGGGACGCTAGGCTAGGCCGCCGTGGCGCGACGACTCCTCTGGGCCTCGCTGGCCCTGGCGCCCGTCACGATGATCGTCGACCTCGTTGCCCACCCGGGCAAGGTCGTGCTCTTCGTGCTCGCCGCCCTCTCGCTCGTTCCGCTCGCCTGGCTGATCGGCGAGGCGACGGAGCACGCCGGCGAACACACCGGGCCCCGCATCGGCGGGCTGCTGAACGCCAGCTTCGGCAACGCGCCCGAGCTGATCATCGCGTTCATCGCCGTCGCGGACAATCTCCCGAACGTCGTCCGGGGCTCGATGGCCGGAAGCGTGGTCTCGAACATCCTGCTCGTGCTCGGCGCGGCGCTCCTTCTCGGCGAGGAAGAAGCCCGGCTCGACCGGACCTCTCTCCTCGTTCAACTCGGGCTCGTCTTCACGGCCGTGATGCTCCTGCTGATCCCGTCGATCCCCGGCTGGCACGGCGACCCCGACCGGCATTCGCTGGCGCTCCTCAGCATCGGCCCGGCCGCCTTCCTCCTCGCCCTCTATCTCGTGATCACGACCGTCGGGGTGCGGCGTCGCGCGCCCCACGAGCGAACCTCGGAGGAAGGCTGGAGCTTTCCCATCTCGCTCGTCGCGCTCGGTGTCGCGACCGTTGCCACCGCGGTGATCTCCGAGATCCTCGTCCACTCCCTCCAGGCGTTCGCCAAGGCGGCGAGCCTCTCCGAGTTCTTCATCTCGATCGTGATCGTCGCGATCGTCGGCAACGCGGCCGAGCACGGCGGCGCGGTCGTGATCGCGCGCCGCGGGAAGATGAAGCTCGCCACGGAGATCGCCGTCTCCTCGAGCGCCCAGGTGGGGCTGTTCGTCGTCCCCGCCGTCGGGCTCGTCTCGTTCGCCTTCGCCCATCCGCTGACGCTCTCCTTCCGGCCGATCGAGCTGATCGCCATCGGAGGCGCGGCGGCGTTCGTGGCCTTCGTCATCCGGGACGGCCGCTCGCGGCGCTGGGAGGGAGCGCTGCTGATCGCCGTGTACGCGGCGCTCGTCGTCTGGTTCGCGAGCGTGGGCGATCGCTAGAAGCTGCCTCTAGTGCGGTTATCCGCACTTCGAGCGAAGTGCCACCCGCATTGTCGCGGCGCAGCCATGTGTGAAACTGACATTCAACGACCTTGAGGCTCTGGAGGACACATGAGTGAAGCACTGACGATGCCCGCCGCGGCGGCGGAGGCCCCTGCCGGCCCGGTCCTCTCCGCCAAGAACCTGACCCGCCGCTACGGCGAGGGCGAGACCGCAGTCGACGCGTTGCGCGGTGTCTCGCTGGATGTACCGAAAGGTCAGTTGACCGCGGTGATGGGTCCATCGGGCTCCGGCAAGTCCACGTTGATGCACATCCTCGCCGGGCTGGACAAGCCGACCTCGGGCGAGCTGAGCATCGCGGGGACGGCGATCTCGAAGCTGAACGACACGGACCTGACGAAGCTCCGCCGCCGGCACATCGGCTTCGTGTTCCAGTTCTTCAACCTCCTGCCCATGCTCACGGCGGAGGAGAACGTCCTCCTGCCGCTGTCGATCGCCGGCGAGAAGGCCGATAAGGCGTGGGTCGGCGAGCTGATGTCGAAGATCGGCCTCGAGGACCGTCGCGAACACCGGCCGGCCGAGCTCTCGGGGGGTCAGCAACAGCGCGTTGCGATCGGACGTGCTCTCGTGAGCCGGCCGACGATCGTCTTCGCCGACGAACCCACCGGCAACCTCGACTCCAAGACCAGCGGGGAGATCCTCGAGCTCATGCGCGACTCGGTCGACGCGTACAGCCAGACGACCGTGATGGTCACTCACGACCCGCGCGCCGCGGCGATCGCCGACCGCATCCTCTTCCTCAATGACGGCTTGATCGTCAAGGATCTCGGCCGCGCGGACGCGCACGACGTGATCGCGGTCATGGAGCAGCTCGGACAGTGATCCGGGTTGCGATCCGCGGCCTGCTCGGCCGCAAGCTGCGTGCGGCCCTCACGGGCATAGCGATCGTTCTCGGTGTCGCCATGATCAGCGGCACCTTCGTCCTGACGGACACGATCAACGCAGGCTTCGACGACATCTTCACTGGGTCGTACAAGAACGCCGACGTCGTCGTGACGGGCAAGCGCGCGTTCTCCGCAGACGAGGCTAGCGCGACGGAGACTCCGAGCGTGCCGGCGTCGGTGCTGGCGAAGATCAGGCGATTGCCCGACGTTGCGGCCGCAGCGGGAACGGTGACGGACGAGACGACGCACCTCATCAAACGGAACGGCAAGGTGTTCCCGACGATGGGCGCGCCGGCGCTTGGGTTCAGCGTCGACCCGCGCTACCAGCAGTTCAACCCGCTCACGCTCGTGTCCGGGCACTGGCCGCAGTCGTCGTCGGAGGTCGCGATCGACAAGGCGAGCGCCGACGACGAGGGCTTTCAGGTCGGTGATTCCATCAAGGTCGAGGTCAACGGTCCGGCCCGTGACTTCGCGGTCGCAGGCATCGTCAAGTACGGCGCCGTGAACTCGATCGGCAGCGCGACGATCGCCGTCTTCGACACCGAGACGGCACAGCAGCTCTTCAACAAGCACGGGCAGTTCGACGTGATCCGCATTCAGTCGAAGGGTGGCGTCCCCACCTCCAAGCTGCTGAACGAAGTCCGACCGATCCTCCCTGCGACTGCCGTTGCCCGCGATGCACAGGCGCAGGTGAAGGAGGACAAGAAGGACGTCGCCTTCGTCAACATCCTCCAGTACGCGCTGCTCGCGTTCGGCGGGATCGCGCTCTTCGTCGGCGCCTTCGTGATCGCAAACACCCTTTCGATCACGATCGCCCAGCGCATGCGCGAATTTGCGACGCTGAGGACGATCGGGGCCACACGACGCCAGGTTCTCCGCTCCGTCGTGCTCGAGGCGCTCGTCATCGGCGTGATCGCGTCCCTCGTAGGACTCTTCGCAGGACTCGGCCTGGCAAAGGGACTCAATGGGCTCTTTGTCTCGGTCGGGATCGATCTGCCCAAGGCATCCACGGTCTTCGCGACGCGCACGATCGTCGTCGCCTTGATCGTCGGCATCGTGGTGACGCTGCTCGCGTCTTTGCGGCCGGCGCTGCGCGCGACCCGCGTCCCGCCGATCGCGGCCGTGCGCGAGGGCTCGGTACTCCCGAGGTCACGCCTGGCGCGCTTCGGGCCCGCGACCGCGCTCACCGTGCTCGTGATCGCCGTCGCGATGCTCGTCTACGGCGTGCTCGGTCACGGCATCCCAACCGGGCTCCGCCTGCTCCTCCTCGGCGGCGGCGTGCTGCTCATGTTCGTGGGCGTCGCGCTGAACGCGCCGCGTCTCGTCCCGCCGTTGGCCTCCCTCCTCGGCTGGCCCGCGACCCGCATGGGCGGAGCCGCCGGACAGCTGGCCCGCGACAACGCGATCCGCAATCCGAGCCGAACCGCTTCCACCGCTGCCGCCCTGATGATCGGACTCGCCCTCGTTACGTTCGTCGCCATCTTCGGAGCGGGACTTCGTTCGTCCTTCGAGAGCGCGGTGGACGACCTCTTCATCGCCGACTACGCACTCACCTCGTCGAACACCTTCACGCCGATGAGCGTCGAGGCGGAGAAGGCCGTGCGACTGTCACCTGCCGCGACCGTCGTCTCGGGAGTCCGCGCGGGATCGGCCAAGTTCCTCGGCTCGTCTCACAATCTCACCGGCGTCGACGCCAACATGCCGAAAGTCATCCACGTCGACTGGCAGGCGGGCAACGACACGGTTCCTGCGCGCCTGGGAAAGGACGGGTTCTTCGTCAACGACGATTACGCGAAGAGCAAGCACCTCCACCTCGGGTCGTCCGTCAGCTTCGAGTTCCCGTCCGGCAAGTCCGTCGAGCTGAAGCTGAAGGGGATCTTCAAGGAGCCGAAGGGCGGCTCGCCGTTCGGCGAGGCGACCGTCTCGAACGAGCTCTTCGACCGCTACTTCCCCCGTCCCGAGAACGAGATGGTCTTCATCAACACGAAGGCCGGCGTCAACGAGACGACGACCGCCGCGCTGGAGCTGCCGCTCCACGACTTCGCGGACGCGGATGTGCAGACTCGCTCACAGTTCAAGCACAACTTCGAGGAGCCCATCAATCGCATCCTGTATCTCCTCTACGTCCTGCTGGCGCTCTCGGTCGTGATCAGTCTCTTCGGAATCGTCAACACGCTCGTCCTGACGATCTTCGAGCGGACACGAGAGCTCGGGATGTTGCGCGCCGTCGGGATGACTCGTCGACAGGTGCGGCGCATGATCCGCCACGAGAGCATCGTCACCTCCCTGATCGGGGGCACGCTCGGGATCGTGATCGGGATCCTGCTCGGCTTGCTCGTCTCGCGGGCGCTCTCGGACGAGGGGATCGTCTTCGCCGTGCCCTACATGCAGCTCGTGTACTTCGTGATCGCGACCATCGTGGCAGGGATCTTGGCGGCGATCTTGCCGGCTCGCCGCGCGGCGCGCCTCAACGTCTTGGAAGCCCTCCAGTACGAGTAGAGCCGCTCAGGCGCGGCTGAGTGCGCCGAGCGCTGCTGGGATGGCCTCGATCGCCTGCTCGATGTCGTCGTCGGAGACGTCGAGGTGCGTGACGGCGCGGACGATCGACGGGTGGACCGTGGTGGAGACGAGCACGCCGCGTTGCCGGATCCGGTCGATCGCGCCGGCGCGGTCCGGGCCGACGTCGATCTGAACGAAGTTCGTCTCGACCTGTTCCAGGTCGACCTTGACGCCGGCTTCGACGAGGCCGTCTGCCAGGCGGCGCGCCCGCGCGTGATCCTCGGCGATGCGCTCGACGTGGTGATCGAGCGCGTACAACCCGGCCGCCGCGACGATTCCAGCCTGCCGCATGGCGCCGCCGAAGAAATGCTTGCCACGGCGCGCGCGCGCCATCAGCTCCGAGGAGCCGGCGATCAGCGCGCCGAGCGGGCAGCCCAGGCCCTTCGAGAAGCAGAGCGTCACGGTGTCGAACCCGCGGCCGATGCGCGCCGGCTCGACGCCGATCGTAACGGCCGCGTTGACGAGCCGCGCGCCGTCGAGATGGACGGCGAGCTCGTGCTCGCGGCACGTCGCGACCATCGCCTCGATCTCCTCCAGGGGCCAGGCTCTCCCACCTGCGCTGTTGTGCGTGTTCTCGAGCGCGACGATGCGGGTCGGCGCGACGTGCACGCTCGTCCGGTCGCGGATCTCGCGGACGACCTGCTCCGGCGAGAAGCGCCCGTTCGTCCCGGGGAGTCCGATCGTCAGCAGGCCCGAGTGTGCGGCCGGCCCGCCGAGCTCCGACAGCATGATGTGGGCGTGGCGCTCGACGAGGAGCGCGTCTCCGGGCCGTCCGAGGACGTTCAACGCGATCTGGTTCGCCATCGTCGCCGTCGGCAAGAAGACGGCTTCCTCCTGCCCGAGGAACTCGGCGCCGCGCCGCTCGAGCTCGTTGACGGTCGGATCCTCCCGCTTCTGCTCGTCGCCGACGGCAGCGTTCGCGATCGCCTCGCGCATGGCGGCGGTCGGCTGCGTGAGCGTGTCGGAGCGAAGATCGATCACGGCGCCATTTTGCCGCTTTCAACACGTCACCCCGGCGGGTGATCATCGAGCGGCCCGCAGAGGCCGATGAATTGGCCGAGATGACGAGCTCGGACAAGCGTTTCATCGGCGGCGGGCTCCGGGCTGCCACGGGTTCGACAGCCCCGCTCAGGCTCGACCACAGCTACTTCGAGGACGAGGTCAGGCCGATGCTCGGCGCGATCCTCCTCAAGAAGGGCTGGATCTCGCACGACCGCCTGGACGGAGCGCTCGCAGAGGCGCGCACCAGCGGAATGCGGCTGGGCGAGACGCTACTCGCTCGGGGCTGGCTCTTCGAGCCCGAGCTCGCCTCTGCGCTCGCCGAGCAATTCGGCCTGAGATATGTCGACCTGGTCCGGCATCCCGTCGATCGCGCTGCAGCGCGGCTCCTGCCGAGCGAGGTCGCCCGCCGGATGTTCGCGGTGCCGGTCCGCTTTCTCGAGTCAGGTGGGATCGAGGTGGCCGTCGGGGACCCCGGCGACGTGGACGTTCAGGGACTCGAGCAAATCTTGGGTCGCCACGTCGAGCTCGTCGTGGGCGAGCGCTCCGTGATCCAGGATTCCTGGCGCTACTCCGGCTGAGGCCGGCTACTCGTGCATCGGGGCTTTCGTCCCGGGCACGTGGAGCAGGTTCTCGACCGCACGGACACCCTGCACGTTCCGCGTCTGTTCGACGAGCTCGTCGATCAGCTCCGGCCGCGAGACCTCGCCACGCAGTTGGACGACGCCGCGCTGCACGTTGACGTTGATCTGGCCCTTCGGAACCTCCAGATCCCGGAAGACCTCGCTGCGGATCTTGGCGGCCAGCGTGCTGTCGTCGAAGTCCTTTGGCTCTTCCTTCAGATGCTGCACCTTCTGCGTGACGCCGTAAGCCTCCGCGGCAACGCCGCGGCCCGTCCTGGCAGCCTGACGGCCGCCTGAGCGGAACAGCGCCAGCGTGCGATCGCGCAGCGTGTGCCGCCTGCGCGTGCCGCTGCTCGGGTCGAAGAAGTACGCAACCAGCGCGCCTAGCGCGCCACCCAAGGCAAACACTCCCATCGTTCCTCCCTCTCTTTCGCTCTTCATTCGCGTTCCCGTAGGTAGCAGCCGGTCAAACGTCGAACAGGGCCGCTTCCCACGGGACAAGCTCTCGACCGCCGTCGAGGTCGAGCACGGCGGCCTCGTCGGAGAGATTGACCGCGACGACCGTTCGCTCCCCGCGGCGGAACGCCCAGACCCCCTCGGGTGCCGGGAGCGTCTCGTATGCGCCCCGAAGGAGATCGGGGCTCGAGTGGCGGCGCGCGATCAGGTCACGGCAGAACGAGAGGAAGGAGCCCGGATCGTCGCGCTGGGTGGCGACCGGCACGACGTTGTCGCCGACAGGAAGCCAGGGGTCCCGCCAGCCTCCATTCCACGGAAGCGGCGTGCGTGCGCCGTCCCGGGCGTCCATGTCGAGCACCCGGTCCGGGGGGATCTCCACCTGGGGCATCCCGAGCTCGTCTCCCTGGTAGAGGACCGGCGTGCCGCGCAGCGTCAGCATCGCGAACAGGGCGGCGCGCGCCTTGCGCTCGTCCCCGTCACACATGCGGGTCGGGAAACGGACGACGTCGTGGTTCGAGAGCGTCCAGGCCGGCCAGGCCCCCTTGGGCAGCAGCTCTTCGCTCGCCTCGACGACGCCACGAAGCGGCTCCGCCTTCAGCGGCGCGAACACGAACGGGAAGTTGAAGGCGAGGTGGAGCTGGTCCATGCCGCCGCCGTAGAAGCCGGCGAGGCGCGCGAGATCCATGACCCACGTCTCGCCGATGAGGATGCGATCCGGCTCGTAGCCGTCGACGAGCTTCCGCCACCGACGGAGCACGGCGAAGGTCTCGTCGAGGTCGACGACCACGTCGGTCTCGGAGTCGGGCGGCCTGTCGCGCAGCTCGCGGTCCTTGACGATCGAGTGCGCGACGTCGAGCCGGAAACCGGCGACGCCGCGGTCGAGCCAGAAGCGCATGACGTCGTCGATGGCCTCCCTGACCTCGTCGTTCCACCAGTTCAGGTCCGGCTGCTCGGGCAGGAAGCTGTGCAGGTACATCTGGCCGGTGGCCGGATCGAGCGTCCAGGCCGAGCCGCCGCCGAAGGTGCTCCGCCAGTTGTTCGGCGGCGACCCGTCGGGTTGTGGGTCCCGCCAGACGTACCAATCCCTGCGCGCGGAGTCGCGCGACGAGCGGGCCTCCGCGAACCAGCGATGCTGATCGGAGGTGTGGTTCGGGACGAGGTCGAGGACGATCCTGATCTCGCGACGGCCGGCCTCCGCGATCAGCTCGTCGAACGCCTCGATCCCACCGAACGCCGGCTGAACGTCCGTGTAGTCGGCGACGTCGTATCCCCAGTCCTTGTCGCGCGAGACCATGATCGGGCTGAGCCAGAGAGCGTCGACTCCGAGCCATTCGAGATAGTCCAGCCGCTCGAGGATTCCGCGGAGATCGCCCACTCCGTCACCGTTCGAGTCCGCAAACGAGCGGACGTAGACCTGATACAGAACCGCGCGCTGCCACCAAGGCTGACGGCCGGAGGGCATGGGCAACGCTACCGTGTCGCCCATGGATCGAGAGCTCCTCGAGCAGCGACTGTCCGAGCGCGGCGAGCCCGCGTATCGCACCGGGCAAGTCTGGGACTGGGCGGCGCGAGGGGTCGGCGGGTACGCAGAGATGACGAATCTGCCGTCGCCGCTGCGCCTCGAGCTCGAGACGGCGGTGCCCTTCTCGACCCTCGAGGTCGTCCGGCAAGACGTGGCGCGAGACCGGACCGTGAAGACGCTGTTCCGAACGGAAGACGGACATCCCGTCGAGGCTGTCTTGATGCCCTATCGGGATGGACGGCGCTCGCTTTGCCTGTCGTCGCAGTCGGGGTGTCCGCTCACGTGCACGTTCTGCGCAACGGGTCAGATGCGTTTCGGCCGGAACCTGACGGCGTCGGAGATTCTCGACCAGGCGCTGCACTTCCGGCGAATCGAGCCCGTCGACCATGCCGTGTTCATGGGGATGGGCGAGCCGATGCTGAACCTCGACGCCGTGCTCGAGGCGGCACGCACCTTGCCGGACCTCGGCATCGGCCACAGACACGCGACCGTCTCGACCGTGGGCTGGCTGCCGGGGCTGCGTCGCTTCGTCGACGAGGTCGAGGAGCCGATCCGCCTGGCGCTGTCGCTGCACGCGCCGACGGACGAGCTGCGGAGCGAGCTGATGCCGGTGAACGACCGCTATCCGCTTGCGGACGTGCTCGCAGAGTGCGTGCGCTATTTCGAGCTCAGGCGCAGGAAGGTCTTCGTCGAGTACGTGCTGCTGCGCGGCGTGAACGACCGGGTCGAGCAGGCGCGCACGCTGGCCGATCTGCTCGACCCGAAGGTCTTCAAGGTGAACCTGATCCCGTACAACCCGACCGGGATGTACGAGGGTTCTTCACGAAAGGCGGTTGCGGCGTTCAAGGATGTCCTCGGCCGTGCGCGGCTTCCCTCGACCGTGCGGCTGACGCGCGGTCGCGACATCGCCGCGGCCTGCGGTCAGCTCGCCGCGGCAGGACGCTCCGCCGCGCAGCCGGCGACGATCACGTAGAGCTACCCGCTCTCGGGGGAGGTGGGTACCTCGGCGTCCGCCATCTTCGGCAGGTCAGTGGCCGCGTCGGCACCGGGCGTCGCGGGCAGCGGACCGATGACGGACAGCGCCTCGCGCCTCGGCAGCAGCTCGGCGTCGAGCTCCTCGAGCTCTTCCTCCGTCAGCTCATCCTTGTTTCGTTCAGCCATGCGTCGGTCCTACCCCGACACCCGGCATCGCAACCCCGGCTTGGTCAGCTCGCGGCCGCGCTCCGCCGCAGAGCCGGCGTGCACGACGAGCGGCCGCGCTTTTCGAGGTACTGCTGGTGGTAGTCCTCTGCTTCGTAGAACGTCTGCGCCGGCTCGATCTGCGTCACGATCGGCGCCGCCCAGTTCAGCTGCTCCCGCGCCTTGGATTGCACGGCGGCCTCGCGCTGCTCCTCGTCGTGGAAGAAGATCGCCGAGCGGTACTGATCGCCGATGTCCCATCCCTGGCGGTTCAGCTGAGTGGGATCGTGCTTCCCCCAGAACACGTCCAGCAAGTGCTCGTACGAGATGCGGTCCGGGTCGTAGCTCACCTCGACGACCTCGGCGTGTCCGGTCGTGTGCGAGCAGACGTCCTCGTAGGTCGGATTCTCGAGTGTTCCGCCCGAGTAGCCGACGCGGGTCCGCGTCACGCCCTCGGCCTGGCGGAACGCCGCCTCGACGCCCCAGAAACACCCGGCCCCGAAGGTTGCCCTCTTCTCCACTATTCCTCCTCCAGGTCGAGCGCAGCCGAATTGATGCAGTAGCGCAATCCCGTCGGGTCGGGGCCGTCCGGGAACACGTGACCGAGGTGTCCGCCGCAATTCGAGCACATGACCTCGGTTCGGATCATCCCGAAGGTCGCGTCGGTGTCCTCGTCGATCGCGTCGGCGCTCGCCGGTGCGTAAAACGCCGGCCAGCCGCAGCCGGAGTCGTACTTCGCCTCGGAGCGAAAGAGCTCGGTGCCGCAGCCCGCGCAGCGGTACGTGCCCGGCTCGAACGTGTGGTCGTACTCGCCCGAGAACGGAGCTTCGGTGCCCTTCTCCCGGAGCACGTGGTACTGCTCGGGGCTCAGCTCCTGCCGCCACTCGGCCTCGGTCTTCTGGACTTTCGTCATCATCCTCCCTCGATTGGGTTCCTCCTTACAGTCTTACTGCGCGGCTGTCCATTACGCGAGTGAGGGATCCAGGAGGCCCCGGGGCGCGCCGATCCTTGGCCTGAGAGGAGGAGCTGAGATGAAGGAAGCCGTCGTGCTCATGCGGTTTCTGCGGCACGACCCGGTGGGTCAGCGTCTCGGCGTGGCCGTGCTCGTCTTCGCGTGGTTGGCGGTTGCCTGGACGAGCCTCGGGTTCGCACTCGCCGTCTTCGTGCTGCTCGCAGTCTCCGAGTTCGTCCGCCGGCGCCGCGAGGAAGAGGCGTACCCCGTGGACGATCTCGAAGACCTCTACTAGCTAGATCCGCTCGCGGAGTTTTCCGCGCTGCCTCACGCCGTACACGACGACCGCGCTGAGCAGCAGCGCGTCGCCCAGGAGCGCGAACAGATCCGCAAGGTTGAAGGCGAGTCCGTGAGTCGCCCCCGCGACGACGAGCGGATCGGGTACGCCTTGCGACCAAGCGAGGAGCGAAACGAGATTTCCCAATGCTCCGCCGCACGCGATTCCCGCGCCGAGCGCCGCCGCATTCGACGGAACCCTCGGCACCAGCACAACGAGCGCCACGATCACGACGCCGATCACAAGCGCAACGAACAAGGGACGCGCGTGGTGGAACTCGGCGCGGTTGAACGCCTTGTGCACGAGATCGATTACCGCAAAGACAACGGCGGTCGCGGCGAGGACTACACGGCGCGATCTCATGCGCGAACCATTACATGCTCAAGTCCGTCCGACGCGCAACCGACGATTTACCCGTGGGACAACGCCGATATCCCAGTTGCGTTGCGCGCGAGGGCAGGCCGCGCTTCCGTTCGCTCGAAGACGTACTCGCTTTACCACGCCGGAGCCCGCTGACGCCGGAGCTCGAGCGTGCGCTCGCAGCGGCGTCACGCTTGCACGGATTGCGATCCGATCTCGAGCCTGTTCCCGTGCGTATGACGTCGACGATCAGCGAAGCAGGCGCCTACCGCTACCGCAAAAGGGATCCGATCGACGTGCGCGTGTCGCGAGTCGGTGGACGAGTCGCGCTGGGCTTCCTTCACGAGCTCGCCCACCTCGTCGATCACCAAGTGCACTACGACCGGAAGTCGCGCGTGTGGGCTTCGGCCGTTCACCCTGCGTTTGCAGGATGGCGGTCCGCGGCGTCGATGCTCGAGCAGCGTCCGCTTCCGGGAGGGGCTGGACGGCAGCGCTACTTCCAGTGCGCGCACGAGGTCTGGGCCCGCTGTTACGCGCAGACCGTCCTGCTTCGCTCAGGCGATTCCGTGCTCGAGCGCCAGCTCGAGAAATTGCAGGGAGACGACGACATCCACGTCTGGTCGGCGGCGCAATTCGCTCCGATCGCCGTGGAGGTCGAGCGCGTCTTCGAGCAGCTCGGGCTGACGCAGCTGGCGCTGCCGCTCGCGGCCTAAGCCTTACGCGCCCTTCTGCGCCTCGAGCTGCCGCGGCGCGGCGCTCTCGCCGGTCAGATCGGGATGCTCCTCGAAGCCGTACTTGACGATCGCGCGCTTCGCCGCCTTGACCTCGTCGAGGCGTCCCACCGGCCGGCCGTGCGGAGCCTCGCGGATCGCGTCCGGATCCTCTTCGGCCTCTCGGACGATCGCGAGCATCGCATCGACGAAGGCGTCGAGCGTCTCCTTCGGCTCCGTCTCCGTCGGCTCGATCATGAGCGCCTCCGGAACGACGAGCGGGAAGTAGATCGTCGGCGGGTGAAAGCCGTAGTCCATGAGCCGCTTCGCGACGTCGAGCGCGGTGATGCCGTGCTCTCGCTTGAGCGAGCGGGCGCTCAGAACGAACTCGTGCATGCACAGGCGATCGAAGGGGAGGTCGTAGGCACCCTTGAGCCGGGCAAGCAGATAGTTCGCATTCAGGACGGCAGCCTCGGACATCTCGCGGAGCTGCGGACCGTAGGAGCGGATGTACGCGTACGACCTCACGAAGACGCCGAACGGGCCGGTGTATCCGCGGACCTTGCCGATCGATTTCGGCCGGTCGTGGTCGAGGCGAAAGCGCTCGCCGTCCTTGACCACCGCCGGTACCGGGAGGAACGGCTCGAGCTTGTCGCGGACGACGACCGGGCCGCCGCCGGGTCCTCCGCCGCCGTGCGGCTGTGAGAACGTCTTGTGCAAGTTGATGTGGACGATGTCGAATCCCATGTCGCCCGGACGCGAGATCCCGCACACGGCGTTCAGATTGGCGCCGTCGTAGTAGAGGAGCGCTCCGACGTCGTGGAAGATCTTCGCGACCTCCTCGATGTGCTCGTCGAAGAGCCCGAGCGTCGACGGGTTCGTCAGCATCAGCCCGGCCGTGTGCTCGTCGACCATCTCCCGCAGATGCGCGACGTCGACGTTTCCACGCGCGTCAGTCTCGACCTTCGCCAGCTTGTACCCCGCCATCGTCACGCTCGCGGGATTCGTGCCGTGGGCGGTGTCTGCGGTGACGATCGTGTCGCGCTGAGCTCCTTCGCCGCGGTCGGCGAAGTACGCGCGCATGAGCATCAGGCCCGTCAGCTCCCCTTGCGATCCCGCCGCCGGCTGCAGCGAGCACGCATGGAGCCCCGATACCTCGATCAAGGCCTCCTGCAGGCGCCACATCAACTCGAGCGCGCCCTGGATTCCGTCCTCCTCCTGATAGGGGTGGAGGTCGCGGAACCCCGGGAGCATCACGAGCCGCTCGTTGACGCGCGGGTTGTATTTCATCGTGCAGGAACCGAGCGGGTAGAAGCCGGTGTCGATACCGAAGTTGCGGGTCGAGAGCTCCGTGAAGTGCCGCAGGAGCTCTGGCTCGGCGAGCTCCGGCAGGCGCGGAGGCTCGGCACGGCGGAGCTCCTCCGGGATCTCCGCGGGCGGCAGGTCGCAGCTCGGAAGCTCCCCGCCTCGCCGCCCGGCCTGCGATTTCTCGAAGATGAGCTTCATCGTCGCGCCAGGGCCTCCGCCAACCGGTCGATGTCGTGGGGCGTCCGTCTTTCCGTGACCGCAACGAGCAGCGCGTCGTCGAGCCTCTCGTAGTCCCGGCCGAGCGCGTAGCCGGGATGGACTCCCTGGGCACGCGCCTCGCGAATGGCGTCTTTCGCGCTCCGTCCGGCGCGGACGGCAAACTCCTTGAACGTTGTCCGTTTTGGAAACACCAGCTCGAGCCCGGCCTCGGTCAGCCGGCGTTTCGCGTACTCGGCGAGGCTCATGCAGGTCTCCCCCTGCTCGCGAAGTCCCTGCGGACCCAGCCACGAGAGGTGCACCAGCCCGGCAAGCGCAAGCAGCGTCTGGTTCGTCGTGATGTTCGAGGTCGCCTTCTCCCGGCGGATGTGCTGCTCACGGGTCTGCAGGGTGAGGACATAGCCGCGTTCTCCCGCGGCGTCTAGCGTCTCGCCGACGATCCGGCCCGGCATCCGGCGGATGAACTCGCTGCGCGCGGCGAGGAAGCCGTAGTGGGGGCCGGCGAAGGACTGGTAGTTGCCCGCGCTCTGACCTTCGCCGATCGCCATCCCGCACCCGTAGGCGCCGGGGGCCTCGAGCACGCCGAGGGAGACGAGGTCGACGTGAGCAACCGGGATCGCCCCTGCATCGCGTGTCGCGGCGGCGAGCTCCGGCGCCGGCTCGAGGCAGCCGAAGAAGTTCGGCTGCTGGAAGATCACACAGGCTGCATCGGCGGCCGCCCGGCGGAGCTCGTCCGGATCGGTCGTCCCGCCGCGGTGAGGCACCTCGACGATCTCGAGCCCGAATCCCGGGGCGTACGTCTTGACCACCTGACGCACCTGCGGGTTCGTCGCCTCGGTGACGACCACCTTCGCCCGCCCAGTTGCGTGCTTCGACACGAAGCAGGCGTCGGCGGCGACGGTCGTACCGTCGTAGCCGGAGGCATTCGAGACGTCCATCCCGGTCAGCTCGCAGACGGCGGTCTGATACTCGAAGATCGCCTGGAGCACCCCCTGGCTCAGCTCGGGCTGGTACGGCGTGTAGGCGGTGAGGAGCTCGCCGCGCTGGAGCACGGCGTCGACGACCGCGGGCACGTAATGGTCGTAGATGCCGGCGCCGAGGAACGACAGCTCCTTTGACGTGTCGACGTTCCGCGCCGCCAGCTCCTCGAGATGACGAGAGAGCTCCTGCTCGGGGAGCGGGCGGTCGAGGTCGAGCCGGCGGCCGAAGCGAAGACCCGCAGGGATGTCGCGGAAGAGCTCCTCCACCGAGGAGACCCCGATCGCCGCCAGCATCTCCTCGCGGTCCCGCTCGGTCAGCGAGAGGTAGCTCACTAACTCTCTGCGACGACCTGCTTGTAGGCGTCCACGTCGAGGAGCGAATCGGCCTCGGACGGGTCGCTGAGCCTGATCCGGACGAGCCAGCCTTCGCCGTACGGGTCTGCGTTGACCGTCTCCGGCTCGTCGATGACCTTCGGATTTACCTCGAGCACCTCACCGGAGAGCGGAGCGATCACGTCCGAGACCGCCTTCACGGACTCGACCTCTCCGTAAGGCGAATCCTTGGAGATCGTGTCCCCCTCGCTCGGCGGCTCGTAGTGCACGAGCTCGCCGAGGGCGTCCTGGGCGAACCAGGTGATCCCGAGCAATGCCTCGTCCGCGTCGATGCGGGCCCAGTCGTGTTCCTTGTGGTACTTCAGGTCGTCGGGATAACTCTCCGTCGCCAACTAGCGGCTCTCCTCTCGTTTGTAGATCGGTCGCTTCACGACTCGGGCGCGACGCGGTCGGCCGCGCACGTCGACGGACACCTCGCTGTCGGGCGCCGCGTCCTCCGCGGGGACGTAGCCGAGCCCGATGCCCCGGTCGAGCATCGGCGAATGCGTGCCCGAGGTGACCTCGCCGCCGCCCGCGATCGCCATGCCCTGCCTCGGAATTGCCTTCTCCTCCATGACGAAGGGAACGAGCTTCCGCTCGGGACCGCGAGCCTTGATCTCGCGCAGCTCCTGCGCGCCGGAGAACTCCTTGTCCAGTGCGCAGCACCACCCGAGGCCGGCCGAGATCGCATCCGTGTCCGGAGTGATGTCGTTGCCGTGGAGCGGGAAGCAGACCTCGATCCTGAGTGTGTCCCGCGCGCCGAGGCCACACGGAACCGCGCCGCGCTCGAGCACTCGGTCCCACAGCTCGGGTCCGTCTTCGGCCATGGCGAGGAGCTCACAGCCGTCCTCGCCCGTGTAGCCGGTGCGGTTCACCATGCATTCGGTGCCGTCGATCTCGCCTTCGGCAAAAGTGAACTGTCGCGCCTTCGGCAGACCGAGTCGCTCGATCGCCCGAGGTCCCTGGACTGCCAGCAAGACGTACGCGTCAGAGACATCGCGAACGTCGGAGCCCGGAATCTCCCGCTCCTTCAGCCAACGGAGATCCGGCTCCCGGTTGGCAGCGTTCACCACGAGGAGATAGCGGAACTCGCCCAGGCGGTAGACGATCAGATCGTCGATGATCGCGCCGCGCTCGTTCGTCAGCAGCGTGTATTGCGCCTGCCCGGGGGCGATCTTCTCGAGGTCGTTCGACAGGGTCGCCTGGAGCAGCTCCGTCGCGCGCGGCCCTTCCACCTCGAATTCACCCATGTGGGAGACGTCGAAAACGCCACAGTCGGTGCGAACGGCCTTGACCTCGGGAATGACGCCCCCGTACTGAACGGGCATCTCCCAGCCGGCGAAGGGCACCATGCGGGCGCCGAGAGAGACGTGCCGATCGTGGAGCGGTGTGCGCTGCAGCGTCTGGGCCATACCGCCGCCGATGCTAACGAGCCGCAGAAAGGTGCCGCTCCGGCTGTGTCTCCAAAGAGTCGCAACCGGAGCGGCGGACCGGGTCGTGGGGCCAACCGGGGAGGATGAACCCCAAGAGGGCATCACCTCCCTACCGCGCGCTGGGAATTCGAAACCTAGTGGTCGTCGCGGAGGAACGAGGGCACGTCGAGGACCTCCTGGGAGACCTCGAAGCCCTCAGAGGCGGCCGCCGGCACCGGCGGCTCGAGCGCCGCAGCCTCCCGGCGCTTGCGGCGACGGCCCTGACCTCCGAAGCCGGTCGCAATCACCGTCACCTGCACCTGCTCGCCGACGGAGTCGTCGATGACGGCGCCGAAGATGACGTTGGCGTTCTGGTCGGCCGCACCGGTGACGACCTCCGCAGCCTCGTTCACCTCGAAGAGCCCGATGTCGGAGCCACCCGTGACGTTGAGCAGGATTCCGGTCGCGCCCTCGATCGACGCCTCGAGCAGCGGAGAGGACACGGCCATGCGCGCAGCCTCCGCGGCGCGGTTCTCGCCCGACGCGCTGCCGATACCCATCAGGGCCGACCCTGCGTCCCGCATGATCGTCCGGACGTCCGCGAAGTCGAGGTTGACGAGTCCCGGCTCCGTGATCAGGTCGGTGATGCCCTGGACGCCCTGACGAAGAATGTCGTCCGCCATGCGGAACGCATCCACGACCGACGTCTGGCGCTCAACGACTTGCAGGAGCCTGTCGTTCTCGATCACGATCAGCGTGTCGACTCGATCGCGGAGCTGGTCGATGCCGCGCTCGGCCTGGTCGGCCCGCTTGCGGCCCTCGAACGCGAAGGGCCGTGTCACGACCCCGACGGTCAGCGCGCCGATCTCTTGCCCGAGCTCGGCGACGATCGGTGCGCCCCCGGTTCCGGTCCCGCCGCCCTCGCCGGCGGTGATGAAGACCATGTCCGCGCCCTTGAGCGCCTCCTTCAGCTCGTCGCGGCTCTCCTGCGCGGCGGCGAAACCGATCTCGGGATCGGCACCGGCACCGAGACCGCGCGTCACGTGTGCTCCGATCTGGATCTTCACGTCCGCGTCCGCCATCAGCAGCGCCTGGGCGTCGGTGTTCACGGCGATGAACTCGACCCCCGCAAGACCGGCGTCGACCATCCGGTTGACGGCGTTCGTCCCGCCGCCGCCGACGCCGGCGACCTTCAGGACCGCGAGATAGTTCCCTGTCTGGCTCATGACGCTGAAGACCGCCCGACCTCAAGCTTGACTGGAGCGTTGGGGCTGCCGAGCGAATCCTTCGTCCGAGGGTACGCTCCGGAAACCACGCTGTCAACGAGGACAACCCTCAAGCTCAACCTTCGGGTTGAGGGTTGCGCCCCGCAACAGGCCGCTCCGGGACGACGAGATCCAAGTAGTCCGGGCCGCCAGCGGAGGGCAGGGCGAGGGTCGGCAGGATCCCGTGCGCGATTGCGATCTTCAGCCGTAAGTCGACCGGGGGTCCGAGGCGGACCTCGAGGCCGCCGCGAAGGCCGAGCGTGATCTGACCGTCGAGCGCCCGCACGAATGTGATCCGGCTCGGGAACCCGCTGCCGACGAAGGCCGCGAGGGAACGCGCGGCGAGCCCGCCCGTTTCGCCGGCGAGCAAGTCGCCGACCTCGATGTCGGTTCGCGGCGGAAGCCAGATGCGCGGCAGCGCCGGCTGAGCCCCCCGAACGATGGTTCCGATCACGCGACCGCGGGCCGACACGAGCCACGACCCGGCGCCACGCCGGAGCACCGCCACCGGCAGCTCGGGAACGACGCGTATACGAAGCGTGTGCGGAAAGGCGCGGTCGACGACGGAGTTGCGAACCGCCGCGAGACCGTCGACCTGCTGCGCGACGGCGGCGCCGTCGATTGCGACGAGACTCCGGCCTTCGTACGAGCGGAGCTCCTTCTGGACCTGCGCGGCGAGCCCCGCAGACGCGCCCTCGACGGCGATCGTCTGTACCGCGAACATCGAGCTCTCCCGCGCGAGCCCGTACAGCCCGGCTGCGATCAAGAGGGCGGCTGCGCCGGCCAGCAGGGAGCGACCGGACGGGGCAAAGCGCACCAGGTCGACCCCGCGGTTGCGGGGCAGCGGCAAGACTCTCTCGGCCACGTCGCGGACTTCGCCGCTCTGCCCGCGGGTCCTACCTGGAGAGCGGCGGCAATTCGATCTCGCCGAGGAAGACGACCTCGTGCTCGAGCTCGACGCCGTATTGCTCCCACGTGCGGCGCCGCGCCTCGGTCATCAGCGCGATTGCATCCTCGGAGCGAGCCCCATCCGCGTTCTCGATGAAGTTCGCGTGTCGCGGCGAGATCTGGGCGCCGCCGATCCGGTGCCCCTTCAGTCCGCAGGCCTCGAGCATCCGCCCGGCCGTCAGCTCGTGGTCCGGGTTCTTGAAGACACTTCCGTAGGTCCGCTTGTTCGTCGGCTGCGCCGCCTTCCGCTGCGCCTGCATCTCGGCCACGACTGCCTTGATCTCGCTTGGCGGTCGCGGCGTGAGACGAAACTCGACCCGCGCGACGACTTCGCCGTGACGAAGGTCGGAGTGGCGATAGGCGAGCCCCAGCTCCTCCGGGGTACGCCAATCCGAGCCGCCGCCGTCGACCACGAGCGCACGCTCGAGAACGCCGGCCCAATCCCCGCCGTACGCCCCCGCGTTCATCCAGACCCCGCCGCCGACCGTCCCCGGAATGGCGCACGCAAACTCGAAGCCGCCGAGGCCGGTCGCGCGGGCGCGGTGGAGGCACACGGCATTGGGCGCCCCGCCGCCCGCAATGAGACGGTCGCCCTCGACTTCCACGGCGGCGAGCTCGCCCGCGAGCTTGAGGGCGAGACCCTCGAAGCCGCCGTCGGCCACGAGGAGGTTCGAGCCCAGCCCAATCGTCGCCGCCGGCAACCCGCTCTCGCGCGCAAAGCGGAGCGCCTGCTCGAGCTCCTCGAGCGTCTCGGGCCGCGCGAAGGCGCGCGCCGGACCCCCCGTCCCGAGGGTCGTGAAGCGCGAGAGCGCAACGCGCTCCTCGACGTTCAACCGAGCGTCTCCAGAAGCAGCCCGGCCGCACGGTCGACGTCGCCGGCGCCGATCGTCAGCACGCGGTCGCCTCTCCGCGTGTGTGCCGCGAGGAAGCGCGCACCGTCGTCGACTGCCGGCGTCCAGGCGACGGGCATGCCGGGGCGAAGCTCGCTGAGGGCTTCCACGACGAGCTTCCCCGTCACCCCTTCGATCGGCTCTTCGCGCGCCGGATACACGTTGGCGACCGCGACCAGGTCGGCCTGTGTGAGAGCTGCGGCGAGCTCGCGGGCCAGATGTCGAGTGCGCGAGTACAGGTGCGGCTGGAAGAGCACGAGCAGACGGCCGCCGTTTCGCATCGCAGCGAGCGTGGCCGCGATCTCCGTCGGATGATGTCCGTAGTCGTCGTAGACCTCGACACCGCCCACCTCCCCACGCCGCTCGAGTCGCCGAGAGGCGCCTCCGAACCGTGCGAGCACGGGACCGGCCTCCTCCCGGCGTATCCCCACGAGCTCGAGCGCCGCGAGCGCGCAGGCCGCGTTCATCCGGTTGTGCTCCCCGGCGAGCGCGAGCGGCCCGTCATACGGTTCGAGCTGCTCGCCGCGGATGACCTGCGGGACGACGTCGAGCCATCGCTCGAACAAGTCGACGAGCTCGGCGCGGGAGCCGAAGGTCGCATGATGATCGAGCTCGACGTTCGTCACGACCGCGATCGTCGGTCGCAGCGCCGCAATCGTGCGATCGGACTCGTCGCCCTCGACGACGAGCCAGCCCTGCCCGGTGCCGGCGTTGCCGCCGAGTTGTGGAATATCGCCGCCGATCAACCAGGCCGGATCACGGCCGAGCCGATCGAGGCAGAAGGCGATCATGCCGCTCGTCGTCGTCTTGCCGTGCGCGCCGGCGACCACGATCGACTCGCGAAGCGAGACGAGCTCCGCGAGCAGATCTGCCCGGCTCCGCCCGCGAATGCGTTCCGCGAATGCCGTCGAGACGACCGGCTCCCAGCCCTCCGGCGGTTCCGGCGGCTCGCCCGAGATCTCGACGTCGATGCCGCCGAGATGCTCGAGGTAGGGCGTCCGTGTCCGGTCCCACCCACGCACTTCCGCACCCCATGCGCGCGCCAGCAGCGCATACGCGCTCATCCCCGCGCCGCCGATGCCGGCGATCCACAAACGCCTTCCCTCAAGTGGTGAGGCCAACGAGCTCCTCCGCGATCTCCTCGGCGGCGTCGGGTCGGGCCAGCCGAAGCATCGCCCGCGACATCTCGGCCAGCCTGCGCGGATCGTCGAGCAGAGAGCGAATCAATTCGGGAGCACGTCCGGCCTCGCTCTCCGGGACGACGATCGCCCCTCCTCGCTGCGCGAAGTACTGCGCATTCTTGGTCTGATGGTCGCCGGTGGCGAAGAGGCCGGGAACGAGGACCGCAGGTTTTCCCGCAGCCGCGAGCTCCCAGAGCGAGCCGCCTGCCCGCGCGAGCACGAGGTCGCTCGCGCCGAGTGCGGCGCCGAACTCCTCCGTGAAGGCGAAGAGGCGGTAGTCGGGACGCACGACCCTCGGCAGCAGCTCGTCGTAGTCGCGCGTCCCGCAGAGATGCAGAACCGGGGGGCCGCCAGCCGCGAAGGCCTCGATCGCGAGCTCGTTGAGCAGCCGGGCGCCCAGCGAGCCGCCGAACACGAGCAGCACGGGCCCCAGCTCGGGCAGACCGAAGACGCGACGCCCTTCTGCCTGCGGAAGCGCTTGCGACCGCGCGGGAATCGGCCTCCCCGTCACCCGGTACTTGGCACCGTTGCGGCCCTCGATCGGAAACGACAGGAAGACGCGACGGGCGAACGGCGCTGCCAGGCGGTTCGCCAGACCGAGATGCGCATCGGCTTCCATCAGCGCGGTGGGGATCCGGCGGCGAGCCGCCGCATAGACCATCGGCCCGGCGACGTAGCCACCCCCGCCCAGCACGACGTCGGGTCGGCGCGCGGCGAGGATTCGCGCGCAGGCACGAGGCGCGCGCGCGGCCAGCAGCAGCCCGTGCGCCAGCGCGGCCGATGGACGCCGCGGCAGGCCGGAGATCCGGAAGGTGTCGAGCTCGTAGCCCGCCTCAGGGACGAGCCGCGCTTCGATGCGATCGGGCGACCCGGCGAACGTCACGCGTACGCCGCGCCTCTTCAGCGCCTCTGCGACCGCGAGCGACGGCACGACGTGTCCCGCCGTCCCTCCTGCCGCGATCAGGCAGCGCAGCTCTCGCCCTGACTCCATTCCTGCCGGCGATGTTAAGGAGGACCCCCACTGCGAGGAGCGCGACCACGAGGCTCGAGCCCCCGTAGGAGATGAACGGCAGCGGAATGCCCGTCAGCGGTGCGAGCCCCAGAACGGCTGCGAGGTTGATCACGGCCTGACCGCTGACGAGGGCGACGAGTCCGGCAGCGAGGCGTTTCCCGAACGGGTCCGTGCAGGCGAGCGCGACGCGGAGCCCGGCATAGGCGAACGCCGCGTAGGCCGCGATCACGGCGGTGACCCCGACCAGGCCGAGCTCTTCGCCGATCACCCCGAGAATCATGTCCGTGTGCGCCTCGGGGAGGTAGTTCACCTTTGCGACGCCGTGCCCCAGGCCGACGCCGAACAGCCCGCCCGATGCGATCGAGATCAGCGCTTGCACGGTCTGGAAGCCCGCGCCCTGTGGGTCCTTCCAGGGGTCGAGGAAGCTGAAGATGCGCGCGCGGCGGTACGGCTCGAACCAGATTGCGACGAGTCCCAACGTCACTGCGACTCCCGTGCCGGCGGCGAGCGTCGGGACCGGCGTCCCCGAGATCAACAGGACTGCGAGCAGAACGATGACGAGCGAGATCGCGGTGCCGAGGTCCGGCTCGGCGAGGATCAAGAGACAGAACGCGCCGAGCAGGAGGCCGATCGGCCGCCACAGCTCGCGAAGTGTCCGCGGTGCGGGCCGTCTGCAGAGGTAGGCCGCGGCCCAGACCGCGATGGCGAGCTTCGCGAGCTCGGACGGCTGGAAGGTCGCGGGCCCCACTTCGATCCAGCGCCGGGCACCGTTGATGCGCGATCCGATCGCGAGGACGGCCAGACATCCGGTCAATGCCGTGAGCACGAGGGCCGGAGCTAGCAGACGGAGCCGCCGGTAGTCGAACCGTGAGGCGGCCATCATCAGCGCGACGCCGATGAGGGCGTAGGCGCCCTGCTTCTTCAGGTAGGACATCGGGTCGGTCCGCGCGAGCGCGGCGGGGGCGGACGTGGCGCTGTACACCATCACGAGACCGAACGCGA
The DNA here is from genome assembly GCA_036394855.1 of Gaiellaceae bacterium. GTDB lineage: Bacteria > Actinomycetota > Thermoleophilia > Gaiellales > Gaiellaceae > 3-1-20CM-4-69-9. The sequence continues at coordinate 13,774 of DASWEF010000085.1, read as the reverse complement.
CCAGCCCCAGCGTCACGAGCACGAGCAGATGCGATTCGAGCCGGCCCTTCCTCACCACAGCTCTCCCACGAGCCGACGGAACGTGTCACCTCGTTCCTCGAAGTCGCGAAACTGGTCGTAGCTGGCACACGCGGGCGAGAGCAGGACCACGTCACCCGCTTCGGCATCTCCGGCAGCCGCGCCGACGGCGGTGGCGAGATCGCCGGAGCGGCGATACACGCGTCCGACGCGGTCGAGCGCCGCGGCGATGTCGTCGGCCGCCTGTCCGATCAGATCGATCGAGCGGACGGTCGAAGGAAGTCCCCCCGCGAGCTCGTCGAACGACTCTCCTTTGAGCGAGCCGCCGAGGATCAATCGAAGCGGTTCCCCCGCGTACGCGGCGATTCCGCGCCGCGCGGCCGAGGTGTTCGTCGCCTTGGAGTCGTTGACGAAGCGCACGCCGTCGATCTCGCCCACCAGCTCGAGCCGGTGCGCCACGCCGGGAAACGTGCGCAGTGCCTCGGCGATCGCGTCGTCGTCGACGCCGGCCGCGCGTGCCGCAGCCGTCGCGGCGGCTGCGTTCTCGCGGTTGTGCTCACCGCGCAGCAACGGCTCGGCGGGGAGTGGATCGTCGGCGCGAAACTCGACCCGGTCCGCACCGCCGGGAATCGCGCCGAAGTCGCGCGGCACGATGGCCGTGTCCGCTTCCGTCTGATTCTCGAAGATGCGGAGCTTCGCTTCCTGGTAGACGTCGTACGTTGCGTGCCGGTCGAGGTGATCCGGCTCGAGGTTGAGGAGAACTGCCACACGCGGTCGCAGACGGTGGACGTCCTCCAGCTGGAAGCTCGACAGCTCGCACACGACCCAGGCGTTGTCGTCGAGCGAGCCGTCGAAGCCCGTCAGCGGCCGGCCGACGTTGCCGGCCACCGCCACCGGCTTCGCGGCGGCCCGGAACATGGCGCCGAGAAGCTCGCTCGTCGTGGTCTTTCCGTTCGTCCCGGTGACGCCGATGAATGGGTTGCGCAACAGGCGGAATCCCAGCTCCACCTCGCTCCAGATCGGAATCCCGCGCTTCCGGGCAGCGGCGGGCAGAGGTGAGTCCCCCGGCACCCCCGGGCTCTTGACGAGCAGGTCGACACCCTCGAGCAAACGTTCCTCCTCCGTCCCCAGGTGGACTTCGACGCCCGCCTCGGCAAGCCTCCCGGTCTCCAGACCCGTCGCTCGGTCGGCGGCCACGGTGGGCACGCCCCGGCGGGCAAGCGCGAGTGCGGCGGCCTCTCCGGATCGAGCGAGCCCAACGACGAGTGCGCGACGCGGGAGCTTCACGGCTTCCTCGCCGTCAGGAACGCGTGGGGATAGCGGAGCGGAATCGTCCGTTCGCGAACGAACGTCGCCAGGCGGTCGGCGTCCTCCTCGGGAAAGTGCTCCTGCCAGTGCTGCAGGATCGTCGGGCGTCCCGGCGCCCCGACCTGGTTGAGGTACCGCTCGCCCTGAACCTCGTGCTCGTCCTGGCCGAGCTCGAGCCGCACGTCGGCAAACCCGGCAGCAGCGAAGAACCGTTCGAGATCGGACTCGTCGAAGTTAAGCATCGGATCGTCAGGATTCGCGTAGGCCGCGTCGGTCCGTGCGCGCAGCCGTTCGCCGAGCCCGCCGAGCGGCGCGAGATCGAGCGCTTCGTACAGGCGGAGATTGCGGCTGTTGATCGGCTCGAACAGCGACACCCGGCCGTCGCTGCGGAGGACGCGGTGGAACTCTCGGGCTGCTTCCACCTTGTCGTCCACGTAGATGAGGACGGAGCGCGTGACGACGGCGTCAACGGCTTCGTCCATCAGCGGCAAGACCTCGGCGCCGCCGACGAGGTAGGAGAGATTGGGAGCGCCCGTGTTCGCGCGCAGCTCCTCGAGCGCGTCGACGGAGATGTCGATCGCGAGGACGTCGCCGTCAGGCCCGACGCGGGAAACGGCCCCGAGAGCGAGCAGCCCCGTCCCGGCCCCGACATCGGCCACGGTCTCGCCCGCACGTATCTGAGCTCCGTCGAGCACGCGGTCTCGCTTTCGACCGAGCTCCTCCAGCGCCTCCTCGACTTCTGCATCCGAGCAGCCCGCGAAGCGCGTCCGGACGAGCCACTCCGCCCATTGATCGAGTTGCCCGCTCAGCGCCGGAAGAACGTGAAGTCGCGGTAGAAGAGGGCGAAGCCGACCGCGCAGAGAATCGCGGTGACGATCCAGAACCGCACCATGATCTTCGTCTCCGACCACGCCTTCATCTCGAAGTGATGATGAATGGGCGTCATCAGGAACACACGCCGCCGGAAGTACTTGAACGACACGACCTGCAAGATCACCGAGAGCGCCTCGATCGCGAAGATGCCGCCGATGAAGAGCAGCAAGAAGATCGTCTTCGTGAAGATCGCCATCGCGGCGAGCGCGCCACCGATTGCCATCGCGCCCGTATCGCCCATGATCACCTCGGCGGGGAACGCGTTGTACCAGAGGAAGCCGATCGTGGCCCCGATCAGAGCTGCGCCGACGATCGCGAGATCGAGCCGGCTCTCGAAACGGCCGCCGGGATTGCCCGAGCGGATGTAGGTGACGACGGAGATCGCGGTGAAGGTGATGAGCGAGATGATCCCGGTCCCTGCTGCGAGCCCGTCGAGACCGTCGGTCAGATTGACCCCGTTCGCGGTGCCGGCGATCACGAGGAAGAGCAGCACGTACCAACCCCACGAGAGCTCGGCGTTCCAGTGCACGACCGGGATGAAGACGTTCGTCGGCAGGTGCTGGTGATCGGCCGCGAACCCGACCCCGACGGTGATCAGCGCCAGCAGGAGCATCTTCCAGCGGCCGCGTAATCCGAGCGAGCGCCGGTGCGTCAGCTTGATGAAGTCGTCGAGGAAGCCGATCGCGCCACAGCCGAGCGTGACGAAGAGGACGGTCAGAGCCGGCACCTTGTACTTCGACACGGCCAGGAAGGCGGCCGTCGCGACCACGAGGATCAGCAGGCCGCCCATCGTCGGCGTTCCCTGCTTGACCCGGTGTCCCTCCGGCCCCTCCTCGCGGATGTGCTGCCCGAACTCGTTGCGGCGCAAGAACTCGATGAACTTCGGACCGACGACGATCGAGACGACCATCGCGACCACGCCCGCGGCGAGGACGCGGATCACGTTGCCGGAACTTGGGTCAGCGCTGCCGCGACGGCTTCGAGCCCGAGCGCTCGCGACGCTTTCACCAGCACGGCGTCTCCGGGTCGGACGACGGCGTCGAGCTCACGAACCGCCTCGTGGACGTTTGCAACCCAGCGCCCGGGGACGCCGCCTTCGAGATAGCCCCGCGCGAGCTCGCCCACAGCGAGCACTTCGTCGACGCCGAGCTCGGCGGCGGCTTGACCGATCTCGCGGTGGTAATCCGGCCCGGTGCGGCCGAGCTCCGCCATGTCGCCGAGGATCGCGACGCGTCGCCGCTCGCCGGCACGCTCCGCCAGATACGCGAGCGCAGCACGCATCGAGACGGGATTGGCGTTGTAGGAGTCGTTGATCAGGATTCCTCCGCCTGGGAGCTCGCCCTCCTCGCCGCGCCAGCGCGCGAAGTCGACATCGACGGATGCAGGGCGGGGCAGGCCGAGCGCGTTGAGCGCTCCAAGTGCCGCCGCTGCGTTCTGCGCCTGATGACGTGCCGTGAAGTTGAAGCTGACGCCGGAAAGCTCGGCCCGCCGGTCGACGATCTCGAGCTCCGGCTCGCCGATTCGAACGATGCGGATGTCGTCACGCTCGACCGGGAAACCGGTCGGGACCACGGCAGTCCCTCCTGACGGCAGAGCCGCGATCAGCTCGCCTTTCGCGCGCCGGACGCCGTCGATCGAGTCGACGAGCTCGAGGTGGACCGGACCGACGTTCGTAATCACGCCGATCTGCGGCCGCGCGATCTCGCACAGCTGGGCGATCTGACCGAAGCCACGCATCGCAAGCTCGAGGATGCACACCTCCGTGTTCTCCTCGAGGCGGCACAGCGTGAGCGGGACGCCGATCTCGTTGTTGTAGCTAGCCTCGGCCGCAATCGTCCGAGTGGAGGGGGCGCAGAGCGCGGCGAGGATGTCCTTCGTCGACGTCTTGCCCATCGAGCCGGTGATGCCGACGATGCGCGCGGAACTGCGGTCGCGAACCGCACGCCCGATCCGGCCGAGGGCGGCGAAGGCATCCGCCGGTACGAGCGTGGCTGCCGCTCCGCGGGCGACCGCGTCGGCCAAGTAGTCCGAGCCGCGCCCGACGGCGACGAAGAGGTCGCCCTCGACGATACGCCTCGAGTCGACCTGGACGCCGGTGATGCGCTCGGCGCGCGCCTCGAGCTCTCCGAGGCCCTCCAGTAGCACGGTCTCGAGCGCGATCACGCGGGAGCTTTGAGCCTTCGGAGGGTGTCCCGCGCGACCTCGCGGTCGTCGAAGGGAAGCTTGCGATCCGCGGTCTCCTGTCCCTGCTCGTGGCCCTTCCCCGCGATGAGGACGACGTCGCCGTCGCGCGCGGACTCCAGCGCGCGCTCGATCGCGCGGCGGCGATCGAGCTCCACCTCGAGATCGAGTCCGTCGACCACGTCGGCCGCGATTGCGGCGGGATCCTCGCTGCGTGGATTGTCGGAGGTCACGAGCGCAACATCCGCGAGCTCGGCGACGACTTGCCCCATCAGCGGCCGCTTTGCCCGGTCGCGGTCACCGCCGGCTCCGAAGACGCAGATCACGCGGCCACGCGTGAGCTCGCGGGCAGCCTCGAGCGCCGTCTCGAGGGCGCTCGGCGTGTGAGCGTAGTCGACGAGCACGGTGAACGGCTGGCCCTCGTCGACGGCGTCGAAGCGTCCCGGAACGCGCTCGACCGCCTCGATGCCTCGTTTGATCACGGCCTCGTCGATGCCGAGCGCGCGAGCGGCGGCGGTAGCCGCGAGGGCATTCTCGACGTTGAATCGTCCCTGGAGCTTCACGCTGAGTCCGCCGAGGTCGTCCGCCGGGTGGAAGGTGATCGCGTCGGGTATCTCGGCCGCCAGCCGGGCGCCGTACTCGTCGCCGACGTTGATGACCGCACGTTGCGTCTGCGCAAACAGTCGGCGCTTCGCGTCGAAGTACTCGTCCATCGTGCCGTGGAAGTCGAGGTGGTCCTGCGTGAGGTTGGTGAAGACCAGCACGACGAAGCGCGTCCCATCGAGCCGCCCCTTCACGGCCGCCATCGACGTCGCCTCCATCACGCAAGCACGATTGCCGGCTCCAAGCATCTCGCGAAAGAGGCGCTGAAGATCGATCGCTTCCGGCGTGTTGAGGCCGACGTCGCGCACCTCGTGACCGACGCGGCGTTCGACGTTCGTGAGCAAGCCGGGCCTCTCACCCGCCGCGTCGAGGATCGACCAGAGCAGAAACGCAGTCGTCGTCTTGCCGTTCGTGCCGGTGATCGCGGCCACTGGAAGCTGCGCCGTGGGATCGTCGAAGAATTCGAGGGCCGCGCGCGGCATTGCAGCTCGGACGCTCGGAACCACGAGCTGCGGCACGTCGAGCTCGAGCTGCCGCTCGACGACCAGCGCGACGGCACCGGCGCGAACGGCCTGAGGCGCAAAGTCGTGGCCGTCCGCTCTCGCACCCGGGATGCAGAAGAAGAGAGAGCCACGCGGCACCTCCCGCGCGTCGTACGCCAGCTCGCGGATCTCGACGGCTGCGCCTCCAACGACGTCGGTCGGAGCGAGCGCAGCGATGAGCCGCTCCAGCTGCATATCGCCGACCAAGTCTAGTGTGGCCGCCTTACGGCGTTTACGGTTGGCGCATGCTCGCGCGTCTTCCCGGGCTGCTGCTTCGACTCGAGGGCCTTGCAATCCTCATTGCGGCGCTCCTTCTCTATTTCAATGCCGGCTTCGGCTGGGTGCTGCTCGTCGCGCTCATCCTCGCGCCCGACCTCTCCATGGCGGCGTATCTGCTCGGACCGCGCACCGGGGCGCTCGGCTACGACACGCTTCATACCGAGGCCTTCCCAATCATCCTGGGAAGCGTGGGCATCGTGGCGGACGCGGAGTCGGCGACGCGGATTGCCCTCATTTGGCTCGCGCACATCGGAGCGGACCGACTCCTCGGCTACGGGCTCAAGTACCCCTCGGCGTTCAAGGACACCCACCTGCAACGCGTCTAGCAGCAGATCATCCTCATGTACACGCTCGGGACCTGGGAGCCCCTGACCCCGCCCACCAGCCGTCAGGCTAGCCGGGAAAGACGTACGTGTCTGTGACGCGCCGAGACCGAGACGGTGACAAGTGCCGACTGTCTCGCTCAGGAGCCCGGGGCGTCCGGCGGAACCTCGAGGTACTGCAGGTCGAAACGTGCGATCTGCTGGAAGGCCGGCGCGGCGACGACGCCGCCCCAGATCGCACCCCGCGGCTCGTCGACGGTGACGAGCACGACGAGCCGCGGCCGCGAGGCCGGAACGATCCCGACGAACGAGGCGACGTATCGGTCGGACGCATACCCACCGTGCGAATCCGGCTTCTGCGCGGTCCCCGTCTTGCCGGCGACCTGGTAACCAGGCATTGCGGCGTACTGTCCCGTTCCCTCGGCGACGACGTCCTTCAGCATCATCATCAGCTCGGCGGCAGTCCGAGGCGACACGAGCCGTCGCCGGTAGAGGGAAGGCCGTCCGCCGCCCGCAACGTGATCCACGAGATGCGGCCGCGCCCACACGCCCCGGTTCGCAACCGCCGCATACGCGGCCGCCATCTGGACGGGCGTGACCGCGATCCCCTGACCGATCGGGACGTTTCCGATCGTCGAGCCGGACCACTTGTCCGGCGGCAGGACGATCCCGGGGCTCTCGCCGGGAAAGTCGACACCCGTCGTCCGGCCGAAGCCGAACCGCGTGATCCATGACGAGAGCCGCGTTCGCCCCAGCATCTCCGCCAGGGTGATCGCGCCGATGTTGGAGGAGTGCGCGAGAATCTGTGCGACGGAGTAATTGACGGTTCCCCGCTCCTCGGCATCGTGGACGACGCGGTCGGCGACGTGGAGCGAATAGGACAGCTCGAAGCGGGTCGAGGGTGCGACGATGTGCTCCGAGAGCGCGCCGGCGACGGTGATCAGCTTGAACGTGGAGCCGGGCTCGTACGTATCGGTGACCGTGCGATTGCGTTGCAGGTCGCTCGGCGCCGAAGGGAAGCGGTTCGCGTCGTACCCGGGCTGGACGGCCATCGCGAGAATCGAGCCCGTTCTCGGATCCAGGACGATTGCGCTCGCGCTCTTCGCGCCCCACCTGTGCACGGTGGCGCGCAGCACCTGCTCCGCGTTCGCCTGGATGCTGTGGTCGAGCGTGAGAAAGAGATCCCGGCCGGGAACCTCGGCCTGCTCCCGCGCGCGGTCGATGACACGGCCACTCGGATCCTTGACGATCGTCTCCTTGCCGGGACGGCCGGCCAGGTCCCTGTCGAACTCGAGCTCGAGACCCGCAAGCCCGTTGCCGTCGATGCCGACGTACCCAAGGACCTGAGAGGCAACGGATCGCTGCGGATAGTTGCGGCGCTCCTCGGGATAGAAGCCGAAGCCCGGAAGGTTCAGGCGCTTCAGCGCAGCGGCCTGGGCCGGATCCGCCTGTCGCGCGACGTACACGAAGCCGCGCGAGCGGTCTGCCAGCAGCGGGTACAGCCGGTTCGCGTCGAGCCCGAGCGTCCGCTCCACCGAAACCGCCGCAGCACGTGGATTCGGGATCTGCATCGGGTTCGCGTAGATCGTCGTCGCGCTCTCGCCCAGGCCGAGCTCGACGCCGGTCCGGTCGTAGATCGTCCCGCGCCCGGCCGGAATCTCGATCGTCTCTCGGTGTTGCGTTTGTCCCAGCCGGGACAGCGATTCGGCGCGGACGCTCTGGAGCCAGGTGGCACGCAGGAGCAGGCCGCCGAATGCGAGCGTCAGAACCGCGAGGAAGAGCCGGATCCGCCGATTGACCAGGCGGTTCACCCAACAGCTCCTAGCGGCGAAGCGTGCAAGAGGTCGTCTGGTTCGGCCGCAGCAAGCAGTAGGTCGTCTGGTCCGACGTCGCCTGGACGAGCCCGAGACGCTTCGCCGCGAGACCCTGGATGCGGGGTGTCGCCGCAGCGCTCGAGAGCTGCGAGGAGAGCGCCGCGTTCTGCGCCTGCAGATCCGCGCGCTGCCGTCCAAGGTGATCCAGCTTCATGTTCAGACGCAGCACGGCTACGTTCATCGCCACGACACCGGCGAGCAGGGCGGCGACGATCCCGATCCAGAGCACCCCGCCGGCGACGCGCCGCTCACGCGGGACGGCACGCGGTGCACGGCGCGGCGCGGTCGGCGCCGGGGCCCGCGCCGGCTCGGCGCGTGCGGCCCAGGTGGCCATCAGACCTTGACCCCGACCCGCAGCCGTGCGGACGACGCCCGGGGATTCGCAGCCGTCTCGCGCGCGCTGGGACGGATTGCCTTCCGCGAGAGTGACCGCAGCTGCGGCTCCTTCCCGCACACGCAGACCGGGAAGTCGGGGGGACATTCACATCCGCGCTCAAGATCGCGCATGAAGCGCTTCACGATCCGGTCTTCCAGCGAATGGAAGCTGATCACCCCAAGCCGCCCGCCGGGACGCAGCATCGAGAACGCAGACGGCAAGGCCGTCTCGAGCGCTCCGAGCTCGTCGTTCACCGCGATCCGCAGCGCCTGGAAGACACGCTTCGCCGGATGGCCGTCGCCGAAGCGGGCCGGCGCCGGGATCGCGGCCTTGATCGTCTCGACCAGGTCACCGGTCCGCTCGAAGGGCCGTTCCTTCCGGCGTCTGACGATCGCCCTCGCGATCTGACGCGCATACCGCTCCTCGCCGTACCGCTTGAAGATCGTCGCCAGATCGCGCTCGGCGGCCTCGTTGACGATTCCCGCGGCGGTGACGTCTGCGGACGGATCCATCCGCATGTCGAGCGGCGCATCGGCCGTATACGAAAAACCGCGCTCCGGGCGATCGATCTGCATCGACGAGACGCCGAGGTCGAGCAGAACAGCGTCTGCTTCGGCACCGTTCTGGGCGAGCTGCTCCAGCACGACTGCGAAGTCGCCGCGCAGGAACCGGGTCTGCACGCGTGCGCGCTTTGCAAAGCGGTCGAAGTACGCGCGCGCACCGGGGTCGCGGTCGATCGCGATCAGCTTTCCGCGTCCCTGCAGGTCGGCCGCCAACGCCGACGCGTGGCCGCCCGCGCCGAAGGTCGCATCGACCACGGTCGCCCCGGGCTTGACCGCGAGGAGCTCTCGCACCTCGTCGGCGAGAACGGGAACGTGGTCAGTCGCGCTGGTCTGCAAGGCGTTCGGCAACATCCTCCGCACTCCCTTCGACTTCCGCCAGCTCCTTGCGCCAGGCGGCACGATCCCAGATCTCGAGCCGGTCGTTGACACCCGCGACGACGATTTCCCGGCCCAGCTTCGCGTGCTCGATCAGCTGGGCGGGAATCATCACGCGGCCCTGTTTGTCGAGCTCGGCCTCGGAGGCCCCGGAGAAGAAGAAGCGCTGGATGCGCCGCCCCTCCGGGCGGAGCGGATCCATCGCGGCGAGTCGAGACTCGACGAGTCGATTCCAATCCGGACGACGGTAGGCGTACAGGCACCCGTCGAGGCCTCGCGTGACGACCACACCGTCCTTGAAGGCTTCTCGGAACTTGGCCGGAAGAGTGAGACGGTTTTTGTCATCGATCGTGTGGTCGTATGCGCCGAGCAGCATCCTGGGGCCGGGTCGAGGTTACCACTTCGCCCCACTTTAAACCACCAAGCCCCACCTGTCCACCCCTGAAGGGTGATTTTTGGGGAGCTCAGGGACTGGCCGCCGCGGCCCCGAGCTGGGCCGCGTAGGGACCCCGACCCGTCATCACCGCGGCTCCGCAACGGGCTGCGAGCCCGACCGCCTCCTCCAGAGGCTCGCCGCGAGCGAGCGCGTAGGTCAATCCGGCGGCGAAGGAATCTCCGCAGCCGTATGCGTCCACCATCGGCCCCGGAAGCGGCGCCGGCCGGAACGGGCCACCCGGCTGCACCCACCCGCCCAGGCCGCCGGAGGTCGTGACCACGACGCGCGGCGCCGGATCGAGGTCGCCAGGGTGGTAGATCTCGCTGTCGTCCTCCCCGCTCCCGACCAGGGCGTCCAGCTCGACGCCCGCCTCGCGGACCGTGGCCAGCTCACGCGCGGTGGCGACGAGCACACGCGCCAGGCGCGCGTGATGGAGAGCCTCGGCGTCCCCGCTGACGAAATAGACGGCGTCGAGCCCGGCGAGCTCGTGCCACGGGAGCCTGCTGTCGCCGCCGCGCGGGCGCAGCTTCTCCCCGAGGACGGTGATGGTCCGCTCACCGGCCTCGTCCACGTAGGTGAACGCTCGCCGCGTGGGCTCGGACTCCGGGATCGCCTGCACGTCGACGCCGAGCCGAGTGAGCTCGGCCCGGGAGCGTCGACCGAGCTCGTCGGCTCCGAGCATCGTGAACAGCGAGCAGGAGCCGGCGAGCCGTGTCAGCTGCACGGCGGCGACCGCTCCGCCGCCGGCGGCCTCCTCCCACGTCTCGGAGGCGTGGACGATCTCGCCCGGGCGGGGCACGGCGTCGACCCGAGCGAACTCCACCCACTCCACGTGTCCCACGACGGCGACCCGCATGACCGGATCCTCACACCTCGACGACCTCCGACGTTTCAAGATGTCGCCGATGACGCTCCCGCCTTTCGAGCGCTTCTACGAAGCGCACCGCCAGGAGATCTTCGCCTTCCTCGTCCGCCGGCTCGGACGCGAGCGAGCCGAGGATGCGTTCCAGGAGACCTTCCTGCGCGCGCTGCGGGCGTATCCGAAGCTGCGGCACGGCGAGCACCTGCGGGCCTGGGCGTACACGATCGCCGCCCGGATCGCGATCGACGAGCATCGCCGCCCCCGCGCCGATGCCGAGCTGCCCGAGCTCGCCTCGCTCGACGGCCGTCCCGCCTTCGCGGAGCTCGAGCACCTCGCCGACGAGCTGCCGCCGACCGAGCGGGCTGCAGTCGTGCTCCGTTACGGCTACGACCTCGACTATGCCGAGATCGGTGCGGCGCTCGGTTCGAACGCCACCGCAGCACGCCAGGCCGCCTCGGCCGGCATCCGCAGACTACGAAAGAAGGAGCTTCCATGACCACTGTTTCCCTTGAGCTCGATCGCCGCTTCCGTGACGCTGCCGCGCGCGAGAGCCTCCTTGACGTCGCCTACGATCTCGTCGATTCACCGATCGGGACGCTGCTCGTCGCCGCGACCGACCGCGGCCTCTGCCGCATCGCGTACGACGCGGAGCCGGAGCAGGAGCTCGATCGGCTTGCGCGCGCTTTCGGTGTTCGCGTGCTCCGGTCGGCGCTGCCGATCGATCCCGCACGCCGCCAGCTCGACGAGTACTTCGAGGGCAAGCGGCGGCGGTTCGAGCTTCCCGTGGACGTCGCCCTGCTCGCGGACTTCAACCGGCGCGTCCTCCAGGAGCTCGCCCGCGTTCCCTACGGCGAGGTCGTGACGTACGGCGAGCTCGCGGCACGCGCGGCACGGCCGCGGGCGGCACGCGCAGTCGGCACCCTCATGAACCGCAATCCGCTCCCGATCGTCCTCCCCTGCCACCGCGTGATCGGCGCGAACGGGAAGCTCGTCGGCTACGCCGGGGGCATCGAGCGCAAGGAAGCACTGCTTCGACTCGAGGGCGCCCTCCTGTGAGTGCCGGCCTGCGATCGGCGCAACCGAGTTCGGCCGTCGGCCGTTCTACGAGCATGTGCATCCGCTGCCGGGAGATTCAGGCACCGGGGCCGCTTGGGCTCTGCCCGGTCTGCGCGATTCAAACGCGCATCGAGATGAGCGAAGGCTTCCGCGAGCTGACCCGCTATCTCGGCGCGTGGGCGCGGTTCGAGGATTGGCTCGCGGAGCACGAGCTCGATCATGCTCAATCGCCGAGCAGCCGGTAGCCGACTCCCCAGAGGTTGACGACGAAGGGGCCGGTCGCCGCCGCCGAGAGCTTCCTGCGCAGGCGCGATGCATGCGAGTCGAGCGTCCGCGTCCGGCCAAGCGAACGGAAGCCCCAGACCTCGCGGAGGAGTTGCTCCTTCGTAAAGACGCGCGTCGGATCGGTCATCAGCTTGAGCAGCAGCTCGTACTCCTTGCCGGCGAGCGCAACGGTGGCGCCGTCGACGGCGACGCGGCGGGTTGCCAGGTCGGCGGTGATGGGCCCGGCGTGCATCGTCTCGTGTCCAGGCGGCGTCGTCCGGCGCAGAACGGCCCGAATCCGTGCGAGCAGCTCCTCGTAGGCGAACGGCCGTGCGAGGAAGTCGTCGCAGCCGCGCTCGAGCGCGCGGACACGGTCAACCGCGTCCGATTCCGCCTCGCCGAGAACGATCACCGGAACGTCTCCATGGCGTGCCCGGTACTCCTCCAGCGCTGCGGTGTCGCCGAGCAGCACGAGGTCCGGACGCGTCTCATCGTCAACGACCCGGAAGCCGTCGTTGGTCAGGTGACGTTCGAGGAAGCCGCGAGTGTCGGGTTCGGGCTCGGCGAGCAGCAACGCCGTCGACATGGATCGAACGTACCGCGGTCGTCACCGGACGACCAGATGTCCTTTCACCAAAGAGCGTGACGAAATTTCTACAGTCGGCCACTCCGGACGACTCCCCAGAGGAGCCACAGTCCGAGCAGGCCGGAGAACGCGAAGCCGATCACGGAGATGATGTTGATCCCGAGCACGTGCGGGCCGGCCTTGGCGAAGATCCCGATCAGGCTCGACCCGATCAGCCCGCCTGCCACGATCATCGCGACCACGAGCCGGTTGAAGACGACGTCCATGCGGTTGAGCAGGTCGTCTAGCCCCTTGTGGACGAAGCCGACCTCGATCTGGCCGTCGCGCATCTCCTGGAGCACGTCGTGGAGCTGGTACGGAAGCTCCAGCGCGATCTCGCCCAGCCGCAGCGTCTCCTTCCGTGCCCGCGCCGCCATGCGGCGTGGCCCGAGACGGTCGAGCAGCAGCCCACGCGCATACGGGCGCGCCACCTCGAAGACGTTGAAGTCCGGATAGAGGTCGATGCCGACGGAGCCGAGCGTCGCGATCGCGCGGTCGAGCAGCAGGAACCTCGTCGGCAGTTGCAGGTTCATCGAATAGATCAGCTGGAAGGCCTCGCGGATCACCTGGAGCGGGTCGATCTCCGCGAGGCTCGCGCCGTAGTACCGGTAGTACATCTCGCGCAGCTCGGCGAGGAACTCCTCCTCGCGCTCCTTCGGATAGCGGACGCCGAGGTCGGCGAGCCGCTTCGGCAGGGCCTCGACGTTCTCCGCCGCGGCGTCGATGAACATCCGCGTCAGCTTCGACATGTCGTCGTCGGTGAGCTTGCCCACCGCCCCGAAGTCGACGAGCCCGATCTCGTCGGCGCGGTTGAGCACGAGGATGTTCGCGGGGTGCGGATCGCCGTGGAAGAACCCGTGCCTGAAGATCATCGTCATCCACGTCTCGGCCATCAGGTACGCGAGCTGGCGCCGTTCCTCGATCGACCATTCCTCCGGGTGGATGTCGGCGACCTGCGTCCCGTCGAGCCAGTCGAGCGTGAGCACGCGGCTGCGCGTGTAGCTCCAGAAGACCCGTGGGACGCGGACGTGCGGATGGCCGGCGAAGTTGCGATGGAACGCGTCGGCGTTTCGCGCTTCGAGCCGGTAGTCGAGCTCCTGCCGGATCTGGCGCGCGAACTCGTCCACGAGGTGGTGCGCATCGATGAAGTCGAGTGCGCGGACGCGTTCCTTGGCGATGCGCGCGGCCTGATAGAGCAGCGCGAGGTCGGCCTCGA
>DASWEF010000084.1:0-13144 GCA_036394855.1 Gaiellaceae bacterium | reverse complement strand
CGCGCTGGCAGTCCGTGTTCTTCACGCTCAAGGATCCGGCGGACGGGGCTTGCCTCGGCGTCACGATCGCGCGCAGCCGCTTCGACGCGCTCCGGCTCGACCTTGCCGACGGCGAGCGCGTGCACGTCTTCGGCCGGCCTGGTCTGTTCGAGGCGAAGGGCGACTTCCGGCTCAGGGCGCTGTCGATCGAGCGCTTCGGCCTCGGCGACCACCTCGCCGCGCTTGAGCGACTGAAGCGGAAGCTCGGGGACGAGGGGCTGTTCGCGGCCGAGCGCAAAAGGCCGCTCCCGCGCTTCCCGCGCCGGATCGGGCTCGTGACGGGGAACGACGCCGCCGCCAAGCGAGACGTCCTCGCCACGGTCACCGCCCGTTTCCCGCCGGCGCGGATCCTCGTCGCTGAAACGCTGGTCCAGGGGCCGTTCGCAGCGACCGCCATGATCGAGGCGTTGCGGGATGTCGGCTCCGCGCGCGGCGTCGACGTCGTCGTCCTGGCGCGCGGCGGCGGCAGCTTCGAGGACCTCCTGCCCTTCAGCGACGAGCGGCTCGTCCGCGCCGTCGTGGAGTGCCCGGTGCCGGTCGTCTCGGCGGTCGGCCACGAACAGGACATCCCGCTCTGCGATCTCGCCGCCGACGCACGCGCGTCGACGCCGACTGCGGCGGCTCGGCTGATCGTCCCCGACGCCGCGGAGCTGCGCGAGCGCATCGAACGGAGCCGGACCGGGCTCGAGCGGGGCGCCCGGCGGACGCTGGAGCGCGCGCGCACGCGTGCCACGCACGCGCACGAGCGCCTGCGACGAGCCCCCGCGCTCGCCGTCGAGCGCAAGCGTGCCCGGCTGGAGCAGGCGGCCGGGCGTCTGCGCGCGCTCTCGCCGACGTCGACCCTCGAACGCGGCTACGCGATCGTCCGCGGCGACTCGGGCATCGTCCGCTCGGCCGATGCCGTCGGGCCGGGCGAGCGGATCGACGTCCAGGTCGCCGACGGCCGCTTCGGGGCGCGCGTCGATGAGTGAGCCGAGCTTCGAGGAGGCCCAGCGCGAGCTCGAGCAGATCGTCGAACGGCTCGAACGCGGCGAGGCCGACCTCGACGAGGCCATCCGCCTGTGGGAGCGGGGCGAGGAGCTGTACAAGCTCTGCGTCGGCAAGCTCGATTCCGCGCAGGGGAAGATCGAGGAGCTCGCGCGCCGCGTCGAGTCAGCCCGTCCCGGTTAAAGGCGGCGTCCCTGCGATGAGGCCGACTTGCCTTCCGGTGCCTGAGGTCGTCCCGAGAGTCCTAGCCCCGACAGCGCTGCGGGAGGCTCGCGGTCCCCTCGAGCTTGAGCAGCGTCGCATCGCGCAGTCGAAGCGGAAGGCGAAGCGGCTCGCCGGCGACATGTCGCACCGATCGATCGAGCGGCACCCACACGTAGACACCGTTACGCGGAAAGCCGCGGGTGAGCCCGACTCGCGGCGTAGGGCGGAAGCTCGCGGCCCACGAGAACGTGTTCGTTTCGGTGAGGCCGCCTGCCAGCACGGTCGCCGACGGGCGAGACTGATGCCAGCCCGAAGGGAGCCCGTGGAACCAGACGCCGCAGACGATCGCTCCCACGGCAAACGCGTGCACGTCTCACATACGCGGGGGAACCTCAGGTGAGTCCTTTCAGGGCGCTCTGTGCGCCCCTAGGCGGTCACTGGGGACAAAGCGTCACAGTCTTTTGACACGCGGCCGCGTCCGTTCCAGCCATGTCTAGGGACTGTCCCTTTGTGCATGGATTGTCACGGTTTTGGCACACCTACGGCTCTAGCGCCCCGCCGAGTGCCACCAGATCTTCACGGGCTCGAGCCGGTTTGCCGGAGAGTGACACTGTCTCAACGCCCTCGACCGGCTCGACGACGCGGCCGCCGAAGACGACACAGCGGACACGGGAGTCGAGACAGCGCTGCGCCACTTCTCCCGGCGCCTTCCCCCGGGTCGTCGTCGCGTCGACCGTGCCTTCGCCCGTGACGACGAGGTCGTAGGTGGTCGCGTCGAAGCCGATCGTGTCGAGGACGAGCTCCGCGCCCCGCACGAGCTCGGCGCCGAGAGCCGCGAGCGCCGCTCCGAGACCCCCGGCCGCTCCGGCACCGGGGAGCTCCGCGTAGGGCGCAAGCTCGACCATCGCAGCGAGCCGAACCTCGAGCTCGCGCGCGCCCTCGGGCGACGCGCCCTTCTGCACGGCGAAGACCCGCGCGGCGTCGAGCAGGGGCACGTCGACGTCGCACGCGACCCGCGTCGGCGCGGGCAGCTCCGAAAGAACCTCGCGCAGCCGCGCGCCGCCGTCGACGTTCGCTGTCCCCCCGAGGCCGACGAGCAGCTCGCGCGGCCGACCGACGGCCCGAATCAGCTCGCCCAGCCCGCGGCTCGACGCCGCGAACGGATCGAGGCGCCCAGGATCGAGCGGGATCGCCTCGGCAGCCTCCACCGCCGCGGCCCCGTCCGGGAGCGCGAGCCAGCGAGCTCGACGCGGGCGTCCGAACGCATCCGACACCTCGACCTCGCGCCACTCCCCGCCCAGCGCGGCATGCAGCACGTCGAGCGTTCCCTCGCCGCCGTCTGCCACGGGGAGCTCGTCCACGTCGGCCCACGCGCGCAGCCCGTCGGCAAGCGCTGAGGCCGCCTCCCGCGCGGAGAGGACGCCCTTGAGGCTAGCTGGGCACGCGAGCGCGCTCGGCATCGACCTCCGTCGCCTCGGCAACGTCCTCGGGGACGTCCGCCTGCGACGCATCCGGCATGACCTTCAGCATCGCGAACGAGAGGCCTTCCCGCGCGAGGAAGATCAGGCCCACGCCGACGCCGACCGAGGCCTCGATCGCCTGCAGGCCGAACCCGAACGCGACTCCGGTCCCCTTGGCGACGCCGTAGTAGCGCCACAGCGGCAACGAGACAGCCGCCTGCACGAGCCCGACGTTCCCAGGCCAGAGCGGAAAGATCGTCGCCACGTTCATCAGCACGAGCACGAGCCCCGCCGCCGGCAGCGGCTCGTGGATCCCGAAGGCGCGCATCGCCGTGTAGACCGCGAACAGCTGGCACGTCCAGCCCAGGATCTGGAAGAGGCACGCCAGGGCGGCCGCCGCAGGCTGGCGCATGACGCCGAGCCCGTGGCGCGCCAGCCGGACCATCTTCCGCACTGCGCTCAGGCCGCCGAGGTCGGAGACATGGTGCTGGCGGGCAGTCAGGACCGCGACGGAGAACAACGCGACGCCGGCCACGACCACCGCGATCAGGCTCGTGACCGCCCATTCGGGAATGTGCGCGGTGCTCACGACGTACAGGATCAAGCCGATCGCGGCGACCAGATCGAAGACACGGTGGGCGAAGACCGTGCCGAGGAGCGTCGGCCACGTCCCCTCGCGTTCCGGCAGCTTCCGGTTGAGGACGGCCACGCGGGCCAGCTCGCCGATCCGTCCCGGGAGAACGGCATTCGCGAACAGTCCGATCGAGAAGGCCGAGAACACGAGCGAGAACCGCGGGTGCGGTTCGGGCATCGCCTGGGTGATCACGGTCCGCCAGGCGATCGCGCGAACCAGGACGGAGAGCAGGTTCAGCCCGACGGCGGCCGCCACCCACTCCCACTCGACCCTGGTGAAGGCGTCCGCCACCGCACTCCAGGCCGGGCCGCGCCACAACAGCAGGGCTACGACCCCCGCCGCAGCGAGGACTACGATGGCGACCCGGACCCACGGGTTACGCAGCAGGTTCACGCAGCGACTCGTTCCCGCCCGAGCACGCGCTCGTAGATCGCCGCGAGCCGCCGCGCCACGTCGTCCCAGGAGTAACGCTCGAGCGCGAGCCTGCGCGCGCCCTCGCCGAGTGCCCGGCGGCGCGGTTCGTCGTCCAGCAACGCTGCGACCGCCTCGGCGAGGGCCTGCTCGTCCCCGGCCGGGAACATCACGCCTGCTTCGGGCGTCATCACGTCCCGGTAGCCCGGGATGTCGGACGCGACAACGGGAGTCGCGCAGGCGAACGCGCGCGTCAGCGCCATCCCGAAGCTCTCGCCGCGGAGCGACGGCGCGACGAAGGCCTTGGCAGCGAGCTGCTCGGCCGTGAGCTCCTCCTGCGTCAGGAAACCGAGCACGTCGATCCCTTCGTCAGGGACGCGTTCGCGCGTCAGGATCAACCGAACCGCCAGCGGGTCGGCCCCGGCGATCCGAAGCCGGGCCCCGGTCCGGCGGCGGATCTCCGGCCATGCGCGCAGCAGGACCGGCAACCCTTTGCGCGGCTCCTGCCGGCCGGCGAAGAGGAGCCGGTGCTCGCGCCCGCCCGCGTCTGCCTCCGGAGGGATGAGCACGCCGTTGGGAACGATCTCGTACTCGCCCGGCAGCCAGGCGCGCGCCGTCTCCGCCGCATGCTCCGAGACGGCAATCCGCGCGTCGAGCCGATCGGCGAGGAAGCCCCAGAGCGGGTTCCCGAGCTTCATCCAGCCGAGCGGACCGTTCGCATGGAAGGTGGCGACGAGCGGCACGCGCGCCAGCGCGTTCGCGGCGATGCAGATCGCCGGCGTCATCGGCTCGTGCAGGTGGAGGAGGTCGAATCGCTCTCGCTCGAGCGCCTGGCGAATCCGCAGGACCGACCGGGGGGAGAGGACGATGTTCGGCAGCGACCCATTCGCGGGGACGATCACCGAGCGCCCGACGGGAATCACGTCAGGCGGCGGATGGCCGTGCCGCCCGAGCCGCGGGTGGAGCACGCGGCTGAAGCTTCCCGGCGGATCGTTGCCCATGATCGTCCGCGTCTCGATCCCCCGCCGTTGCAGCGCCTCGGCCTGCAGCTCGGCATGCTCGACGACGGCGCCCCAGAACGACCACGAGTACGGGACGACGATGCCCACCTTCACGCGGCGGAGGATACGTTCAGCTGGTCAGCTTGAAAGTGCGCGCCGACTGCTCGAAGGTCTTCGAGAGCCGGTTCTCCTGGCGCGCGGCGGTCGTGAAGGTGATCACGTAGAGGAACGGCCCGCGCTTGAGCATGTACTGGTGGATCGCCAGGTCGCGCGGCGTCCCGCGGATCGCCAGCCGGGCGTGGTACCTCAGTCGGAAGCCCTGTCCAGCCGGAAGCTGAATCGACCCCTTGGTCAGATGCGTCGGACTGAGGGCCGCGATCTGGGCGGTCTCGGCGCTCGTCCAACGCTCGAACGACGCGTCAGCGGGGATCCTCGAGACGAGCACGTTGACGTTCGTCGCGAACTCCAGGCCTGCCGAATCGATCGCGACGAACTTCATCGGCGAGTTCGGCCGGGCCAACGCCTCGACCGCACCGGCGGCAGCCGGATTGTCCCGCTCGAACTGCTTCGCGGACGACCCGGTCATCGCCGTGGACGCGTCGATCGAGCGCCACCCCGTCGGCAGCGCGATCGAGAAACCCTCGTCGCGGACGTGCCGGACGGTGAATCCGTCCGGAGTCTCGGCGTACCTCGCCGGGTGCGACCCGCTCGCCTTGCTGCCGCCGCAGCCGACGGCGAGCAAAAGGAGAGGCAGGACGACGACGATCCTGCGCACGAGCCCAACGTCTCCCCTTCCGCCCTGATGCAAACGCAGCCCGTAAAACTCGCCTGATGCGGAGGTCGCCGTACGACCGCGAGATCCTGCGGTTCGCACTCCCCGCGCTGGGCGCGCTCGCGGCCGAGCCGCTCTACGTCCTCGTCGACACGGCGATCGTCGGCCATCTCGGCCGGCCCCAGATCGCGGCCCTGGGCCTCGCCGGGACGCTGCTGGCCGGGACGTTCACGATCTTCAACTTCCTCACGTACGGGACGACTGCAGTCGTCGCGCGGGCGAGCGGGGCCGGGCACGATCGCGCGGCCGCCGGGCTCGCCGCGCAGGCGTTGTGGGTGGCACTGGCGATCGGGGCCGTGCTCGTGATCCTCGCCGAGACGCTGGGTGGGACGGTGCTCGACGCGCTCGGCGCCCACGGTCGCTCAGGGCACTTTGCGTTCGTCTACCTCCGGATCGCGGCGCTCGGGCTGCCGTCTGCGCTGATCGCGCTCGCCGGGCAGGGCTACCTCCGGGGCGTCTCCGACCTTCGGCGACCGCTCTGGATCGTGATGGGCGGCAATGCGGCCAACGTCGTCCTCGAGGTGCTGTTCGTCTACGGCTTCCACTGGGGAATCGCGGGCGCCGCCGCGGGAACGGCGGTTGCCCAGACCGGCATGGGCCTCGCGTTCGTGCGTGAACTGCTGCAGCCCGCTGCGGACACGCGCCGCCCCCGGCTCGCGCAGATGCGGCCGCTCGTGCGAGTCGGCCGGCAGATCTTCGTGCGCACGACGGCGCTCTATGCCTCGTTTCTCGTCGCCGCCTCGGTGCTCGCCCGGATCGGCGACGCGGAGCTCGGCGCGCACCAGATCGCGTTCCAGCTCTGGGTCTTCCTCTCGCTCGTCCTCGATGCCGTCGCGATCGCGGCGCAGGTGATCGTCGGCCGGATGCTCGGGGCCGGCGACGGCGAGGGAGCGCACGAGGCGGCCAGCCGGATGATCCTCTGGTCGGTCGCCCTCGGCACGGTGTTCGCCGCCGTCCTCCTGCCGCTCGGCGACGTCGTCCCGCGCGCGTTCACGGACGATCCGGCCGTGATCGACCGTGCGCGCGAGATCTGGCCGATCTTCGCGTTGATGCAGCCGTTGGGAGCGGCCGTCTACGCCCTCGACGGGATCCTGATCGGCGCCAGCGACACGGCCTTCCTGATGTGGTCGATGCTGGCGGCGAGCGTCCTCGTGTACATGCCGATCGCGCTCGTCGCCCTAGCTGCGGGCTGGGGAATCGTCGGCGTCTGGAGCGGGCTCGCCGCGCTGATCGTCGCCCGGCTGACGCTGCTCGGCACCCGATTTCTCGGGCGCCGATGGGCCGTCGTGGGTTGGGCATAGGGAACCTGCGAGCGATAGCAGCGGCACACCGAATGCCACGGCGAAAACACTGCCGTGAGCATGGGTAGACTCGATCCATGGAGGGCCTGGCCGAGCTGCACACGCACCTCGGCGGCTCGGTTGCCTCCGACATCCTCTGGAGCCTCGCGCACGAGCAGGGAATCGCGCTCCCCGTGAAGGACTACTGGGAGTTCGAGCGGCTCGTCACTGTCTCCGACCCGCGCGGTGTCGCCGGGCTGGACGGGCTTGACGAGATCTACCACTGGACGGAGCTGATCCAGTCGAGCCCGCTCGCGGTCGAGCGCTCGGTGCACGGCGCGATCGGCGGCGCCTATCGCTCGCAGGGGATCACGACGCTCGAGCTCCGCTTCAACCCGATGAAGCGGAACCGGGGCGGCGAGCGCGACCTCGACCACATCATCCTCGCCGCCGTACGCGGGCTCGACCGCGCCTCGCTCGAATACCCGCAGGTACGCGCGGGCCTGATCCTGATGATGGACCGGACGTTCAGCGCCGAGCAGAACTCGATCATCGTTGAGAAGGCGATCCATTGGTCGGATCGCGGCGTCGTCGGTGTGGACGTCGCCGGCCCGCGGGTGGACGGCGCCCGCTTCGACTACACGCAGCTACGGCCGATGGTCGAGGAGGCGCGAGCCGCCGGGCTCGGGGTGACGATCCACGTCGGCGAGGAGGGCGGCGACGTCGGCCGCGCGGAGACCGGCGAGGTCGTCGAGGTGCTGCGTCCGGACCGGATCGGGCACGGGATCCTCGCCGCTGGGGACGACGAGCTGATGGGCGCCCTCCGCGAGCAGGAGATCGTGCTCGAGATCTGCCCCACCTCGAATCTGCTCACCAAGGCGCTGCCGGACGAGGACGCGATCCGCGATACCTTCCGGACGTTCGTCGACCACGGCGTCCAGTTCACGATCGCGACGGACGGCCCGGAGATGATGCGAACGCACCTTCGCGACGAGCTCGACCTGTTGCGGCGGATCGGCGCCCTCGACGAGGACGAGCTCGCCGACGCGAACCGGCGCGGCCATGAGGCGAGCTTTCTGAACGTCCGGCGCGTCGCCGCTTAGGACCACAGATCCGTCATCGCAGCCGCTCGACGCGAACGAGCGTGTCGGAGCCAACTGGTGTCGCCGTGGCCAGGAGACGGCCGTCGAAGTCGATCCCCGCGAGCCCTTGGTCGAGCGCTCGCAGCGTCCGTGTCGTCCCTGTCGGCACGGAGGCGGCGAGCAGAACCAAGGGTACGCCCACGCAGGTCGCGGGCGGATTGCCCACGTAGACGATTCGGCCCCCGGCGAAACCGCCGAGCTGCTGGGCCGGGCGCCCGAGGAACCGCGCCTTCGTCCGGCCGAGTGCGACGTATCCGACCTCGTCCCGCCCGCACGTCGTGCTACCGAGCTTCCGGACGACGTTGCCGACGAAGACGAGCTCGCCGTCCGGCTGGAGCGCGAGATCGTGCGCGGAGTTGTCCGCCGAGATCCGCACACGTTTCCCGGTCCTGAGGTCGAGACGGACGACCGAGGAGCACGGACACCGGCCGTCGCGCGTCGCGCTCCAGGCGACGTACCGGCCCGCATACGCGAGCCCCGCGACCTGGGCGTCCACGAGACGCGCCAACACCTGCGGCCGAGGCCTTCCGACCAGGGACACCTTGACGATCGACGTCACGCGCCCGTGGAGCCGCCGACACGCGGGTACCGCCGCCGGCTCGGCCGCATACACAGCGGTCCGGCCCCAAGCGTCGAGCTGGACTGGGAGCGACGCGCACGGATGGTGACTGCGGTTGCCCACGGCGATCACCCGAAAGCCCGAGCTCACGCGGCCGGCGACGACCTCGGCGAAGAGCGGCTCCATCTGAACCGGCATCTCACACGGCGGAGTGGAGTCGGCGCACTTCGGGGTGCGGACGAGTGAGACGCGCCGGATGAAAGCGGCACGCGTCGGCGTGCCGTCGAGCAACTCGAGCGACTGCTGCACGGTCGTGCGAAAGGAGGGCGACGACGCGTCCGGCGGGACGGGCGGCAGCTTGGCCCGGTACAGCGTCCGGACAACGGTGCCGGCGAGCCCACGCAGCTGGAGCTCGCCGGCTGGGCGGCCGACACCCCAGACGAGGGTCCCGTCCGCGAGCGCGAGCACGGTAGGCCGGTTCTCGTAGCCGTGGAGCGTGAACGACCCGATCGGCGCCGGCGAGGCGGCCGAGGCCAGGCCGACGATGAAAACGGCCGCCGCGAACGCGATGGTCGCTACACGGAACCGCATACAGATTGAGACGTCGGTCGGCGATTCGGGTTCGTACTGGCGAGCCCCGGCTCGAGTCCGCCGGCGGCGTACCCCGAGGAAATACTCCTTCCGGTCAATAGGCGAGGCCGGTCTGGCCGAGTAGCTTCGGGCCCATGTACGACGCACTGCGAGCCTCCATTCCACGCATCACAGAACGGCAGCGTCAGGTAATCGAGCTGATCGCAGCAGGCTGCTCGAACGACGAGGTCGGCGAGCGGCTCGGGATCTCCCCTCGCACCGCCAAAGCGCATTCCGATGCCCTGCGCCAGAAGCTGGGCGTCACGCGGCGGCGCCAGATCCCGGTCGCCTTTCGGACGCTGACGGGAGAGGACCCGCTCGCCAAGAGCCTGGAGTCGGCGAAAGCCGACGAAGGGGGCTGACGGCACCGTCCCTGCGGCCCCGCGCAGGCCGTAGGGACGGTTCGGCCCGGAAAGGACACTTTCCAAGCCTGGCGATCGGGGGTAGGCTCCGTTGCGGGGACTGCGGCGCCCCTAGAGGGACGAACGTGGACCAGGGCACCGCAGGAAAGAGCACGTCCGGCCGTCACATCATTCAGCGGCCTCGCCTGACGCAGCTTCTTGACGGAACAGAGTCGTCCCTGATTCTTCTCGTTGCTCCCGCGGGATACGGCAAGACAACGCTCGCGCAGCAGTGGACATTCAGGAAGGGGCGGATTGCAATTTGGCACGAGGTCACGACCGCCTCGACTGACGTCGCCGTTCTCGCCGCGTCCATCGCTCGAGCGCTTTCGCGCCTCTTTCCCGAAGCCGCGAATCTGGTGGCAGACCGTCTCCGTGCCAGCCGCGAGGCTGAGGCAGATCCCGACGTGCTCGCTGATGCTCTCGCTGTGGGTGTCCCTCGATGGCCGAGCAATACGTGGCTCGTTCTCGACGACTATCAGAACCTGATGGATTCACCCGACGCGGAGCGATTCATCTCACGGTTGGCGTCCTATACCCACCTCCTCATCGTGGGTCGGCGCCGACCAACGTGGATGACGGCTCGACGACTGCTCTACGGCGAAACCCGCGAGTTTGGGGCGAAGACGCTCGCGATGACAGACGCCGAAGCAGCAGCTGTCCTGCAGCTTCCCAGCGACAAAGCGGCCTCGGGACTCGTCTCCCTCGCGTCCGGTTGGCCCGCGGTCATCGGGCTCGCAGCGCTCACGCCGCGTTCGTTAGCGGCGGTTCGAGACGAATTGCCAGAGACTCTTCACGACTATTTCGCAGAAGAGCTTTACCAGGCGTTTCCTGACTCGCTCAAAGGCGGGCTCTTAGAACTCAGCCTCGCGCCGACGATCACCGGTGAGCTCGCTGTGGCCCTCGTGGGCGACGCCGGGGAGGCACTGCTTGAGAACGCAGCGATACACGGGTTCCTCACGCCCTCCCCCCGCGGGCGGCCGGACTTCCACCCACTCCTTCGTCAGTTCCTTCGTAGCAAGCTGGATCTCACAAACCCGAAGACCCTGGAGCGGGTCGACTCGCTTGTCTCGTACCTCGTCAGTACAGGTGCGTGGGACGACGCGTTCACAGTGATCGAGCTCGCGGACCGGATCGAACTCTTAAGCTCGCTGCTCGACGCTGCACTCGACGAAGTGCTTCGACGCGGTCGCGTTGCCACGGTCCGGCGATGGCTGGCCGCGGCCAAGGCGAGAGGAGTGATATCGCCCCAGATCGACTTGGCGAGGGCTGAAGTTTCTTTCCGCGAAGGACGTCATACCGAAGCAGAGATGCAAGCCCGTGATGCGGCGCGGGGATTACCTTCCGACCACGCACTCCACTCGCGCGCCCTCTATCGTGCTGCGCAAAGCGCACAGCTCGCCGACCGAGCCGGAGACGCCCTTCGACTGCACCAAGAGGCCGCTCGCACGGCAACGACGACGATCGATCAGCGACAAGCGATCTGGGGACAGTTCATTACCCACACCGAACTTGGGCAACGGGATGCGGCACTCGCAGCGATTGTGCTGTTCGAACGTTCTCAACCGTCGTCTACGGAGGACAAGTTGCGCCAAGCTCAAGCACACCTGAGTTCCGCGATACGTTGGGGCGGTATAGGCGAGGCGCTAAGGACGTGGCGCCACCGTCTAGCCCTGGCTGAGGCTCCGTGCGACCCCCTTGTGAAGACAGGGTTTCTCCAGATGCTCGGCACCGCGCTCGCCCTCGGGGCCGAGTACCCCGACGCTCTAGATGTCTCAGAGATTGAGCGTTCTGAAGCCGAGCGTGTCGGACTGGACTTTGTCTTGCCACACGCGCTGTGTATGCGAGCGACTGCCGAGACGGGTCTGCGCCGGTACGCGGCGGCGAAGAAGACTCTCCACCAAGCCCTAGAGCGCTCAGAGGCGCTTGGCGACAATCATTCCGCCACCAACGCACGCGTGATCGAGGCCAAGGTGCTACTGGCACACGGTAAGGCCCGAGATGCACTACTCGTGCTTGAGACCGAACCGGCTGAATGGCCGAATCTTGTGATGCAGGCGGAATTCGTCGGGATGCGCGCACTGGCGTGTGCCTGCTCAGAAGACTCCGCTCTCGCAGAAGCTTACGCACAGGAATCCGCCAAAGTATCCGACCAGGTTGAGGCAGAACTTCCCGCGCGCTGGGCCGTCGCAATCGCCCGCATGCGTTCAACTGGCGATTTCAATGGAGTCGTCGAGGCGTTCGACGAGGATGTCCCGCGCGCCGTGGATTTTCGGTGGCGGTCCGGTGGTGGATCTTCTCATGCGAGCGTGAGCAGCACCTCCTGGTGTTCGTGATGCTGGAGGTCGTGCTCGACGGCGAGCGCGAGCTTGGCGAGGTCGCGGTAGCCGATGATCTTCCGAAACTGCCGTTCGGCTTCGAGCATGCCGGCAGCGGTCCAGCGCAGCGCCATCTCCCCGGATGACCAGCGCTTCACGTTGCGCTGGGTGTTGCGGACGATCTCGATCATCGACTCGCAGGGGTTCGTGCTCGCGAGCGTTCGCTTGAGCGAGCCGGTGACGCCAAGTCGGGTGAGCGTGAGCGTCTCCTCCATCCCTTCGCGCAGCGAGCCGGCCGCGCCGGGGTAGCTGCGGTCGAGCTCCGAGGCGAGCGCTCGCAGCTGGTCGAGCGCGCGAGCGTGATCCTCGAGCGCCCACGCCCGCCGCAGCCGCTGCTTCACCGTAGGCCGCTCGCGCTCGGGCAGATGGTCGGTCACGTTGCGCTCCTTGTGGCGCACGCAGCGCTGCACCGGCGCCTCGCCGAAGACGTTGCGGATCGCTTTCCGCAGCGCCTTGGCGCCGTCGATCACGAACAGGATCCCCTGCTCGGGGTCAAGCCCGCGCTCGACCAGATCCGAGAGCAGCGCGGTCGCCACGGTCGCGTTCTCGGTGCTGCCTTCCCAGAGCCCGAGCGGGATCTTGACGCCCTCGGTCGTGATCCCGAGCGCGACCACGTTCGTGCGTCCCTGCAGCTCGAGCCCGTCGATCATCATCACCGCCAGCCTGACGTCGTCGAGGCGGCGACTCATCAGCTCGCCGAGCGACCGGCGGGTGCGCTCGACGAAGGTGCGCGACACAGACGACTTCGACGTCGAACGCCCCATCTGCTCGACCTGCGATCCGACCGGCTCCTGCGTGCGCCGGTAGCGGCGGGTGGAGACGCCGGCGAGCATCCGCTCCAACACGACCTTGGTCAGCGGGTCGCGGTCGGCGAAGTGCGCGTACGCCTCAAGCGGCAGCTCGCTGCGACCGTCGGCGCTGCGCACACGCGGCCGCTCCACCTGGACGCGCCGGCCGCCGAGCGTCACCTCACCCGACTCGTGCCCGTGGCGCACCGCGACCCGAGCAGGATCGTGCTTGCCCTTCGCGCCGACCACCTCGACGACTTCCTCTTCGAGCAGCTCCGCGAGCACGCCGAGCCCGACGCCGACGCTCAACGCGAGCAGCCCCTCCCTGGCCGACCCGACCAACTGGCCGAGCGCCTCCTGCACGCGCTGCGGCAGCGCCAGCTCGCCGACCTGCTCGC
>DASWEF010000083.1:0-3923 GCA_036394855.1 Gaiellaceae bacterium | reverse complement strand
CCGCGATAGACGGTGACCCAGACGTCACCCGTGGAATACTTGTCGCGGCCGGCGAGCTGCGGAAGCTCGATGTCGTAGCCGCGGTGCTGCCCGAGCTGGTTCTTGCTCTTTGCGTCGCGGACTCGCCATTTCCTCGATTTCGAGGCGTCGGCCAGCAGCTTGCCCTGCGCCGCGACGAGCGTCGTCTTGTCGCCGCCGGGATCATTGAGCGTGTTGTGGTCGAAGATCTCGGCGACGTCGCTGGGGAAGCCGTCGATGTCGAGGTCGAGCCGGAAATAGAAGTGGTGGACGTGCGGCGTCCCAGGAGTGTTCGGATTCAGCTGGCCGCCCATCGCGATTTGCGGGTGGACGCTGCCGTCCCCGTCGAACACCCAGTTGTGGACGTACTGGTACCACCCGCACTGGAATTTCGCGGTGATCGAGAGGTGGGCGGGGGCAAAGTCCGTCGCCGGTTCCGTCGCGACGACCACGGCGTCGGTGTCCTGTGCGGCGTTCCAGCCGAAGGCCCACGTGTTCGGGGCGCCGTGCTTCAGCGCCGTGAACGGCGCGCCGCCGCACTGAGGGCCGAGACCGTCCTTGTAGCAGTGCTCCGGAGGAGGCGGCTCAGGGCCGGGGTGAGGCCGGTGGTACGGGACGATTGCGAAGGGCGCGGTCCCACGCCAGAGCACGCGCCTACCTTTGAAGTCCGCGAACCAGACCTCGAGCCCGCCGCCCTTGAGCTGGCTGATCCGCCAATAGACCCTCCACCCTGCCCCGGACGCGAGATGGTAATCACCCCAGAGCGCCATGCGCTCTACCTCCTCTCCTCTCGCGCGACGCGCTCGAACGAGACCAGCTCGCCCGCCGTTAGGTCGACGACCGCCGAGGCGACATGCGCCACCGTCTCGCGCCGCGCCGGCGCTGCATAGCGCAGGCCGACGAGCCGCGCCTTCGCGCCGTCGTGGCCGCCAGGCACGAAGACGCTGACGAACGCCCCGCGCCGCC
This sequence comes from Gaiellaceae bacterium, assembly GCA_036394855.1. Taxonomy (GTDB): domain Bacteria; phylum Actinomycetota; class Thermoleophilia; order Gaiellales; family Gaiellaceae; genus 3-1-20CM-4-69-9. The sequence goes on along the minus strand of DASWEF010000083.1, from coordinate 2,939 downwards.
TCGCCACGGCGCTCACCCGCCGGTCGCGCTCGGCGATCGCACGGGCCTCCTCGATCTCGTCAGGCTGGATGTCGGGCTGGAACTCGAGCTCCTCGACCGCCACGATCCTGTCATTCCCTCCGACGAGGACGCTGACATTGCGTTGCCGCGCTTCGTCCCGGATCACCACGTCGACCAGCCGTACGGGGATCGTCCCGCGGCTGGGCTTACGGACGACAAGCTCCGCACCGAGCACCCGCAGCCGCTCTGCAGCCGAGGCTTCGAGGCTTGACTCCAGCTCGGAGCGAGCCGCGGCGATCGCTCGTCGCACTTCGCGCTTGCCGAGCGGAGCCAGCGTCTCCTTCAACTTGTCGCGTGCCCTCGGCATCTCGCCCGCGCACCTCCCCTGTCCGTGGCTCCGCCCGTGCAGACACTTCCAGTCACAGCCCGACCGTGATCCACCGCCCGATCGGTCTCCGCGTCGCCCTCCGTGATCTCGCAACCGACGAACCGCTGCGACTCGATCCTGAGATAGACGCCACGCGTGGCCACGGCCAGCGTCCGGTGCGCGCGTGCTCGACGGGCGACGCGTACTGGCCACCCCGGCCATCCAGGCCCGCAGACACTGCCGCAGTAGCGGTGGGAATGCGCCATCGCGCCCTTTCTCGCTACCGCCGCGATCCTCCCAGAGCAGTCGCCTCCTGTCAACGGCGACCAAGGCCGCGGCGCACCCGGGCGGTCGCGCACGACGACCAGCCTCTCGACGGCGGATCCGACTCTCCACACCTCAGCCTGCGAACTGGGCGGCTAATCGTGGTTTCGCTTCCCGCGCCGGCCGGCGAATATCCGTCTGATCCACCGTCGCTGCTACGGGCCATCCGCTGCTCGAGCACGAGGGCAGGACCATCAACCCCAGCCGGGCCTTGACTTCTTGCTCCATGTCAGTGCGCATGCCTGGTCGTGCGTCTCTGGAGGCAACACTGGGCTTCTGCGAGCGCACTGGGCGGCCGGCGACCCCTTTCCCGTGAGGTCTGCGAGGCGCGACACTACGCGGGTGCAACCGGAGACGCGCTATGCGAAGAGCGGCGACGTCCATGTCGCCTACCAGGTGCTCGGCGAGGGCCCGATCGATCTCGTCTTCGTCCCGGGCAACATCTCGCACCTCGAGTACGGCTGGGAGCACCCGTCCCTGGCGGGTTTCTACCGCCGCCTTGCCTCGTTCGCTCGCCTCATTCTCTTCGACAAGCGGGGAACCGGCCTCTCGGACCGGGTGAGCGGGACTCCGTCGCTCGAGACGAGGATGGACGATGTCCGCGCGGTTATGGACGCGGTCGGCTCGGAGCGTGCGGCTGTGATGGGGATCTCTGAGGGTGCGCCGATGACCGTCCTCTTTGCCGCAACCCATCCCGAGCGGGTGGCGGCGGCCGTCCTCTACGGCTCGATGATCGCCGGCCGCTGGTCGCCGGAGACGCCGTGGGCGCGCACGCCGGAGCAGCTGGAGGAGTTGCTCGACCGGGTCGAGCGCGGGTGGGGGATGCAGGCCCTGGCCGACTCTGCGCTCGAGCGCGAAGCGCCGAGCATGATCGATGACGTTGAGTTCAGGCGCTGGTGGGCGACGCGCATGCGGCTCAGTGCGAGCCCGGGCTCGGTGGTGGCGCTCTACCGGATGAACTCGGAGATCGACATCCGTCACGTCCTGCCGTCGATTCGCGTTCCGGTTCTCATCCTGCACCGGCGCGACGAGTTTCTCGATGTTCGCGCAGCACGCTACCTCGCCCAGCGCGTGCCGGGCGCACGTTACGTCGAGTTGGCGGGCGCTGATCATCTGCCCTGGGTCGGTGACACAGACGCCGTCGTTCGCGAGGTCGAGCAGTTCGTGACCGGCCTCTGGAGCGACGGCGGCTGGGAGGCGGCAGACCCCGATCGTGTGCTTGCCACGGTCCTCTTCACGGACATCGTCGGTGCGACCGAGCACGCCGCCGAGCTCGGCGATCGGGCCTGGAGGGAGCTGCTGGAAGCCCACCACGCAGTCGTGCGGCGTCAGCTCGTCCGCTTCCGCGGGACGGAGATCGACACGGCCGGCGACGGCTTCTTCGCCAGTTTCGACGGACCGGCCCGGGCGGTCCGCTGCGCCTGCGCCGTGGTCGAGGCCGTTCGAGAGCTTGGGATCGACGTTCGGGCCGGGCTGCACACTGGCGAATGTGAGCTGGTCGGCGACAAGGTCGCCGGGATCGCTGTCCACACGGGCGCGCGCGTGGCAGCCCAGGCCGACTCGGGCGAAGTGCTTGTCTCAAGCACGGTGAAGGATCTCGTCGCCGGCTCCGGGATTCGGTTCGAGGATCGCGGCGTCTGCGTTCTGAAGGGCGTTCCCGGCGAATGGCGCCTGTTTGCCGTCGAGCGCGGGCCCGTGCCGACAGATTGAAACCAAGCCCGGCTTCTGCGCCCGCGTCGCTCGCCCCGCCTACTGGCCGTCGGCGAGCGAGGCACTGCTCACGTGGCCACGGAAGCGGCGGAAGCTAGTCGCCGCCTGAAGTTGTGGCGACGGTCGACCGGCTCGCCGCACTGGGGAACGTGCGACCGCCTCCTCAACCCGAACGCCGCATCGACGTCGGGCAACCTGCCGCGTCGCCGCTCCCGCTCCCGCACGGCCCGGCGGCTACGCCCGCTCGATCCGGTACCACAGCCGCCACGAGCCGAGGTCCTCGGGCTCGCCACGCGCCGGCGCGTACGTGCCGAGCCAAGTGGCCGGCGACCCGTCGAAGCTCCGGCGGTAGCGGCAGGCCCCATCCGACGTCCGAACCTCGACGTCGAGGTCGTCCTCGACGAAGCCTTCGAAGAGCGTACGCTCGAGCTTGCGGCCGGCGCCGTCCGCGAGCCTCGTCGTCTTGAGGATCTTGCCGTTCGCGTCGGAGCGGACGGTCGCGACCACGCGAACGCCCTTCGACGTGCGCCCGCCGGCC
>DASWEF010000082.1:0-5704 GCA_036394855.1 Gaiellaceae bacterium | reverse complement strand
GCCACGACTTCGCAGGCCCATCCGCCGCCTGTGCGGTGCCGGTCAACATCGCGGTCGCAACGAGCGATGCGATCAGTAGTTTCACCTTCAAGAAGATCTCCTCGGACGAGCGCGCCGCCGGGCCACGGTAGCACGGTTCTCCGAGAGCGCCTACCGGCCCTACCGCTCCGCCGGCAGCTCCGGATGACGGGACCATTCGTGCCACGAGCCGGCGTAATTGCGGGCGCGATAGCCGGCGCTGCGCAACGCAAGCGTCGCCAGCGCCGAACGCGAGCCCGAATGGCAATACGTGACGACATCGTCGACTTCGCCCACGAGTGCGCGGATCTCCTCCGGGCCGAGAGGTTGGCCCGGGCCTGCGAAGAGGTCCTGGACGTGCAGGTGCCGCGCGCCCGGGATGTGACCCTGGCGCGGGTCGCACGGATAGCCCTGCCTGCCCCTGAACTCGTCCTCCGTGCGCACGTCGAGCAGCGTCAAAGCCGGATCGTCGAGCCGGCTCGTGAGCTCCTCACGCGTGGGGACGGCATCCAGCCTCGGCTCGAAGCTCGTCTTCACGGGCTGGAGCTCGGCCTGGCCGATCTCCGTCTCCCCCCGCCACGCGGCGAGGCCGCCGAGCAGGACGGAGACGCGGGGATGCCCGGCGAGCTCGGCCATCTGTGCGGCGGGCATCGCGCCGACCCCGTCGCCTCGGTCGTAGAGAACGAGCCGCTCGGCGCCCGTCACTCCGTGCCGGCGCAGCCGCAGCCCGACCTCGGACGCGAGCGCCTCCAGCACCTCCAGGTCGCTCATCGGCGGCGGCGAGCCCAGCACGAGCGGCTTCGAGCCGGGGATGTGGCCGCGCGTGTGCGCGTTCGGCCCGCGCACGTCGCCCAGGAACAAGTCCTCGGCGCCGAGCTCGCGTTCCAGCCAGTCGACATCGACGATCGGAGGCAGCTCAGACACGGGCGAGAAACTCGCGCAGGACGTCGTTGAACTCGTCGACTCGCTCGACGTTCACGAGATGTCCGGCGCCCGCGATCTCGCGCACGTCGAAGCCGGTGAGCTCTCCGGCGGAGACGAACGGATCGAACTCGCCGACGACGAACTGGACCGGACCCGCGAACGAGCGGGCGACCTCGGTCGAATCCTCGCGATCCCGGATCGCCTCGACGGCGCCGACCAGCGCGTCCGGATCCCGACACAGCAGCCTCTCGTCGGCGCGGGTCCCCTCCGCGAAGAGCTTCGGCACCATCGACCGCCAGAGACCGTCCGCTCCTTCGTTTCGGATCAGCTCGATCGTGTCCGCTCTGGCTGCGCGGCGCTCCGCCGAGTCGGCGTCGGGACGCGCGCCGACGAGCAGCAAACCGCGCACGCGCTCGGGCGCGCGCCGCGCGAGCGCGAGCCCGCAGTAGCCACCCATCGAGGCGCCCACGACGGCGAGCTCGCCGTCCGCCTCGGTCGCGACCGACTCCGCCCACGCGTCCATCGTCTGACCGCGCCCGTACAGGCGCGGCGCGCTCACCTCATGCTCGGGAAGAGCGGCTCGCTGCGGCTCCCACATGCGCTCGTCCAGTGGGAAGGCGTGCAGCAGGAGGACGTTCACAGCGACGCGACGACGCCGAGCTCCGCGGCGATCGCGGGACGTGCCGCCAGCCCCTCGACCCAATCTGCCAGTGCGGAGAACGCCTCCAGCCCCACGCCCATCCGGTCGCGCGCACGCAGGATCCACGGGACGTAGGCGACGTCGGCCAGCCCGTACTCGCGCCCGCTCAGGAACGGCTGCGCCTGCAGGACGGCGTCGAGCTTGGCCAGCTCGGCGTCGAGCCGCTCGCGCGCGCCGTCCTCCCCGCGCCGCAGCGCGTAGTACGGCTTCGAGAGCCGGTCGAAACGGAAGACGAGCAGCCGGCCCAGCGACCGCTCGCCGGGATCGGCCGGCCAGAGCGGCGGCTCCGGATAGCGCTCCTCGAGGTACTCGTTGATCACCGCGGACTCGGGCAGGACGAACGCGTCCTCCTCGAGCACCGGAACCTTGCCGAGTGGATTCTTCTCGTAGATCCAGGCAGGACGGTCGCCGAGGTCGACCTCGACGGTCTCGTACTCGATCCCCTTCTCCGCGAGGACGATCCGGACGCGCGCGCAGTACGGGCAGCGATCGGCGTCGTAGAGCGTGATCACCGTTCGATCCTAGCCTCGAGGTTCATGACCTCTGCGATCTCGGTCAGCAGCTCGCGGGCAGGCGGCAGCTCCGAAGGCGACGAAGCGGTCCGCGCAACCCCGCGCACGCGCGCCGGATCTGCGCCGGTCAGGCGGGCGACCAGCGTTGCGTTGGCTGCCAGCGAGAGCTCGTCGGCCTTGCTCAGCTCGCCGTAGTAGGACGGCACCGAGAGGTACTCGTCCACCAGGCGACCGCGCTCGAAGAGCAGGAAGCGGGCCACCATCTCCTCCTCGACCGCGAGGGCGACGACGGGCACGCCCATCCGCTCGGACAGCTCGACCCCGAGGCGGCGCTGCGCACTCCGGTCGTGATCGCAGAGCTCGTCGACAACCGTCACCCAGCCGTTGCGCGCGGGCATGACCTCCGAGTGCTCCGAGCGGCCGAGCCGCGGCATGAATTGCTTGACGGCGCGCTCGACGCCGGCCTCGTCGTCCGTCTGCACGTGCAGCGAGCCGAACGACGGCGGACGCTCCTCGCTCGCAAGACGTTCCGTAAGGGCGCCCAGCGGCGCGACCATGAACATGTCCACCGGCACGAACCCCAGCCGCTCGTAGAGACGGCGGGCGCCGGCGTTGCGCAACAGCACCTCGAGGCTGACGTGGTCGAACCCCGCCTCGCGCGCAGGCTGGAGAACCTCGGCGATCAGGGCCTGGCCGATTCCCTGCCGGCGCGCCTCGGGGCGGACGTAGACGTCCGTCACGTGCGCCGTCTGCCGGCCGGTGTCGCCGAGCACGCAGAAGAGGAAGCCGACGGCGCGCCCGTCCTGCTCGGCGACGAGCGCAACACCCTCGCGGACCGTCTCCGACAGGTCCGCCCACGCCTCCTCCCAGGTCTCGCGCAGATACGCCGGATGGTCGAGCTCCTCTTCGAACTCCTCCCACAGCTCGCGCAGGAGCTCGCGGTCGTTCTTCGTCGCGCGTCGGATCGTCACTGGTAGCGCAGGGCGGCGAGGAGGTAGTGGGCGCTCAGGTTCTGGAAGGGCCGAAACCGGTGGGCGGCGGCACGGACGTCCGTCACGTCAGGGTAGAACGCGAGCACCGCCTTGCGCAGACCGAGGTCGCCGGCAGGCCAGGCCTCGGGCCGCGCGAGGTGACGCGCCAGGAACCAGTCGGCGCTCCACTCCCCCAGTCCCCGCAGCGACGTGATCCGTTCCTTGACCTCCTCGTCCGGCAAGAGCGCGAGCGCGTCGAAGTCGAGCTCGGCACGCGCGAGGCCGAGCACGTACTCCGCCTTCCGGCGCGAGAAGCCGAGCGCAGTCAGCTCCTCCTCGCTTGCCCGTGCGAGCCGTTCGCGCGTCGGGAATGCAACGGCATGCTCCGCCGGTTCCCCAAAGCGCTCGATGAGCCGGCTGCGGACCGCGAAGGCCGAATGGAGCGAGACCTGCTGCGCCGTGATCGAGGAGACGAGCGCCTCGAACGGATCGGGGGCGAGCGGCGGCCGGAAGCCCGGAAAGCGCCGCAAGGCCTCGGCGAGCACCGGGTCCCCCTGCGCGAACGCGTGGAAGGCGGTGAGATCCAGCTCGAGGCCGAGCAGCTTGTGCACGACCGGCTCGATTGTCGCGTCGAACGGCTCGACCCGGACGCCGCCGTTCGCCGGTGTGATCCGTACCTCACGTCCCGCGATCACGCGGTGGAGACCGCCCTCGTACCAGACGTTGGCGCGGTCGACGCCCCAGAACGTGAACCGGTCGAGCGAACGCTCGAAGTCGTATGGCTGAGGGACTGGGATCAGACCCACCTCGCTCAGGCTAGCGACAGCCTGTGGAGCGATTGACACGCTCTCGTTACAACCAGGGTCAGACCCTGGAGTTCAGGACCCGTTTCGATTCGCCCAGCCGTCTAGGCCGGGGCACGAACGTCCGCGGACGTCGCTTCTCGCGAGCGAACTATGTTGAGCTCGGGCCGCGCGGCGAGCAGCAGGAGCGCGTGACTCCACGCGAGAGGGACGACCCACGTGGGCTCGCCGTCGTCGCCGACCTGCTCCGGCAGCAGGCCGAGGTCGGTCTGCGCGCCGCGTGCGTACTGGAGCGCCCGCGCGAGGCCCGCGTCGTCGCCGATCTGGCGGTGCCACAGTCCCAGCCAGAGCGATGCGAGCACCCACATGTTCCCGCCTGCATACGTGTCGCCGGCATAACGCCGGACGCCGCCCTCCGGACAGCTCAGCTCGGCTTCGAGCGCGGCCACGGTCGCACGCATCCGCTCCCCGTCCGGATCGACGACCGCAAACGGCCAGGCGAGCCCGAGCAGGCAGACGTCGAGCGTCGGATCGCCGAGCGAGCGCAGGTAGCGCCCGTGGAACTCGCTCCACAGCTCCCGCTCGATTCCGGCACGGATCACCTCCGCGGCGGCCTCGTACTGCTCGGCGAGACCGGGCTCGTGCCGGCGCGCCATCGAGGCGGCGGCGCGCAGGCCACCGTGAACGGCAGCGGCGGTGAACGCATGCCGTCCTTCCCGCTCCTCCCAGAGATCGGCGGTCGCGCAGGGGATCCCGTCCTGCTCGATCGTGCCGAGCAGGAACTCGGCCGCGCGCAGCGCGGAAGGCCAGAGCTCGTCGTCGAGTGCCTCGTCGGCGAGCGCGCGCCAGGCCGCCTCGTAGGCGAAGAGAATCGCGCCCGTCTCGTCGAGCTGGTGTCGGCACCACGACGGCGCGAGCGAGCCGTCCGTCCAGTGGCGCTGCAGCCAGAGGCCCTCCGGTTCTTGCGCGCGCGGCAACCAGCGCAGCGCGCGCCCGGCGAGGTCGTGCCGGCCCGCGGCGAGGAAGCCGAGCACGATGAACGCGAGGTCGCGGCCCCAGACGAAGCCGTAACCGCCGGACCGCTCGAATTCCGGATCGAGCTCGGGCGCGGCGATGACGGCGCCGCTGTCGCGATCGCTCAGGAGATCGAACACGAGCAGCGAGCGCCGGTAGAGCGCGCCGACTTCGGGAACGGCAGCCGACGGCTGTTGGGCCGACGAGAGCCGACCCGCGTCGTGCCGGCGCCTCGACGTGACGAGGGAGTTGAAATCCTGTTGGAGGGCGGCATCGAGCCTCGCGACGGCTTCACGGGACGATGCGCCGAAAGCGAGCGCGACCACGGCGCTGTCACGAAGCGGACACGAGATCCCGCCTTCGGTTGCGCCGAGCCCCGTCGAGAAGGCCTCCGCATCTGCTGCGCCGATCGCAAGAGCGACGTTGCGGCGATAGAAGACGACGCGATTGCCGTCCACGCTCGCGGCGAGCGCAGTCTTCATTCCGTCCAGCTCCGGATGACAGTCGACCACGAGGCGGCCGCGGACGCCTGCGCCCGTCACGCGGCGCAGGAGCACGGGCTCGAGCTCGTGGACGAGGTCGACCAGCTCGAGCTCGCCGATCCGGGTCAAGAGGACGTTCGCGTCCTGGAGGTACGACTGCTCCGCGGGAGCCTCGTCGAGCCAGCGGGTTTCACCGTCGCGCTCCAGCCCGAAGCGCAACTCCCCGAGATGCGAGCCACGGTCGAGGTGCGGCCAGAAGAGCCGCTCCACGCGGCCGCGC
>DASWEF010000081.1:0-3342 GCA_036394855.1 Gaiellaceae bacterium | reverse complement strand
GCATTATGCCGACTCGGAACTTATGCCGCGTGCGAGCGTACAACCCGCGCAGGCGTTGTCGATCGGCAGTCGCGACGCGGCATAATCAGAGCCCCTCGAGGAAGGCGAGCAGCGAGTCCTTGGGCCGGAAGCGGCCGGGGCGGACGCCCGGCGGCGTTGTGCGAGCGAGGGCGCGCTCCTTCATGGCGAGATCTGCGTCGAGGTAGATCTGCGTCGTCTCGACCTGCTCGTGGCCGAGCCAGAGCGCGATGACGGCGCGATCGACGCCGGCCTCGAGGAGCTGCACGGCGGTGGTGTGGCGAAGGACGTGAGGCGTCACGCGTTTGCGGGCGAGAGTCGGGCACGCTCGTGAGGCCGCGAGCGCGTACTTCGCGACGAGCAGCTCGACCGCGTCATGGCTGAGCCGGGTCCGCCGGACGCTGCGGAACAGGAGGTCGGGACCGACTGCGCCACACTCGGCGATCCACGCGCGAAGCACGCGCGCCGTCGTGCGGGACAGCGGCGTGCAGCGCTCCTTACGACCCTTGCCGTGGCAGCGAACGTGGGCGCCGGCGCTGAGGGCGAGGTCGTCGATCCCCAACCCGGTAAGTTCCGCCAGGCGCAGGCCGGTCTGGACGGCGAGGAGGAGCAGCGCGTGGTCGCGGCGACCGAGTCGGGTGGTCGTGTCTGGCGCTGCGAGGAGCGCGTCGACTTCGGCGGTGGTGAGGAAGGCGACGAGGTCACGGTCGAAGCGCTTCTGCGGGATGGCGAGGACGCGCTGGATCAGTCCCGCGTGCGCTGGCTCGCGGCCGGCCGCGAAGCGGAAGAACGAGTGGATCGCCGCGAGCCGCGCGTTGCGTGTCCGGATGCTGTTGCCGCGCTCCTTCTCGAGGTGATCGAGGAAGGCGCCGACGAGCGGCGCGTCGATGTCCGCGAGGAGCAGGGTGGAAGGCGCCTTGCCGATGTGCTTCTCGGCGAAACCGAGGAGTAGCCGGAACGCGTCGCGGTAGGCGGCGATGGTATGCGGGCTCGCCCTCCGCTGGCGCTGGAGCCGCTCGGAAAAGAACGCTTCGAGCAAGGGAGCGAGGAGGATCACGGCCGCACCTCCCAGCCGCGCTCCAGGCGCTTGCCGGCGAGCGCGAGCAGATCGGGAGTGGCGGTGAGATACCAGTACGTGCTGGACGGACTCACGTGGCCGAGATAGGTCGAGAGCGACGGCAAGCGGCGCTCGGCATCGAGGCCGGAGCGGTACCAGTCGCGCACGGCCTTCACCGCGAAGGTGTGGCGGAGGTCGTGGATGCGAGGGCGGCTCCGTCCGTCGCCGGCACCGGTGAGTTCGACCAACCGGATGAAGACGCGATTGAAGTTTTGGTGGTGGACGCGTGCACCGACACCTGAGACGAAGAGGCTCGGGCTGTGGCGGCGGCGGAGCAGCTGGTCCCGTCGAGCGACGTACGCTCGAAGCGCCGCCAGGGTCGATGCGTGGACCGGGACCAGTCGAGACTTCTGGAATTTCGTAAAGCGGACCGTCAGCAGCGAACGAGCCCAGTCGACATCGACGTCGTCGAGGGCGATCGCCTCTCCGACGCGCATGCCCGTGGCGGCGAGGAGCCCGATGAGCATCGCGTATGTCGCCGATCGCATCCGGCCGGAGAGGGTCTGCGCCTGCCGCATCAGCGCGGCGATCTCATCGTCCGTGTAGATGTGCGGTGTGCGGCGGTGCTCGCGGTACGGGATGAGATCCGGCGGCGGGACCTCGGTGCGTGGGTCGAACGCGCGGTGATGCTTCGCGAAGCAGCGGATCGCGCTGAGCCTTCTCGCCCACCACCGCAGTGATGTGCCGGAGGGCTGCTGCGCCCAGCGCAAGGCCAGCTCCGTCGTGATGACCGAGGTGCCGTGCGCTCCGAGGAAGGCCACGAACTCGGGCAGGAACCAGGTCTCGTGGCGCAGCTTGAACCCGAGGGCGCGGCGGAGCGCGAGGTACTCCTCGACCGAACGTGAGAGACCCCCGGGGCTCATGCGGCACCTCCCGGCCACGGCTGCGCCAGCGCGCCCAGCGAGGCGAGGTCCACCTTGGCGTAGATGGCGGTCGTGTCGATGTGCCGGTGGCGAAGCACGTGTGCGATCTCGGGCAGCGAAGCGCCGCGGCGAAGGAGCTGCGTGGCGGCGGTGTGACGGAGCAGGTGCGCGCTGCCCGCGAGGACGCCCGCACGTCGCAGCGCACTCCGAGCGACGGCGATGATCGCGCCCGGCCGCATCCCGGCACACGGCGCCCTGCTGCGGAGGAAGAGGCTCCGCATGCTGCCCGGAGGTCGGCCGTGGCGGACGTACGCGGCGAGCACGCGGCCCACGTCTGCCGGCAGCGGAAGGCGGCTCTGATGCCGGCCCTTGCCCTGCACCGAGATCTCGCCCGACCGCCAATCCACGTCTTCGAGCGTGATCGCGGCAACCTCCCCGGCGCGCAGCCCGAGCCGAAGCAGGAGCCGAACGATGGCCGAGTCGCGGAGGCCGACGGGGGAGCGATCGAAGGATGCCAGGAGCCGGTCGATCTCGCGCACCTCGAGCGCTTTGGGGACCGCGGCTAGGCGCCAGCCCGCCACCGCCGGGACGCAGGACGCCAGGCCCTGAGCCGTCGCTCCACGAACGTGCAGGAACCGAAGCAACGAGCGAAGGTGCGTCACCATCAGCTTGCGGCCCGCGAGGCTCGACCGGCGAGAGCGATCGAGGACGAAGTCGGTGATCTCCGCGGCCGTCAGCCGATCCCAGTCCAGGCGAGGCCGCTCATCGAGAACGAACCGCCTCGCGAAGTCGGTGTACGCACGGATGCTGGAAGCGCCGAGACCTCGCTCTCGCGAGAGGTACCCCGCGTACTCGCGCACGAGGAGACCCACGGGCGTCTCGTCGAGGACGGGGCTCGGCGTCGGAACGACGCCGATGGCGCGGAGGTGGCCCAACAGCGGCTCGAGGGCGCGACGAGTCCGGAACTGGGTGTACCCCTGCCGGCACCGATGGCGCAGGAACGCGGCGGCGTGATCCTCGGTGAGATCGCAGAGGGCGAGCCCCTCGGCCTCCAGCCAGCGACCTAGGTGAGCGGTCACGAGCAGCAGATTCCTGGCCGACAGCGGCGCGTACCCCTGCCGCAGCAACTCCGCCCAGAACCCCTCCACGTATGCTTGAAGGGGACCCCGAACCCTCACCGAAGCCGGATCGAACATGCCTGCCTCCTCGACGGCGACGTGCCGTGAAGAGGCCAGGATGCCTGGATCTATGGTCCCGGATTATGCCGCGTCCCGCGCGCTCATCCCCTTGCGCACCAGCGGATCCGTCGGGCGACGCGGGATAATCCGCCAGTCGGCATAATGC
>DASWEF010000080.1:0-10038 GCA_036394855.1 Gaiellaceae bacterium | reverse complement strand
GCCGGTAGAGGAAGTCCGCCAGGTTGTAGAAGTTGCCGTTGAACGTCACGGTGATCGGCAGCACCGCGTAGCTTCCGATCGGGGTCAGCGATTGCGGCGAGATCGAGTCGAAGCGGATGCCCGTGTCCCGGGCGAGCTGGCCGAGCTCGAGCACGAGGTCGGGCATGTCGGTCTTGTCCGGCATCGCCTTGGCGAGCCGGTACACGTCCGCGACCTCGATCTTCGGCGCCGATCGGGCCGCGGCGACCTGCTGGTTGTATGCGGCGATCTTCTGCTCGACGTCCGTTGCCTGGCGCTTGAGGTCCTTCAGCTTCGTTCCCTGGGGGCGCACGAGCAGGAACCAGCCGGCGAGCCCGACGACCAGAACGCCGCCGAGGATGATTGCGATCAGCGCGGCGGGATTGAGAGGCTTGCGCTCTTTCACGAGCTCGGCCCTCCCAGGACCTTGATGTCGGCGGCGATCGAGAAGTCGACCACTTCCTGGCCCGCGACCTCAGACCGCGACGAGCTGAGCAGCTGCACGTTGGTCAGGTCCGGTACGACCTGGAGGCGGGAAAGCAGTCTGGCGACGGCGTCGTGCGAATACGTGCGGCCGCTGATCGTGAACTGGGACGGCGCAGTGCTGCTGCTACTCGACTCGCCCGTGGACGGCGAGATCGGAGACTTGGCGCTGAGCATCGTCAGCCAGACGTCGTCGGGGAGCACCAGTGAGAACTCCCGGAACACCCGGTCCCAGGCGACACGGGTCGAAAGCGCGGTGCTGAGTGCGCTGAGACGGGGGCTCTGCACTCCGGCGAGCTGCTCTTCGGCGGCGGTCGGGCCCGGAGGCGCGGGCGGGAGGGCCTGGAAGCGGCGATTGAGGTCGTCGAGCTTCCGCTGCTCGCCGGCGATCTTGCCGCTGCCCATCAAGAACATGGCGCCGAGCAGCGCGAAGACGAGGACGCCCGCGCACGCGCCGACGAGGACCGGCACGCTCTCTTTCTTGACGGTCCTCTGCTTGGTCTCGCGCGGGAGAAGGTTGACGGCACGCATGAGCTCTCAGTCCTCGATCCCGAGGCCGATGGCGACGGCCAGGGAGCCGACCTGCTCGGGCTCGCCGACCTTCTTCGACACCTTCATGCGCGCGAGCGGATCGCCGACCCTGACGCGTACGCCGATCAAGCGCTCCAGCTCGCCCGAGATCCCGGGAAGGTGCGCGGTGCCGCCGGTCAGGACGATCTCGCCGATCCCCAGCGAGTTCGGCTGGTTCTGGTAGTACTGCAACGAGGAGACGAGTTCGCGCGCGAAGGTCTGAATCGCCCGCCGCATTGCCTCTCGCGCCTTCTTCGCCTGTTCCGCGGTCAGACCCTGCGGAACCATCTCGTCCGTGAGGGCGAGCGCGCGCTTGGCGCCCTCGACCTCGGACGGCGCGGCATCGACGGCGCGGGCAATCGCGACGTTCAGGGCAGAGCCGCCCCACTCGAGAACACGCGTGAACTCGCAAACCTGTCCGTCCGAAACGGCGAACGTGGATCGCTCGTGCCCGATCGACACGGCGACCAGCGCCGCGCTCGGATCGCTGCCGACACCGGCCTGTGGCGCCTGAAGCGCACGCAACAGCGCGAAGGCCTCGAGGTCGATCCCGACGAGAGCGATACCGGCTTTCTTGCATGCATCGACGTAGCGATCGATCAGCTCGCGGTACGCGACGACGAGGAGGATGCGGCGTGTCGGCTGACCTTCCTCGTCGACGCTCTCTCCGAGGATCTGGTAGTCGAGGACGGCCTCGTCGATCGGGATCGGCAGGGCTTCTTGCGCCCGGAAGCGGATCGCGTTCGCGAGCTGCTTTTGGTCCTGGATCCCGGCGATCTCGAAGGTGCGGACGCCGATCCTGTTGTTGGCGAGCCCGAGGCGGACACCCCGCTTTGGCAGGTTGTGCTTGCTGAAGAAGTCCTTGAGCGCCGCGGCGAGCGCGTCCGGATCGCGGAGCTCTCCGCCGACGACGATCCCGGAGGCGAGCGGCTCTCGGGCCACCTGTTGCAGCTCGGCGGTGCCGTTGTTCGAAACGCGTGCTGCGGCGAGCTGCGAGGCGCCGATCTTGAGACCGACGAGACGCTTCCCTCCCTTGACGCCGCGCTCGGCCTTGATCTTCGGCTGCTTTTGCTTGCGCTCTTTCGGCTGCTTCGCTTTCTTCGGCTGCTTCGCTTCCTTCGGCTGCTTCGGAGCTCGCTCGGCCTGCGGCGCCTTGTCGCCCTTCTTGCCTCCGAAGGAGATGTCCTTCTTCCAGAACGGAACCTTCTGCTCGGCCAGCGGCGGCAGCTCCGCGGCCGGAACGGGCGGATGAACGACGGATGCCGCCGCAGCGGTCGGTGCCTCGTTCACGGGCTCGGGCGGCAGCGAAGGCTTCGCGCTCCACGTTTTGGTCGCGGCGGGTCGCTCGGCGACCGGCTCTGCGGCGACGGCCTCTTCCGCGGCAGGCTCCTCGGCGACGGGCTCTTCTGCCACGGGCTCTTCCGCGCTGGGCTCTTCCGCGACGGGCTCTGCCGGCGAATCGTCCTGCGGAGCCTCGGGCTCGACCTTGCGACTGAACGAGACCTCCTTCTTCCACACCTGCTCTTCCGGCTCGATCTCGGGAGGACTCGGCTCGGGCTCCGGCACCGGGACGTGGCTCGAAGTTTCGGCAACCGGCTTGGCCGCCTTCGTCGCCGGCGGGTCCGCTTTCTTGCCCTTACGTCCGAAGCTGATCTCCTTCTTCCAGATCGACGTGGGCTCTGCCGGAGTCGATTCGTCCTCGGAGTCCGGTGATGCTTCGGGTTCTCTCGACTTCCGCCGGAACGAGATCTCCTTCTTCCACAGCGACTGGTCGTCCACGGCTAGCTCCCTGCGACGCGCAGGCCGCTCGCGAGCGGCGCCTCGGCCGACCCGACGTCATCGTCATCCGGCGCCACCTCGACCGGAAAGCCGGCGCGCTCGAGCAACCCGATCAGCTGTGCGGGGCGGCTCGAGCGGGAAAGGCCGAGCTCGAGGTCGACGATGCGGCGCTGGATGAGGTCGGCGAGCGACTGCTCCATCGTCAGCATTCCGCGCCCGGTGTTCGTCTGCATCACCGAATAGATCTGCTCGACCTTGCCCTGGCGGATGAGGTTCCGGACGGCGTCGTCCGGGAGCAGGATCTCGAGCGCCGGGATGCGGCCCATCCCGTCCGCCGTCGGCAGCAGTGCCTGCGTTACCACGCCCTGCAAGGAGCTCGCGATCTGGATCCGCACCTGCTCCTGCTGCTCGGCGGGAAAGACGTCGATGATGCGGTCGATCGTGGAAGGCGCGCTCTGCGTGTGCAGCGTGCCGAACACGAGGTGGCCGGTCTCCGCCGCGGTCAGCGCCGTGGCAATCGTCTCGAGGTCGCGCATCTCGCCGACGAGGATCACGTCGGGGTCCTGGCGGAGGGCCGCGCGCAACGCGTCGGCGAAGCTCGTCGCGTCGGGGCCGATCTCGCGCTGGTTCACGATGCAGCGCTTGTGGCGGTGGAGGAACTCGATCGGGTCCTCGATCGTGAGGATGTGCTCGGAACGGTTTCGGTTGATCTCGTCGATCAGCGCCGCGAGCGTCGTCGACTTACCTGAGCCGGTCGGCCCCGTCACGAGCACGAGCCCGCGCGGCTTCTCGGCGAGCTGGTGCAGCGAGGCCGGGATGCCGAGCTCCTCCAGCGTCTTGAGCTCGGTGGGGATGAGGCGGAAGGCGGCGCCGAGGGACTCCCGCTGGAAGTAGACGTTGACGCGGAAGCGGGCGAGACCGGGGATCGAATGGGAGAAGTCGAGCTGCCGCTTGAGCTCGAGCTGCTTCTGCTGCTCGCTCGAGAGGATCCGGTAGAGGAGGCCCTGGGTCTCCTCCGGGGTGAGCGGGTCGTAGCCGTCCAGCCGCTCTACTTCTCCACGCACGCGAACGACGGGGGGTGTCCCCGTCGTCACATGGAGGTCTGAGGCATTTCGCTCCACCATGTGCTCGAGCAGCTCGTCTATGGAGTTGGCCGGCGGCATAACTCGATCGAGTCATCGGCATGCCGTAGCGCTTCCTTTACATGCTTCGCGGGCCGGTTTTCAAAAGGCAGGGATCACCCGTTCGAGGGTTACCCACGATGGGTGATTTCGCCGATGCAGGTGCGGCCACTCAGTTCGTTCCCCATGGAAGGAGCACCTGCATGACCAGCAAGATCCGGCAGCGGCTGGCCGGTGAGGAAAGCGGTTTCACCCTCATCGAACTTCTCGTTGTCATCATCATTCTGGGCATCCTGCTCGCGATCGCGATCCCCTCGTACCTGAGCTTCAGGGATCGTGCGAACAACTCGGCCGCCAAGGCCAACGTTCGCGCCGCGATTCCGGCAGTCGAGGCCTACAACGCAGACAACACCGGCACCGGCGCGTCCGCTGGTTACACGGGCATGACCGTGTCGCTGTTGCAGGCGTATGACTCGGCCATCGTGCCGACGAAGCTGACGATCGCGTCGGCCGACTCGGTCACGTACTGCGTGTCGAGCACCGTCGGCGGCAAGGTCTGGAACAAGAACGGCCCAGGCGCCGACATTGTCACCGGACCCTGCGCGTAAGAGTCCGTTCGACATTGAGGGATCGAAGGGCGCGGGAGACCGCGCCCTTCGTCTTTCAAGTCACTCATTTGGGATGCCGATAGGACTCCCGTGACCTTTACGCTCTCGCCCCCGGTCCGCTACGCCGCCCTGCTCGGGCTCCTCGCAGCCGTCCTCGTTGGCGGCGGAACGAAGATGCTCGGAGGAGGCGAGGCATCCCTGGCCACGCCGCACCGGATCAATCACCACCCGTTCGGCTCCGGCGCGAAGGCGAAGCACGCTTCCTTGGCACCGACTGTTGCTGCGAAGAAGCACGCGGTTACGGCGAACGCGACCGCGGCGAAGCCGAAGTCCAAGCCCAAGGCTGCGAGCAAGCCGGTTGCGACCGTGCCGACGCCGATCGTGAACCACCCGGCGGTCACGGCTGCGTTGAAGGCCGGTCTCCCTGCCCCGGTCGCCAATGCCCTCGGGCAGAACGCGACGGTGGTCGTCGGACTCTACGATCCGTATTCCAAGGTGGACGCGATCGCCTTTGCCGAGGCGAGGGCGGGCGCCAAGCTCGCGGGAGTCGGGTTCTTGCCGCTGAACGTCCTCAGCAAGGCGCAGGTGGGCAAGCTGACCGAGCTGCTGGGCCTGCTTCCCGATCCAGGCCTGCTCGTCTACGTCCGGCCCGGGAGCCTGGTCGCCAAGATCAGCGGCTTCGCGGACAAGGAAACCGTGGCGCAGGCCGCCCAGAACGCCGCCCACGGGTCGTGACCGACGCAGCGCAAGCTGCTTCAGCGGCCGCCCAGCCAGCTGCGCGGGAGTTGTTCGTGCGGCACGCCCGCCGCGACGGCCGCTCCGTCGCGGTGCTCCGAGCCGTCGACTACGGCGACTCGTGCGTGGTCGAGGCCGAGGTCTATCCGGCCGGAGCTCGGAACGCCGAACCCGCCCGGCCCGGGCCGTACACCTTCGCCGACGTCCACCAAGCGACGGCGTTCATG
This sequence comes from Gaiellaceae bacterium, assembly GCA_036394855.1. GTDB lineage: Bacteria > Actinomycetota > Thermoleophilia > Gaiellales > Gaiellaceae > 3-1-20CM-4-69-9. The sequence continues at coordinate 4,497 of DASWEF010000080.1, read as the reverse complement.
ACCGAAGCGGTCGAGGCCCTGATGGTCCTCGGCTGCGACGTCCACGCCCAGTAACGTCGCGAAATCCGGCCCGCTCTGCGGGCCATGATGATTTCGCGCCGATGTTCTGACGGAGAGCCCTTTGTGGCGAAGGCGGGCAAAGCCCGGCTTCGCGGCGACTGAGGCTCAACGGCTAAGGAATGCAGCCCGTCGTCACGGGCTCGCTCTGGACGAGCTGGCCGTTGACCTCCTCCACCATCACGGACGAGGCGCCCCAGGTGCAGTCATCGGCGCGCTTCGAAGGCGCCGCGCCGGCTGCAAGAACGAAGATCGCAAACAGGCAGACGACCAGGGCCGCAAGAGCTCGCCGCATACCCCCTCAACGGCATACGTCTTGAAACGGATACGGCCCTAAATTGAAACTCTGGCGAGCTCTTCGATCGACGTCAGGCCCGCGGCCACCTTGGCGAGGCCGTCGTCCCAGAGGGTGCGCATCCCTTCGCCGATCGCGGCCCGCTCGATGTCCTCGCGCGACGCCTTCGTGACCGCGAGGCTCTCGAGCTGCTCGCTCATCGTCAGCAGCTGGTAGATGCCGATCCGGCCCTTGTAGCCGGTCTGGTTGCAGCGGGGGCAGCCTTTCTTGCGGTAGAAGACCATGCCGTCGCTCGCCGCGGCGATGTCCGGCGAGACCCGAGCCTTCAGCAGCTCGTCGACTCCCGGCGTGTACATCTCGCAGCAGTGCGTGCAGAGCTTGCGGGCGAGGCGCTGGGCGAGCACCGCCGAGACCGCGGCCCCGACCAGAAACGGTTCCACGCCCATCTCGCTCAGCCGCGTCAGCGCCTGCGGGGCGTCGTTCGTGTGCAGGGTCGAGAGGACGAGGTGGCCCGTGAGCGCGGCCTCGATCGAGATCTTGGCCGTCTCGCCGTCTCGGATCTCGCCGACCATCACCACGTCCGGGTCGGAACGCAGGATCGACCGGAGCGCGGTGGCGAAGGTGAGCCCGGCCTTGGTGTTGATCTGGACCTGGTTGACCCCCTGGAGCCGGTACTCGACCGGGTCCTCGACGGTGATGATGTTGATCTCCGGCCGGTTGATCTCCGTCAGGCCCGCGTACAGCGTCGTCGACTTACCTGAACCGGTCGGTCCACAGACGAGGAGGGCGCCGGTCGGCTTTCGGATCAAGATCTCGAGCTGTGCCCGCATCTCGTCGGACATGCCCAGCTCCTGCAGCGTCGGGGCGCGCTTGGACTTGTCCAGCAGCCGCATCACAATCGACTCGCCTTCGACGGTCGGGAGCGTCGCGACACGGACGTCCAGCAGGCGTCCGGCCGCGGCCGCGTTCAGCGAGATGCGCCCGTCCTGCGGCTTGCGGCGCTCGGCGATGTCGAGCTTCGCCAGCACCTTCAGGCGCGTGACGACGCCGGGAGTCATCCGCTTGGGGATCCTTTGGACTTCCTGGAGCACGCCGTCGATGCGGAAGCGAACGAGCAGGGAGTCCTCCTGGGGCTCGAAGTGGACGTCGGACGCCCCGTCCTCGGCGGCCTGGAAGATGACGGAGTTGACGAGGCGGACGAGCGGTGCGTCGGAGATGCCGTCCTCGACCTCGAGGTCGTCGGCCTCCTCTTCCTCCTCCAGCGACTCGAGCTCCTCCTGGACGGCCGCGCGGGCGCCGAACGCCTCGGACGCGCGCGCGAGCCGGCGAATCTCCGTGAGAATGTCGTCTCGCGCGGCGACGCCGATGTCGAGGGGGTAGCGAGTCGCCAGTCGCAGCTCGTCGATCCCCTGGATGTTGCCGGGGTCCGCGACCGCGACCCTGAGCGTGCCGTCCTCGATCGCGTACGGCATCGCGACCAGGCGCTCGAGGACGTGCAGCGCAATCTCGCCACTCGCCTCATCTGTCACACCCGTCAGCGCGAGGTCGACGAGGGGCAGCTGGTAGCGGGCGGCGAGCGTGCGGGCCAGCCCCTCGCTCGAGGCGACGTTCTGCTCTACGAGCGCATGCGCGAACGAGCCCATGCCCGCAGCGCTTCGGACCATCGCCAGCTTGTCCGCCGGGACAAGGCCGGTGGCGGAGATGAGATCGGCGACGAGCTCGGCGAGCGCGTTGATCGGCGGCGGCGTGCCACCGAGTCCGGCCCCACCAGGCGACGTCGCGCTACCGGGCTCGGTGCCCGGTGTGCGCAGATTTGGTGGACGCTCGATGTCCATGTATCCCTCGTTCGAGGTATCGGCAGGGGAGGCCCGATGCTTGATCCCGACGGGAGGGGCACCGCTCAACCTCGCCCCTCCGGAAGCCGATATCGCCCGTGATGAGGGACGTCCTCCGCTCGCCGCTCACCCGTGTCTGGGCACCGGTTCTGGCCGCCGCCGCGGGCCGCGCGTACCTCGATCGAGGGACGGACCCCGGCGACCTCGTCTACTTCGTCCACCGGGGCGAGCAGCTCCTCTCCGGCCGCTGGGCGGACACCTTTGCCGACCCCATGCTCCAGTCCGGGCCGCTTCAGCTCGTCGTCTTCGGCGCCGTGCGGAACCTGACGGCCCTCGCGTTCCTGATCGAGCTGAGCGTCGTGGGGCTGCTCCTCTACGTCCTGAGCAGGTTGGGCGCGAGCGACCGGATGCGACTGGCGGTCGGACTGGGGGCCGTAGCGACGGGGCTGACGCATCTGGCGTTCGCCGACGGCCATCCGGCCGAGGCGATCGTCCCGCTGGTCTGGGTTCTCGCCGGCCTGTCCGCTCGTGAGGATCGCGTCTTCGCGGCCGGCGCGCTGATCGGCCTGTCGGCCGGCTTCGAGCTGTGGGGAGTGCTCGGGGCGCCGGTGTTGCTGCTCGCGCCGCGTCTACGCCGTTCCCTCGCCGGCGGGCTCGTGGAGGCCCTAGTCGTGCTCGCCCAGCTGGCGCCGTTCGCGCTGTCGGGCAACTTCCGCATGTTCGAGCACGAATGGCGTGTCGCCTCGGGGACCTTCCTCGACCTCGTGCTCCAATCGGGTACGCACTTCGGCTGGCCGCTCAGGCTGATTCAGGCTTCGCTGGCGCTCGGAGCCGGGACCCTGGCCGCAGTTGCGTTGCGTCGCAGCCTCCACGCCGTCTGGCTCGCGCCGCTCGCCGTCGTGATCGTCCGGATCGTGCTCGATCCGCTCTCCTTCGGCTGGTACTGGCTGGAGGCCGAGGCGCTCGTGCTCGCCGGCGCCGCGCTGTTGCTCACGGAGCTGCCGGCACGATTTCCCGCAGCCCGCCGCATGCGGCGCTGGCGACCCGTCTAGTCAAACGTCGACAGGTAGGCGTCGAGGATGCCATGGCCCCAGAAGAGGGCGACGATCGAGCCGACCGCGAGGAACGGGCCGAAGGGGATACCCATCTTCCGTCCCTTCGCGCCGTGCCGCGCGATCAGGATCAGGCCCGGGATCATCGCCGCCAGCATCCCGGCCATCAGCGCGACCGAGACGGTCTTCCCGAGTGCCACGCCCATCAGCAGGGCGAGCTTCACGTCGCCCATGCCCATTCCCGCGGGATAGACGAGCGCCGCTGCGAAGAGAAAGCCTGACGCCGCGAGGCCGGCGGCGATCCACTCCGGGCTGAGGTCCCGGGCCGTGTTCGCCACGAGGACGATCGCCGTGGCCGGCACGACGATTCGGTTCGGGATGATCCGGTGCTCGAGATCGATCGCCGAGACGGCGACGAGCACGGCACAGAAGAAGGCGGCGATCGCAGCCTTGGCCGTCAGCCCGAACGCAAGGACGCAGCCGGCGAGCAGCAGCGCCGTGACCAGCTCGACGGCGGGATACACCAGCGGGATCCGCACGCGGCAGTGCCGGCAGCGGCCGCGCAGAAGGACATACGAAAGCAAAGGCACGTTGTCGAACCGCCGAATCTCCCGGCCACACGACATGCAGGCTGACGGCGGGCGCACGATCGAGCGCCGCAGCGGCACACGCGCTGCGACGACGTTCAGGAAGCTCCCGAGCGCAAGCCCGGGCGCGAAGACGGCGGCGGCGAGTGCAAAGTCCACGGTGTCGCTATCGGCAGCCCGTGTCCCTGAGTTGAGGGACTGGGGCCACAGGTGCGTTCGCTAGCCGCCCGTTACCTGAGGCAGCTGCGCCAGCGCGTAGATGGTGGGGTTCCCGGGCATTCCCACCGGCACGAACGTGAAGCCGTTGAACGTCGAGGTCGACGACTGACCGAGGATGACGGTCGAGCCGTCGAGCGGCCCATCCACGGTTGAAGTCGTGCCGATGTCGACGATGTTCGTGGCGTAGACGGCGCCCTGGAAGTAGGCGCTGACGAACTGGACGCCGTCCCCGCTCGGCACCTGGTTGTCGGCGGCGACTGAGCCGTTGCCGTTGACGACGAAGCCGAGCAGGTCCTGCGTCGAGTCCCAGGTGTTGAAGGTGCACGACGCTCCCGCGCTGTAGCCGCAGAGCTGCGTGTTCTTCACCAGCACGGTGCCGGATGTGTAGATCGTCGCTTGCCCCTTGTAGCGGACGATCCCGCCGATGTCGACCTTCGCGCTGCCGTCCAGAA
>DASWEF010000079.1:0-6882 GCA_036394855.1 Gaiellaceae bacterium | reverse complement strand
GGCCCTGCTGCTCCGAGGAGCTGGAGCTGAGGTCAGGCGCGGTCTGGGTTGGCGGCGTGCCTGGCCGTGGGCTCGACGCCGGCGAAGGTGAGGAGGTCCTTCATTCGAAAGGAGGATCCGGCCGGGGTGAGGGTGGGTGTCCAGGTGGGCTCTTGCACCAGGTATGAGCTGGGGTCGCTCTGGATCAGTCCGATCAGGACCTCGGCGACGATGCGACCGCCGACTTTCCCGAGCGTCAAGCCGTCGGCGCGGAGCTCGGCTTCCCGCAGGACGTAGTACCAGAGCGGTGTGCTCCTGTCGAAGCCATAGGGCTTCAGATCCTCGAGCTCGGCGGGCGTCAGCTTCCTGACGTTCATCGCCTTGGCCACGTCTTGCCCGGACGGGAGGCTCCATGTCAGCTGACGGAGGAGGTTGCGCTGCGGCAACGCCTGCGGCGGGTCGTGGCTCGCGATCGCCGCGAGCGGGAGATCGAAGAGCGGCGTCGAGATCTTCGTGTCGATCTTCTTGTTCGGCTTCACCTCCCCGTCGCCGAAGTCGAAGAACGTTTGCCAGCCGATGAAGCGCCGGGGGGCGCGAGCGCCGCCGCGCAGATCGGCCGGGTCGGCTTGCCCCTCGCCCGCAGGGTCGAAGACCATCGCAAAGAAAGGGCTTCCGTCGTCACCCTTGAGGTTCGCACGGTACGACGGCCGCACCATGCTGTGACCGAAGCGGTACGCGGCGGCCTGGAACTCTACGGGGATGAAGCCCTCGCCGAGACGCGGCCTGTAGAAGCGGCAGCCGTGCTTGAGCACGTGGTCCACGAGCCCTTGTCCGACGATCAGCGGCAGGAACTCGTGCAGGACGAGCCAGTGGTAGTGCCAGGTCGTCAGCCGCCGCGCCAGCGCGAACGCTGAATCGGCGTAACCGTTCGCGCGCGCCCACTCGAGGGCGTGGTTGTGGAAGAGGATGAACGCGCACTGGAGCCCCGCGATCATCAGGTTCTCGTCGTTGCGTGGGTCGGCGATGATCGCCGTGTTCGTCCCGTCGCTCGTCCGCGGCAGATCCTCGAAGATGCCGCCGCTGTCGATGCGCAGCTTGGCGTGATCGATCGAGTCGTACAGCTGCGAAGAGGCGACGGGGCCCTCCCCGTAGACGGAGTCGAGGTCGAGCGAGGGCGTGCGCGAGTTGGGCGAGCTGCCGGGGTCGGTCGGAACTCCCATCGGCGAGGTCGTGTCGAACGTGAGGTCGTGGTCGATGAACTGCCCGAGGAAGGTGGTGCCGGCGGTTTGGGTCGGGTTGTTCGGGTTGTTCGCGCTCAGGCGCAGATCCGTGATCAGCAGCTTCGGCCCCTTGCTCAGGTCGTCGTTCGCGTCGAGCGGCCCGCCCGGCGCCCCCAACGCGGACAGCGCGTGCTTCACCCGCTGCGTCGGAGGGGCAAACGCGGGCAGGTCGGGAAAGAGCCGGCCGAAGGTCGTCGGGCTTGTCGCGACGGTCGCGCTTCGTGCGGCCTGTGCCCGCGGCGCAAGCGCGCCGCCAGAGAGGGCCAACGCGCCCACGCCGACGCCCGCGCGCTTCAGGAAGCCACGCCTGCTGTAGCGCGGGCCGGTCTTCGGTTCGTCAATCATGGCCACGACCGCTCCGCTCGGCGCCCGCTCAGGCCTGGACGCGTCGGGTCAGCTCGGCCAGCTCGCGGTTGAAGCGCTCGGGCTCCTCCAGATGCGGCACGTGACCGACGCCTTCGTACCAGGAGGCCTCGGCGGTCGAGCAGGTGGCGAGGATGTGCTCGGCCATCGCCGGCAGCACCACCGAGTCCTCCCGGCCGTGCGTGACGAGCAACGGCACCTCGAGCGCACGGAGGACATCGTCGTCGTCGATCTCGCGGGCCGCGAGATTTGCGCGAATCGGGGCCGGCACGACGACGTTCCAGCACACCGCAGACTCGAGGTCGTCGTCCGACACCTGCTTCACGACGCATGCCCGCACGAAGGAGCGCATGGCCTGGATGTTCGTCGGCAGGTCGTCCGCGGTCGCGTCGACGAAGTGGTCGAGAAAGGCGGGGCCGATCAGCGTGCCGAAGGCCGCTTCCCCCAGCCTGACCGCCCCTTCGACGAAGTTGATCGCAGCGATTCGATCCTGGCCGTACGCACGCACGTAGTCGCAGGCGACGAAGCCGCCGTATGACCAACCCACGAGCACCGGACGATCGAGACGCAGCTGGTCGATGATCGCCGCCACGTCGTCGGCCCAGAGCTTGCCCTCGGTGTAGTGCTCGGGCTCGAGCGGCGCCTCGGACATGCCGTGGCCACGGAGGTCGTAGGCGACGAGCCGGAACTCGTCGGCGAGTGTGCTCTCGTACTGCTTCACCCAGCAAAGGTGGTTCTGCGACCAGCCGTGAATGAACAGGATCGCCGGTCCGTCCGCCTTGCCCCACTCGCGCACGTGCAGCCGCAGGCCGCCCCCGCCCTGCACCAAATGAACCTTCATCCGCCCGGTCTGCTGCTGATCTTGCGCCACCGCTGTCATCTCTCGCCTCCTCGGCTCGTCGTAGCGAGCGGATCGTCGCCATGGAGGGGGCCGGAGCGCATCGGGCGGAGTGCCTTATCTTTCGCCCTCGGCCTGCGTATCTTCGGCAGCCGGGGCGCTTATGCGCGCCCTCTCGCTCGATGGTTGGCTGCGCGATACTGGCCGGAGTGGATGCTCGCGCGAGCGACGTATTCGTCGGACGCGTACGCGAGCTCGGGGAGCTCGAGCGCGCACTCGATGCGACGCGCGCCGGGAGCGGCGCAACCATCCTTGTCGCCGGAGAAGCGGGCATCGGCAAGACCCGGCTCGCGTCCGAGCTCGGGAGGCGTGCCCGCGACGCGGGGTTAGAGGTCCTCCTCGGGCGCTCGATCGATCTCGTTGGCACCGAGCTGCCGTACCAGCCGTTCGTCGAGGCCCTGCATCCGCTCGGCGAGCCTCGGCAGGTAGACGGGCAGACGCCTGGCTCGCAGCTGCGCGTGTTCGAGAACACGCTCGCGGTGCTCACCGACCGAGCTGCCGCCGCACCAGTGCTGCTCGTGCTCGAGGATCTGCACTGGGCTGATATCTCGACGCTCGATCTTGTCGTCTTCCTCGCGCACAACCTCGACGACCGGAGGGTTCTCCTGCTCGGGACCTACCGCGCAGACGAGCCCTCGTCGGCCGAGCGCATCCGGAGGCTCGAGGACGGAGTCCGGCGCTCCGGCTCGGCGCTCGTTCTCGAGCTCGGTCCGCTCGAACGCGACGAGCTCACAGCGCTAGTCGCGGCTCACGCAGACGCTTCCCTGCCAGCGGCGGTGGCGGACACGATCGCGGTCCGCTCGGAGGGCAACCCCTTCTTCGCCGAGGAGCTCCTCGCCGCAGCCGGCGACGAGAGCGGCGAGCTCCCTCGCGGGCTGCGCGACCTCCTCATGCAGCGCGTCGCCCGTCTCGACCACCCGACGCAGGGCGTGTTGCGCCTGGCCGCGGCGGCAGGACGTGAAGTCGGCTACCCGCTGCTCCACGCATCTGTGGAGCTGCCCGAGAGCGAACTACGCGACTCGCTCCGCCAGGCAGTGGAGCACGGCGTCCTCGTCGGCGAGCCGCAGACGAGCAGCTTCCGTTTCCGCCATGCGCTGCTGGCGGAGGCGATCTACGCGACGATCCTCCCCGGGGAGCGCGAGGAGCTGCACGCTCGGCTTGCCGAGGAGCTCGCGCGCAGCGGAGCTGCAGGGGCGGCGGAGCTCGCGCCCCACTGGGCGGCCGCGGGTCGCAACTCGGAGGCGCTTGTCGCCTCGGTCGAAGCCGCACGGCAGGCCGAGGCCGTCTTCGGGCTGTCAGAGGCTCGCGCGCACATCGAGCGGGCGCTCGTGCTCTGGGATGTGGTGCCGGATGCGGCTGAGCTTGTGAGGCTGGAGCTCGCCGAGCTCTGTTCCTGGACCGCGGAGCTGGCCAGCAGCACGGGGTCGGCACCGCGGGCGGTCGAGCTTCAGCGGCGGGCGATCGAGCTCGTCGGCAAGGGCGATCGCCGATGCGCTGCACTCCTGGAAGCGCATCTGTCCCGTTACCTGTACGAATGCGGCAAGGACGACGCAGGCCTCGCCGCGCTAGGGCACGCGGTGGAGCTCGTCCCTGCGCAGCCGCCGTCGGCGGAGCGCGCGGAGGTGCTCTCTCGGTTCGGAAGCGGACTGCGGCTCGCGTGGCGCTTCGAGGAGTCGCTCAGCGTCTGCCAGGAGGCGCTCGCGGTTGCTCGTGCCGTCGGCGCGCGCCAGGCGGAGTTCCGGGCGCGCGACGTCCTCGGAGGTGACCTCGTCTATCTCGGCCGCGCCGAGGAGGGGCTCAGCCAGCTCCGGTGGGTTCTCGAGCTCGCCGAGGAGAGCGGCGATCCCCTAGAGCTCCGAGTCGCGTACGTTGGTCTCACCGACGTGTACACGATGCTGGGGCGGCCGCGAGAGGCTGCTCGCCTGGGAGCGACGGGCCTCGAAGTCATCCGTGGCTACGGAGTCGAGAACGCCGTGCTGGAAGCCAACTACATCGAGGCCCTGCTCGCCATCGGCGAGTGGGACACGGCTGACGAGGCGAGCGCGGCCGCACTGCGTGCCGTCACCGCGAACTACCCGTACATGCTGCTCGGGCAACGAGCCGACCTCGAGATCGGTCGAGGCCAATTCGAGGAAGCGCGTGCGCACCTCGACGCAGCTCGTGAGACGCTTCGCCCCGACCGCGGGCTCGGGATCTACGACGTCGTCCTTGCGGAGCTGGCCCTGTGGGAGCGGCGATGGACGGAGGCCGATCAGGCGGTTCAGGACGCCCTGGCGAACGCGAGCTCCCGGCAAGCCGCTCAGCTCCGCGTCTGGTTCTGCGCCAAAGGACTACGCGCGCAGGCGGAGCTCGCAGCGCTCGCACGCGCCCGCCGAGACAGCGACGCCCACGCTGGCTGGCTCGATCGCGCCGAGAAGCTGATCACCATCGCGCGCGTCGCGGCTGCTGAGGCCGCGGCGATCACGCCGAATGCAGCCGGCTGGCTGGCCCTGGCCGAGGCCGAGTACGAGCGCGCAGGCGGCGCCGCCCCGCCTGAGCTGTGGTCGGAGGCTGCAAGGACATGGGAACGGCTCGAACGTCCGCCGCTCGCGGCCTACTGTCGCTGGCGCGAAGCCGAGGCGCTCGTGGCCGCCGGCGCCTCCCGCACCGAGGCCGGCGCGCCGCTTCGCGAAGCCCACGCGGTCGCCACTCGCATCGGAGCAGAGCCTCTACTCCGGGAGATCGAGCTGCTCGCCGAGCGCGCGCGGCTTGATCTTGCGCCGCCGATCACGGACTCGCAGCGCGAGACGCAGAGCGTGGAGAAGACTCTCGGGCTGACTCCGCGCGAAGCGGAAGTCCTGACACTGGTCGCCCGCGGCTACACCAACCGCGAGATTGCGGCGGCGCTCGTGATCAGCGTCAAGACCGCGAGCGTGCACGTCTCGCACATCCTGCGCAAGCTCGGCGCGCCGAACAGACTCGAGGCTGCCGCGATCGCGCACCGCCTCACCCCGCCGAACGGGGGGTGAGGCGAGCTCGAAATCCGATGCGTCTCCGCTCCAGCACTCACGGGCGGAGCGGCAGCTGTGTGATCCAGTAGGGCGTCGTCGGCTCGGGGGGCGTCGTGAAGCGGAGGTTGACCGCCCACAGCCGGCCCGCGGCCACGGTCGCGGTCGAGGGGATGTCGAAGCTCGGGTCCGTCAAGTCTCCGAGGACGACGCCGGTGGCCAGCCCCACTCCGAGCTTCACCACGGTAACCTGGTTGTCGAACGGGCGGACTACGTAGAGCGTGTGCCCGAGCAGCTCGAGCCCGTCCGGGTAGCCGAGGGTGGCCCCGCCGAGATCGATCTCGTCAGCCACGCCGGTGGCCGGATCGACACGGAACAGCTTGCCCGCCTCGGACTGCGCCACGAGCAGGACCCCGTCCTCAGCCACGATCCCGTTCAGGTTGAAGCCCGGCGTCTGCACGAACTCGCCGCCGACCGGCAAGATCGTCGCCGCAGCGGAGGGCGGGAGCGACCCATCTTGCGCGAGCGGGATCACGACCAGCTGCGGGGAGGTCGAGTCGGTGACGAACACCGCGTCCCGGGTGACAGCGACGTCGTTCAGCAGGCCGACGCCTGCCGGCTGATACGTCGCGAGCAGCGCGCCGCTCGACGCGTCGTACACGCGCACGTCACTGTTACCGATGAGCGGCGGCCCGACGCCGGCGACCCAGATCCGGTTCCGGTGCGCCTCGTAGGCGATCCCGGCGGACGCGCGCCCCGGCACGCCGGCCGCGAGCACCGTTCCCGACCCGGTTCGAAGATCGCCGCGCCAGATCGCCCCGTCCAGGAGGGAACCGACGAAGAACGACGTGCCCGGCCCGCTCTCGATGCCCTCCGGGAACGATCCGTCGGGAAGGTCGATCCGAGCCGGGAAGTTGGCACTCGGTCCGGCCTGCGAAGCGCCCGCGGCAGGCGAGACGGCGAGGAGCGCGAGTAACCCGACCAGCGCGGCGAGATGCCGCGTCGCGAGGGCTGGCGTGAAGGCTCCTCGCCGAGACCGGACGCGCCTGCCTCGCGGTCTTGGCTCGTCGCGGTTCGTTGTCTGCGTGCTCGTCATCGTGGGGCCTCCTTGCGAGGGTTGACGAATCGAACCCGGATCGTGGCCACGCGGGGGGTCGAGCGCATCAGGCGGAGAGCCTTATCTTCAGCCGGAGGCGTACGTATCTCCTCGCCACGGGTTCCCTACCGGCGGGTCGGTGGGACACTGGCGGAGTTGGCTGTTTTAGAAACAGGCAACCGCGCGCGGGTACGAGACGGGTACATCAGTTCGGGCACACGCGGACACGCGCGGGCACTCAAGACACGGTGTGAAGGCTCAGTTTGCGGGGAAAACGTG
>DASWEF010000078.1:0-11157 GCA_036394855.1 Gaiellaceae bacterium | reverse complement strand
GAACCGCTGCTGCCGCGCGAGATCGTGCACGGGAAGAAGCGCGGCTTCTCGATCCCCGCGGCAGCGTGGCTGCGCGGCGAGCTCGCACCGTTTGCGCGCGAGACGCTGTCCGCGGACGTCCTGCGCCGTCAGGGCTTCTTCCGGCCCGAGGTCGTCGGGCGGCTGCTCGACGACCACGTCGCCGGCAGGGAGGACAGAAGCCGCCAGCTCTGGGGACTGCTGGCGTTCACGCTCTGGCACGAGCGCCACGTGGAGCGGGCGCCGGGCACAGCGCCGCGGCCCGAAGTGCTCGTCGAGCGCTGACCTAGACTGGGACGCGATGTCCCGCCCGCTCGTCGTCCACGTCGTCGGTGCGCGTCCGAACTACATGAAGGTTGCGCCGGTCTACGCGGAGCTCGAGCGCCGCAGCCGCCTCGATCAGCGGCTCGTGCACACGGGTCAGCACTACGACGCTCTGCTGAAGGACGTCTTTTTCGCCGAGCTGCCGCTGCCGCGGCCGCACGTCGAGCTCGAGGTCGGCTCCGGCTCGCACGGCGGGCAGACCGGACGCGCACTGATCGAGCTCGAGCGGGTCTTCCTCGAGCTGCGCCCCGACCTCGTCGTCGTCGCGGGCGACGTGAACTCGACGCTCGCCGGCGCACTGGCGGCGGTCAAGGTCGGGATTCGCGTGTGCCACATCGAGGCGGGTCTGCGCAGCTTCGAGTGGGACCTGCCCGAGGAGCACAACCGCCGCGTCACCGATCAGCTCTCGTCGCTCCTGCTCACGCACTCGGAGAGCGCGAATCAGAACCTCGTACGCGAGGGCATTCCCGAAGAGCAGATCGAGTTCGTCGGCAACACGATGATCGACACGCTCCTCGCGAACGTCGATGCGGCGCGCGCGCTGGAAACCCGGCGCGAATTCGGACTGGAACCGCGCAGGTACATCCTCGTCACCCTCCATCGACAACGTCTCTTCGACGTCCCGGATCTGCTGGGACGCGCAATCGACGCCCTCGAAGTCGTCGCCGACTCCCTGCCGGTGATCTTTCCCGTCCACCCTCGCACCCGGCGGGCGCTCGAGGCAGAAGGTCTCACCGGGGGCGGGCGGGTGATCCTGACGCCGCCGCTTCCTTACCGAGCCTTTCTGTCGCTCGAGGCCGACGCGGCCGGCGTCATCACCGACTCCGGGGGGGTGCCGGAGGAGACGACCGCGCTGGGAGTGCCCTGCTTCACGCTCCGAAGGACGACGGAGCGCCCCGTCACCGTCGAGCTTGGCACGAACACCATCCTCGGCCAAGATCCTGAGGCGCTCCGAGCTGTCCCGGCGCTTCTGACGGAGGCACGCCCGGCGCAGATCCCGCCGCTGTGGGACGGTCGAGCCGGAGAACGCGCCGCAGACGCGGTCGAGCGACTGCTCTCGCTGGTGGAGGTTCCCGCCTGAGGGTGTGGGTCGACATGACCGCGTCGGCGCACGTGCTCGTGTTCCGGCCGCACATCCGGTTGCTGCGCGAGCAGGGCGACGAGGTCGAGATCACGGCGCGCGACTACGCGCAGACGCTGCAGCTGCTCGAGCTGCACGGGCTCGAGGCGACGATCGTCGGCCGCCATGGGGGCCGCTCCCGGCTCGGCAAGGCGCGCTCGCTCTTCTCCCGCCTGCGTGCGCTCCGCCGCTGGGCGAGACCGCGCGAGTTCGACCTCGCGCTCGCGCACGGCTCACACGAGCTGACCCTGAGCGCGCGCCGACTCGGGATCCCGAGTGCGACGACGCACGACTACGAGTTCGCCACGCTCCAACATCATCTCGGGATGCGGGCGGCGACGAAGGTCGTCGTCCCGGAGGCGATCCCCGAGGAGCGTCTCGCGCGGTTTGGTGTCAGACCGCCGAAGCTGCTCCGGTACCCGGGACTGAAAGAGGAGTACTACCTCGCCGACTTCGAGCCGGATCCAAAGGTGCTCGACCTCTTCGACCTCGACCGCGAGCGGGTGCTCGTCGTCCTGCGCCCCCCGCCGGACGTGTCCCTCTATCACCGGCACTCCAACCCCCTCTTCCCGCAGACGATCGACTATCTCGGCAGCCTCGACGGCGTGCAGGCCGTCGTTTTGCCTCGGACCGAGGAGCAGCGCAAGTTCGTGCGCAGGCTCGAGCTACCCTCGGTGATCGTCCCCGAGCGCGCCGTCGACGCACAGAGCCTGATCGCGCTCGCCGACGTCGTCGTGTCCGCGGGCGGGACGATGAACCGCGAGGCGGCCGCTCTCGGAGTGCCCGTCTACACCACGTACGGAGGGCGACTCGGCGGCGTCGACGAGGAGCTGATCCGGGAGGGGAGGCTCAAGCCGCTCACGGATCCACGCGCGCTCGAGCTGCAGAAGCGTGAGGACGGATCAGGCAACCGTGTCCGCCGCGACCCGCGGCTGCTGCTCGAGCTCCTCCTCTCCGCACTGGGCGACGACGCGTAACACGTCGCCTCCATAGCGTTCTAGCTTGGTCGGCCCGACGCCGGCGAGGTTGCCGAGCTCGGACAGATCTCGCGGGCGCCGGCCGGCGATCTCGGCCAGCGTCGAGTTGTGGAAGACGACGTACGCGGGGAGATCGTCCGCGGTCGCGCGCTCCAGCCGCCAGCGTTTCAGGGCCGTGTACAGCGGATCGTCCGGCTCCGCCGCGCGCGGTGCCCGCGTCTCGATCCCGAGCTCGGCCAGGAAGCGGCTCGGCTTCCCGCTCCAGGTCACGGCGAGGTGCCGCTTGGCACGCGTCATGCCGACGTAGAGCAGGCGCCGCTCCTCGGCGATCTCCGCCGGGCGCTTGGCCTGCTTGATCGGAAGCTCGCGTTCCTCGACCCGGGGAATGAACACGGCCTCGAACTCGAGCCCCTTCGCGCGGTGCAACGTCAGCAGGTGCACGCCGCGCCGCTCGGGACCGGTCGAGCTGAAGCGTGCCTCGAGGTCGGCAATGAACTCTCGCGTCGTGCGCACGCCGTCGTCGAACTCCGCAGCGAGGCGAACGAGTCGCGTCAGATCGCCCTGACGCACCACTTCGCGCTCGCCGAGCTTCTCCGGCGGCCGCTCGACCCACCCGGCCTCCTCGGCCAGACCGCGAACAGCGGCGGCGACGGCAGTGGAGTCGAGCTTGCGCAGCCGCTTCAGAAGCTGCCGCGCAGCTTCGCGACCCAGGAGCGCCGCACCCTGAAACGGGATCTTCGCCTCGTGGAACGGCTCCTCGAAGTCGGCCAGGCGCGCGTTCGTGCGGCACAGGACGGCCATGTCCTCCAGGGGCACCCCTTCCCCGTGGAGAGCGCGCACACGTTCGACGACGTAGGCGGTCTCGGCCTCGCGGGCCGGAAACGCCTGCGCCGTCGGCGCGGGCCCGCCGTCGCGTGTCGCGCGCAACACCTTCTCCGCGCCGCCGAGCGCGGGGACGATCCTGTTCGCCAGCCCGAGCACCTCGGGCGACGAGCGGTAGTTCGACTCCAGCCGTACCACGGTCGCGTTCGGGAAGCGCCGCGGGAGACCGAGCAGGTAGGCGGGCGTCGCACCCGTGAACGCATAGATCGACTGGTAGTCGTCCCCGACAGCGCACAGCTCGTCGCTTCCTCCGAGCCAGCGGTCGAGCAGCGTCTGCTGGAGCAGGTTGACGTCCTGGTACTCGTCGACCGTAAACGCGCGAAAGCGCCCGCGAGCCTCGGCAAGCGCATCCTCGTTCTCGTCGAAGAGGCGGATCGTGAGCTCGAGGAGATCCTCGAAGTCGACGTGGCCGCGTTCCGCCTTCTCCCGTTCGTAGGAGCGAAAGACCCGCAGCATGAGCTCGGGAGGAATCGGCGACTCGTGCTCGCGGAGTCCCTCGAGGTAGCCGTCGGGAGTCAGGCGGCGGTTCTTCGCCCATTCCACCTCGGTCGCGAGGTCACCCGCCGGACGGAACTTGTACGGCGGCGGCAGCGTGTTCCCGATGCGCCGGAGGATGAGCGCCTTCGAGGGAAGGATGTGCTGCGGCGGCTCCCCGAGCCAATGCAGCTGCGCGAGCGCGGCCGAGTGGAAGGTGCGCGCGGTGACGCCGCCGACGCCGAGGACCTCCAACCTGTGGCGCATCTCCGTCGCCGCCTTGTCGGTGAACGTGACCGCGAGGATCTCTGACGCCGCGAAGGTTCCGCTCGCAACCTGGTGCGCGACGCGCCGCGTGATCGTCGTCGTCTTGCCGGAGCCGGCGCCGGCGAGGATGCAGACGGGCCCGCGAACCGCTTCCACGGCGCGCCGCTGCTCGGGATTCAGCCCGGCGAAGATCCGCTCGACGTCCATCCGTCCACCCTAGAGGCGCGCCGGGACGGAGCTGCCGCGATCTACGCGCGGAACTGCGTCGACTTCGTTACGGCTTTGGAACGATCGGAATCGGACGTCCGACGACGCGGTTCGTGCGCGGATCGACCTTCGTCACGGTGCCACGCGTGCCGTCGCCGTTGCCGAGCAGCCAAACGGCGCCTGAGCCGACAGCGACAGCCGAGCCCGGCGCCTCGACAGCTGCGACCGTCGCCAGCGACTCGGGATCGAGGCGTCGCAGCGTTGCCCCGTCGGGAAGCCAGAGCGATCCAAACCCGGGCACGGGGGCCACGATCGACACCACGCCGGACCGGGTGGCGACGGTACTGCCACTCGACGGATCGATCCGCGCCAGCGTCCGCGCGATCTGGTCGGTCGCCCAGAGCGAGCCGAAGCCGGCCGAGAAGCGGATCCACCCAGCCGTCTCGACCGCAGGTCCGAGCGGTAGGCCGGTCACAGGGTCGAGCGCGATCAGGCGGACGTGTGCGAGGTCGTCCTCGACCAGCGGCGGCTTCGGGTCGGTGTTCACCTGCAGCCACAGGTGGGACGGATCGGCCCACAGCCAGAGCGGCTCGCCCGCGGGGATCCCGACCTTCTCGTCGATGCGATTCCGAGCCGGGTCGATCCGGCGGAGCTGACGATGGGCGCCGTCCAGTATCCACACTCTCCCGGCCGAGACTGCCACGGCGGTGACCGTCCACAGGTCGCGGCTCCAGATCTCGCGCACGCGCCCGGTGGCGGGATCGATCCGCTGGAGGACAGCCGTGCCGCTCGAGACCCAGATCGAGCCGTACGCCGGCACGAGGTCGTGGACGAAGCCATAGATCTTGATCCGCTGCACGACCCTCCGCCTGCGCGGATCGATCCGGAGCACCGATCCCGAGCCCGTCCCGACCCAGACCGATCCGTAGCCGGTCGCGATCGTCGTCGGGCCGTCTCCCTTCCGCACGGCGCCGTTCGCCGAGCCTCCGGCGAGGAGAACGCCGGCGATGAGAGCGGCGAGGAGGACGCGCGCCACGCCGAAAGTACGGGCGGCGCTGGGGGATGAGTCCTAGTGGAGTGTGTCCTCGAGCACGGCAGCGCCCGCGCGCCGAGGCTCACGCAGCATGGCGGCGAGCTTCGAGACGACGTAGAGCGTCTCCCCGCGCGAGACCATCCGCTCCAGCTCGGCGAGCTCCTCGTCGAGCCAGTCGACGTCGATCGGGGGTCGGGCGGCGCGCAGGATCTTCGGATGCGAGGTCGGGCCGACCGTCTCGCCGTCCGTCCACAGCTCCTCGTGCAGCTTCTCTCCCGGCCGGACCCCCACGAACGTGATCGGGATCTCGGTCTCGGGCTCCTTTCCGGACAGGCGGATCATGTTGCGCGCGAGCTCGAGGATCTTCACCGGCTCGCCCATGTCGAGCACGTACACCTGCCCGCGACCGCCGATCGCGCCCGCCTGGACGACGAGCGAGACCGCCTCGGGGATGGTCATGAAGTAGCGCGTCATCTCCGGGTGGGTGACCGTCACCGGACCGCCCTTCTCGACCTGGCGCCGAAAGATCGGGATCACGCTGCCGGACGAGTTGAGGACGTTGCCGAAGCGGACGGCCACGAACCGCGTCCTGATGTCGTCGCGATGCCCGTAGCCCTCGACGATCCATTCACACAGCGCCTTGGACTGGCCGAGGAGGTTCTTCGGGTTGGCAGCCTTGTCCGTCGACACGAGGACGAACCGCGCCGCGCCGTACTCGACAGCCACGTCGGCCACCGCACGCGTCACCAGCGTGTTGTTGCGGACGGCCTCGAGCGGGTTGGCCTCCAGAAGCGCGACGTGCTTGTACGCCGCCGCGTGGAAGACAACGCCGGGACGGTAACGCTCGAAGACCTGACTCATCTTCGCGCGATCGCCGCAGTCCCCGAGCACCGTCGCCACGGCCGAGAAGTCGCGCTCGCCCACGAGCTCCCGCTCGATGTCGAACAGCGCCGACTCCGAGTGCTCGACGAGGACGAGACGGGCAGGATCGACGCGCGCGATCTGGCGGCAGAGCTCAGCGCCGATCGAACCGCCGGCGCCGGTCACGAGCACGGTCTCGCCGGAGAGGTACTTGGCGATCGAGTGGACGTCCACCTCGACGGGCTCGCGGCCGAGGACGTCCTCCACCTGAACAGGGCGGATCTGCCCGGCGAGGTTCAGGTCGCCGGAGATGAGCTCGTAGATGCCGGGAAGCGTCTTGACGGGGACGTTCGCGTCCTGCGCGATCTCGACCACCCGCTGGCGCGTCTCGCCGGAGGCGGACGGGATCGCGATCAGCACCTCGTCCGGCGGATTGTCGCCCAGGATGTGCGGGAGCTCGGCCGTCGTCCCCAAAACGCGGATGCCGTGGAGCCGCAGATTCTTCTTGCGCGGATCGTCGTCGATGAGGCCGATCGGCGTGTAGCCGAGCGCGGGCGCCTTCAGCATCTCGCGGATGACGAGCTGGGCGGCGTCGCCGGCGCCGACGACGATGACCTCCTTGCCGCGCGCGACGAGCGACGCCGCCCCGGGGCGCTCGATCAGGCTGCGCGCGATCAGGCGCGTGCCGGCGACGAAGGCGAGCAAGATCAACCAGTCGAGCACCGCGATCGAGCGCGGCAGCGGGAAGCCCTTGACGGGATGCGCGAAGTAGACGACGAGGTCCGCGACGACGCAGGCGACGGTCACGCCCCGGGCCGCGCCCCACATGTCGCGCGTCGACACGTAACGCCACCAGCGGTTGTAGAAGCCGAACGCGATGAAGACCGCGAGCTTGATCGCGACGATGACGGCGATCGTGTCCACGAAGAGCCGGTGGTACGGCCCCGGCACGCCGTGGTCGAACCGAAGCCAGAACGCAAGCCACCACGCGGCGGCGATCAGCGCTGCATCGGCGAGCAGCTGCCAGAGCCGGTGCCGGTTGACCGGAATCACGAGACGACCGGCGCCGCCGCCTGCACGACGGAGACGACGCGCTCTTGCGCATCCGCGTCGATTCCGGCCCAGAGCGGAACGGAGAAGTTGTCCTGTCCGAGCTGCTCGGTCACGGGAAGCGCGCCGCTGCTGTAACCGAGATATGCGAGCGCCGGTTGCAGGTGCAGCGGCGTCGTGTAGTAGACACCGGTCCCGATCCCGGCCGCCTTCAGCGCTGCGCGGACGCGGTCCCGCTCGGGCGAGCGGCAGACGAACAGGTGGTAGGCGTGACCCGGCTCGTCCTCCGGCAGATCGCACGCGGCGGCGAGGCCGAGCTCGGCATAGCGCGCTGCAGCCTCACGCCGGAGAGCGATCCAGCGGTCGAGCTCGACGAGGAAGACGCGCAGTACGGCAGCCTGAAGCTCGTCGAGCCGGGAGTTGTAGCCGAGCAGCTCGAAGTCGACCTTGTCGCGCGAGCCGTGGAAGCGCAACATCCTGATTCGCTCCGCCAGGTCCGAGTCGTCGGTGGCCACGAGCCCGCCGTCGCCGATGCAGAACAGGTTCTTGGTGGGATAGAAGCTGAAGGTCGACGCAATGCCGGTGCGGGCGATCTCGGGCGAGCCGAACGCCTGCGCGGCGTCCTCGATCAGCGGCACGCCGAGCTGCGCGAGCTCGGCGACCGGAGCAGGCCGTCCGAAGAGATGGACCGCGATCACGGCTTTCGTCCGGCGGCTGATCCGCGCGGCGACGTCATCCGGGTCGAGGTTCATCGTCGCGGCGTCGGCGTCCGCGAAGACGGGAGTGGCGCCACGCCGTGCGATCGCCTCCGCGGTGGCGTAGAAGGTGAATGCCGGACAGATGACCTCGTCCCCCGGCCCGACTCCGAGGGCATCCAGCACGAGCACGAGGGCATCGGTGCCGTTGGCAACGCCGATGCTCTCGCGAACGCCGAGGTAAGCCGCTGCCTCGCGCTCGAACGAGCCGACGTTCGGGCCCAGGATGAACTCGCCGCTCGCGAGCACGCCCTCGATCGCCTCCCGGAGGCGGGGCAGAAGCGGGTCGTACTGCGCTTTTACGTCAACGAGCGGGATCGGACGCACGGCGACCAAGTCTAGAAGACCGCCGTCTGCGCACGATCAAATAGACCGCGATCGCCACAATTCCGCCGATCGCCGCGTAGTCGACGAACCGGAAGTCCCGGTGGAAGCTCTCGTAGCTTCGGCCGGCTCCCCAACCCGCGCCGGCGAGCGCGAAGCACCAGACCGCCGAGCCGATCAGCGTCAGCACCGTGTAGCGCCAGAAGGGCATTCGGAAGATGCCGGCCGGAATGGAGATGAACGACCGCACCACGGGCGTCACGCGTCCCACGAGCACGGCGAGCTCGTCCCAGCGGTCGAACCAGCGCTCGGCGCGCTGCAGCTTGTCGCCACCGAGGTGCAGCCAGCGCCCCCGCCGCTCCAGCAGTGGCCGGCCGCCGTAGAGGCCGATCGCCCAGCCGACGATGGAGCCCAGCAGGTAGCCGAGCGTGCCGGAGAGCGCCATCACGACATACCCCCAGAGGTGGGAGGAGATCCTCGTGCCGAAGAGATCGACGTGCTGCCCGGCAAAGGCCGACGCGGCCAGGGCGCCCGCGTAGACCATGACGAGCTCGCTGAACGCCGGGAGCACCGCGTCGATCGCCATCAGCAGGAAGACGGCATAGACGCCGTGGTTTCCGATCAGCGACGTGAGGGTGCTCGTGACGCCGGCGACCGGCATTCGGCGGAGGCTACCGGCGTAGGCGGAACGGAGCGGTGAGCTCCACGGCCCCGATGTCGTTCGTGGCGGTCACGCTGAAGACGTAACTCCCCGGGCTGCCGCTCCAGGCCACCGTCGCATCGCCCGCGGAGAGGCTTCGGCCGGGAAGCGTGCGGACAATCGCGGCGCCGGGTGTCTCGATCCGCAGCGCGACACGCGCGGGGCGCGCGAGCTTGAAGCTCGCGACGACGCGCCGCCCGCTTGCACGCGCTGACAGGAAGCCGAGCGTGTTGTTGAGCGAGAACTGCCGGTCGGCGGCGGAGTGGCGGCCGAGGTCGTCGTCCGCGGCCACCTTGAAGGCCCACGCTCCTTCGGGCTGCCCGGCGCCGTTCCAGCTGAACCGATAGACACCCGGCGGGCGGGAGCCGGAATCGAGCGGGATCACGGCTCCTCCCGGCCCTGTCAAGGTCGCCGAGACCGTCGACGGGCGAACGAGCTTGTACGCGAGCGTCTGCGTGTCGTCGAGACCGTCCGCATTCGGCGAGAGGACGCGACTCGGCAGAGCGGGCGCATAGACGCCGTAGTAGAAGAGCGTCAGTGCTTCCGCAACGGCGCGCTCGCCGTCGCGATCGGACGGGCTGTTGAGAAGCTTCCCGTCGAAGGCCATCGTCGTCGACCCGCCGGCGTCGAGCGCGGAGGCCGTCACGCAGCCGAGCCGCATCATCGCGAGGGCGAGCTCGAAGTTCGTCAGCCCCGTGCTGTATCCGGGTTGCCGCCCGTCGACGGCGACGAGGACGATCCGGCCGTCGGCAAGCTGACCCACGCCGGTGCGAGGGTGTCGTCGAGCGAGCTGGTCGGTCGTGAAGGTTTCGAACGACCTGTACACCGGCTTGCCGTCACGCACGATCATCGGCCCGCCTCCGAGCGCTTCCGGCACGTTCGACCACTGCGGCGTCAACGTGAGCAGAATCGTGACGTTCGACCCGACAGGAGCCTCGGCGGACAGAAAGCCCGCCTGCGCGCCGCGGGCGACGAGGACGGCGCCGTCAGGCGGAATCGGCTGATTCCCGCCGCTGACATACGCCGTCACCGTCGACGTCAGCGGCGTGTTCGGCTTCGAAGCGGGAAAGGTTTGCAGGATCGCCTGTGCGCCGCCGCTCTCGGCCGGGGTCCTCGCGCCCCATGCACGCGTGTACAGCGTCGTGCGTCCGGCACGCGGCGGCTCGTTGATGCCGAGGATTCGTCTCTGGCCCGAACCCTGCCACGTGCCGGCGAGCCGGAGGCGCTCGACGTGCAGGACGCCGTCCGTGTCGATTCCCACCGTCGAGCGGAAGTCGACCGGCCCGCTGTCCAGGACACCGCCGCGGATCAGGCCGCCGGTCGGATGGCCGTCGGCGAAGCTGAACAGATCGCCGTTGACGCCTGCGACGGTCGCTTCCGCCGAGACGCGGCGCTGCATCGACGTGACTCGCTCGCGGCCGAGGATCGCATTGTTCGAGAGGACCGGCCTCAACGCAAAGAGCCCGGTCGGCTTCGGCGCGGCGATCACGTGCAGCACGACCGGTCCGTGCGCGGTGAACTCCAGCTGGCGCGAGTAGACGACGCCCGGCATCAGCACCTGGCCGCGGATCGGCGTTGCCGCACGCGCGCTTCCCGGTGCGACTAAAAGCCCTGCACAGAGGGCGCAGATGACGGCTTTGCGGACCACGACCCCGGCCGAGGGTAGCTGACCCGCCTGCCGGATCGTGTAAAGACTCTGCCGGCTTTCGCTGGACAATCTCTAGTGTTGTCGCGTTGGCCATCGCGGCCCGAAGCCGCCCGATCAAGAAGGGGTTGTCATGAAACGCATTCTCGCCGTCGCGCTTGCCGCGCTCGCGGCCGTAGCCCTCTACGCAGCAACGGCACCTGCGGGGCAGCAGGCTGTCACTCCGAAGCAGTTCGCAGCGCTGAGCAAGCGGGTCACGAAACTCGAGAAGGACAACAAGCTTCTGCTCGCGTTTTCGGGCGTCGTCGCGATCTGCCTCGACAAGGCCGCTGTCGCCACGACAAAGGCTCCCGCGTACCACGTGCCTGCAACTGGAGAAGCAACTGACTTCTACGTGTTCGGAACTACCAATCTCGACTGCGTGAACATCCTCAACGCGCCGGCGCTGAAACGACTCCGCACGCGGCTGGGGCGCTAGGGATTCGACATCTTGGCGTGGCGGAGCGCCTGCTGCCGCAGG
>DASWEF010000077.1:0-1737 GCA_036394855.1 Gaiellaceae bacterium | reverse complement strand
CTCCAGGGCAAGATCGCCCGCGAGCACCAGCGCCTCCAGAATCTTTTAGGCTGACCCCATGCTTCTGCGGGAGGTCGAGTACGCTCGCCCGGCGAGCATTCCGGAAGCCCTACGCCTCCTTGCGGCTCACGACGGCGCGCGCGCCCTCGCCGGCGGGCAGACCCTGATCAACGTCATGAAGACACGCGCAGCGTCGCCGGACGTCCTGGTCGACCTGGCCGACCTCCAGGAGCTGCGGGGGATCGAGCTCAGCCAGGACGGGACGGTCGAGATCGGCGCCATGACGACGTACGCCGACATCATCGACTCGGCCGAGGCCCGGGCGCGGCCGATCCTCGGCGAGGTCTGCGCGCAGATCGCGGACGTGCAGGTGCGCAACCGGGGCACGATCGGCGGCAACGTCTGCTCGAACGACCCGACCAACCACCTGCCGCCGGTCCTGGTGGCGACAGGTGCGACGATGACGATCGCGGGCCAGAACAGCGAGCGCGCCGTACCCGCGGAGGAGTTTTTCCTGGGCGTGTACATGACCGCAGCCGGCCCGGGCGAGCTGCTCACGAAGATCTCCGTCCCGCCCGGCAAGCAGGACGGCTTCGCCTCGGTCGCGATCGGCGCCGACGGGACGTGCATCGTCAACGCCGCCGCATCGCTCGACGGCGGCTCGCTGCGCGTCGCGATCGGTTGCGTCGCGGCCGTGCCGGTCGTCGTCCGACCCGAGTCGGCCGACCCCGACGCGGTCAAAACTGCCGTCCGCGGCGCCGAACTCGATCCGCCCTCTGACGTCCACGCGTCGGCCGACTACCGCCGTCACCTCGCGGAGGTGCTCGCCGCGCGCGCGGTCGAGCAGGCGGGACGGGGGAGCTGATGGACGTCGTCGTTACCGTCAACGGCGAGCGCTACGAGCGCGACGTCGAGCCGCGCAAGCTGCTGATCCACTTCCTGCGCGACGACCTCAGCATGACCGGCAGCCACATCGGGTGCGACACCGGCAACTGCGGCGCGTGCTCGATCCTCGTCGACGGGGTGCTCGTGAAGAGCTGCATGATGCTCGCCGTCCAGGCGAACGGCGCCAGCATCGAGACCGTGGAAGGCCTCTCGCAGGACGGGGAGCTGACGCCGTTGCAGCAGGCGTTCTCCGACCACCACGCGCTGCAGTGCGGCTACTGCACCCCCGGGATGCTGATGAGCGCCACCGCGTTGCTGCGCGCGAACCCGCACCCGAGCGAGGACGAGATCCGCAGAGGAATCCAGGGCAACATCTGCCGCTGCACGGGCTACGTGAACATCGTCGAGGCGATCAAGGCGGTCGCGGAGTGAAGTTGACCATCCGCGCGACAGCAAACACTCGCCGGCGAAGCCGGGCTTTGCCCGGCGGGAGCCTCACCACCGCTCACACGGAAGACCACAAAAGGAGGGGGCTCGTGGGGGAACCATGGGTTCCCCCACGCAGGGTCAAGGCGGTCGCGGAGTGACCGAGACGACCGTCACGCCGGAGCGGCCACTCGTCGTCGAGGAGGGCGAGGAGCAGCGCGGGTTCATCGGCCAGAACGTCCCGCGCAAGGAGGACAAGCGGCTCGTCCAGGGCGAAGGCGTCTTCTTCGACGACATCAAGCGGCACGAGATGGGCTTCGTGCACTTCGTGCGTTCGCCGTACGCGCACGCGCGGATCAAGTCCGTGGACGTGTCGAAGGCGCTCGAGCTCGACGGCGTCTACGGGACGTTGACCGGCGACGAGGT
>DASWEF010000076.1:0-22268 GCA_036394855.1 Gaiellaceae bacterium | reverse complement strand
TCTTCGCGACCGTCGAAGACCGCGTCTTCGGCGGTCGCGCGTCCTGCTATAGATCCGCGGCGCAGCTGCGGATCTATGAGACCGGGCGCCCCATCTCCCGTGCGATCTCCGCCAGCGCGTCGAGGCGCTTCTCGAGCGGCGGATGCGTCAGGAAGAGCCCGCTCACGGAGCCCTTGACGCTCGTCGGGATGATGAAGAACGCATTCATGCTCTCGACCTCGCGCAGGTCCCGCTGCGGGATCCTGAACATGTCGCTCGAGATCTTCTGAAGCGCGCTCATCAGATGCTCAGGAGCGCCGGTGATCAGCGCCGAGCCACGATCGGCCGCGAACTCGCGGTAACGCGAGATCGCCAGGATCAGGATCTGGCTGAGGAAGTAGGTCACGACCGACACGAGCAACACGATCAGCCAGACCGGCACCGCGTTGTTGTCGCGGCCGCGGCCTCCGCCGAACATCCCGCCGTAGATGCCGAAGCGGGTCAGCACGCCCGCGAGCATGGCGAAGAAGCTGGCGACGGTCATGATCAGGACATCGCGGTTCGCAACGTGCGACAGCTCGTGGGCGAGCACGCCCTCGATCTCCGGCGGCTCGAGGCGCTGCCAGAGCCCGCGGGTGACGGCAACGGCCGCATGCGTCGGGCTGCGACCGGTGGCGAAAGCGTTCGGAACGTCGCTGTCGATGATCGCGACGCGCGGCTTCGGAAGGTCGGCCATCGCGCAGAGCCGCTCGATCATCGCGTGGAGCTCTGGAGCCTGGTCGCGCTCGACCACCTTTGCCCCAGATGCCGCAAGCGCCAGCTTGTCGGAGGTGAAGTACTGGAAGAACGCCAGGGCGACGACGATCAGGATCATCGGAATGAGCCCTACGCTCAAGACCTGGAAGAGGACGACTGCAAAAACGACGTAGAGAAGACCGAGCAGCGAGCCCGTCAACAGCATTCGCAGCGACAGACCGGCGTCGCGCCCGTAAGACCTACGTTTCATCGAGAATCCCGCTCCTTGAATACAACGTGGACGAGACGAATCGTAGCCGTCGGGATCCTGGCTGCGGGACTCCTTAACGCCACCTCAACAGCCCAGGCGGCGCGGCCGGTGATCCATGTCGTTTCGGCCGGGGAGCTGCCGGTAATTGCCTTCCCACAATCGGCAGCGCTCGGCCTCTATGTACCGGGCGCCGGTGGGACAGTCAGCCGCCAGAACACGATCGAGTCGCTGCGGCGAGGCACGGTGGAAAACGCCCTCCTGGGCGGGAGGCCGAGCGGCAAGATCCTCGCCGATCTTTCGTCCGAGATTCCGCCTTTCCTGGCGCAGCCGGCTATTTACGTGGAGCTGCCACCCCCGGGGGAGCACGCAAATACGAAGCGCTACGGGATCGCGATCCAGGGCGGCGGCTACCGCGGGATCCTGACCTCGGATGCGACCCGAATCCGCGGGCTCGTCCCGATCGCCGACATCGCGCCCACGCTCGTTGCTCTGCGGGAGGGGCGCTCGCCGCCGATTCGCTGGGAAGCCGACGACGATCCCGCGTCCGATCTGCGCGCACTCGACCGCCGCCTGACGCGCATCCACCCGGACCGCGGCTGGACGCTCACCGCCGTCGTCCTCACCGTGCTCGCCCTCGCAATCGCCGTCCCTCGGGCGGGTGTGCTCGGCGCGACAGCGGCGATCGCCGCCTCGCTGCTGCTCTCGTGGGCCGGCGCCACGCGCCTGTGGCCGATTCTGCTCGGAATCGTCGGGCTCACGATCGGCCTCGCGCTGACAGGCTCGACGCGGCGGCGACTCCTCCCCATCGCGGTCGGGCTTTTCTTCGCCGCCTATCTCGCAGTGCTGGCACTGTCTCCGGAGACGAACTCGCTCGCAGTCCTCGGCGCCCGCCCGGACGGAGGCGGCCGGTTCTACGGCCTCACGAACCAGCTCGAGACGCTGCTGCTCGCGCCGCTGATCGCAGCCGTCGCAGTCGCGGGCCTCCCCTGGCTCGTTCCGCTGGGCGCGCTCGCGCTCGTCACCGTCGGGTGGAGCAAGGCCGGCGCCGACGGAGGCGGACTCCTCGTCTTCGGCACCGCGCTCGCGATCCTGGCACTGCGGCTTCAAAGGCTCGCGCTCACGCCCCGGAGGGTCGCGCTTGCCGCCGCTGCAGTCGTTGTCGTCGCGCTTGCGCTCGTCGGACTCGACGCTGCGCTGGGTGGATCGAGCCATGTCACGCGCGCCGTCGGGACGGGTCCGGATTCACTGCTGGGCGATCTGGGCCACCGTTTCCATCTCTCGTGGAGGTCGGCCACCGAGTACTGGCACCGCGCGCTCACCTTCCTCGGCTGTGTCGCCGTGCTGGTGTGGATGGGCACGATGCGACCGCGACGGGCCACGGTCGACGCGTTGCTCGCCGCGCTTGCCGTGTCTCTCCTCGTCAACGACACGCCCGTCGATGTCGCCGGACTCGGCGCGCTTGGATGCGCAGCTCTCCTGCGATGGGAGTCAGTAGACTCGCGCCCCATGCGCCGCGGAGCCCTGACCGCCGCTTTCGTGCTCGGCGTGCTCGGGCTCAGCGGCTGTGGCAATCAGGGTGTTGTTGCGCCGACGGCGCAAAACGTGGTCGGCACGGTCGCGAAAGAGGCGCCGGGCAAGGCGATCTTCGCGTCGCAAGGCTGCGATACCTGCCACACCTACGCGCCGGCAGCCGCGAAGGGCAGGATCGGGCCCGATCTCGACAAGCTCGCGGACTATGCGAAAACGGCGAAGCAGCCGCTGACGGAGTTCGTGCACGAGTCGATCGTGAATCCAGGCGCGTACGTCGAGAAGGGCTTTCAGGACGTGATGCCGAAGGACTACGGCAAGAAGCTCTCCGACGCGCAGCTGAACGACCTGGTCGACTTCCTGACGAAGCCGCAGGGCTGAACCTTCCCCAGGATTTCCCGCGCACGGTCGAGGCCGTCGCGTGCGACCTCGACCGCACGCTGATCGGCGAGGACGCGCTCTTGCATCCCCGGACGCGGGCTGCGATCGCCGCGACACGGGCGGCCGGCATCCACGTCGTGCTCGTCACGGGCCGCATGTTTCAGTCGGTACGCCGCTACGCACTCGAGGCCGGGCTGGAGGACCCCGTCGTCTGCTACCAGGGTGCGGTCGTCGCCGAACCGGTGAGCGGGCAGTGGCTGCGGCACGAGCCGATCCCGCTCGGGCTCGCCCGTGAGACGATCGCGGCCCTGTACGAGGAGGGCTTCGACCTCAACTGCTACGTCGGCGACGAGCTCTACGTGTCGGGGATCACGCCCGGTGCCCGCCGCTACGCGGACTTCCAGGAGCTCGAGCTTCATCCCGTCGGCGACCTGCTCGCATGGCTCGACGAGCCGCCGACCAAGCTGGTCGTGATCGCCGATCCCGAAGTGCTGGACGGCCTGAAGCAGCGCATGCTCTCCCGCTTCGACGGGCGGCTCTACATCTCGAAGTCGCTGCCGTACTTCCTCGAGTTCGCCTCACCGGACGTGACGAAGGCTGCGGGGATGTCATTCGTCGCCGAGCACGTCGGCTTCGCCCAAGAGCGGACGGTCGCGTTCGGCGACGGCGAGAACGACATCGAGCTCGTCGACTGGGCCGGTTACGGCATCGCGGTCGAGAACGCCCACGACCGCGTGAAGGAGGTCGCCGACCTCGTCTGCCCGTCCGTCGACGAGGAGGGCGTGGCGCAGGTCCTTGAGGCATTCTTGGCGCGATGATCGATCTCCGCGCGGCACGCAACGATCCGGACGGTTTTCGCGCCGCGCTGGCGCGCCGCGGGGCGGCCGAGGCGTTCGATGAGCTGCTCGCGGCCGACGAGCGCTGGCGCGCGCTCGTCCCGAAGGTCGACGAGCTGCGCGCGAGACAGAAGATCGAGGGCAAGCCCTCTCCGGAACAGCTCGAGGAGCTGAAACAGGTCAAGCAGCAGCTGCGCACCCTTGAAGAGGAGCTCGCCGCGGCGGAGACCGAGCGCGAGCAGGCGTTGGCGAAGGTGCCGAATCCTCCGCACGAGTCCGCCGCCGACGGGATGACGGAGGAAGACGCGGTCGAGATCAAACGCTGGGGCGACACTCCCCAGCTCGAGAACCCGCGCGAGCACACCGAGATCGGCCGGTTCGAGCTGGAGCGCGCCGCGAAGATCTCCGGCGCACGTTTCGGCTTCCTCGCGGGCGACACTGCGCTCCTTGCATTCGCGCTCTACCGCATGGCCCTCGACCGTCTCGTCGCGGAGGGCTTCACTCCCATGATCCCTCCCGTCCTCGTCCGCGAAGAGGCGATGTACGGCACGGGCTTCTTCCCGTCGGACAAGAGCGACTACTACGCGGTCCCGGAGGACGGCCTCTACCTCGTCGGGACGTCGGAGGTGCCGCTGATCGGGATGCACATGGACGAGATCCTCGACGCCCTCCCCATTCGGTACTGCGCGTTCTCGTCGTGCTTCCGCCGCGAGGCCGGCGCCGCCGGCAGGGACACCCGCGGGATGTTCCGCGTCCACCAGTTCCAGAAGGTCGAGATGGTCGCCTACACGCGACCCGAGGAATCCTGGGATCTGCACGAGCGAATGCTCGCGATCGAAGAATCCCTGGTACAGGCGGTGGAGCTGCCGTACCGGGTCGTGAATACCGCCGCCGGCGATCTCTCGACGGCGGCAGCCAAGCGCTACGACATCGAAGCCTGGTTCCCCTCCCAGGGCCGCTACCGGGAGATCACGTCGTGCTCCAACACGACCGACTTCCAGGCGCGTCGCAGCGGCATCCGCTACCGGACGGAGGACGGGCGGCTCGAGACGCCCCACACGCTGAACGGCACGGCCGCGACCGATCGCTGGGTGCTCGCGATCCTGGAGAACTTCCAGGGCGAGGTGCCGGAGCTGCTGCAGCGGTACGGCGCCCCAGCCACGATTGCCTCGTAGGGTCCGTTGACGATCGCGCGGGCCTGACGGGTCTCGAAGATGGGCCGATCGGCCCATTGCCGGCCTGCTCGGGCCATGACAACCTCCTCTCGAGATGACAGGTGTCAAAGGGACGAGGTTGATGCGCCGCGCGGTCGTGCTGCTTGCGACGGCGCTTGCTGCCGCCGCGGCAGCGACGAGCTCTCCGGCGCAGCCCCTCGTCTCGCTCCCCTCAGCCGCCGCGAAGTCGTGCAGCGCGGGATTCAGGCATGCCGTCATCGCCGGTTCGGAGAAATGTCTTCGCGCCGGCCAGTTCTGCACGCACGCCTATGACTCGCAGTACCGGAGGTACGGCTACCGCTGCACTCACTACTACGCGAACGTCGCGCGGTACCGCCTGACGCGCGCGTGAGCTGGGGCTACCGCCGCTCCCGACGCATCGCGCCGGGACTTCGTCTCAACGTCAGCAAACGCGGCCTTGGCATGAGCGCCGGACCTCGCGGAGCGAAGCTGAGCGTCAATACGCGCGGACGGCGAGGGATCTACCTGTCGCTGCTGGGATTCTTCTTCCGGAAACGTCTCTAGCCTCTAGCCGGGCTACCCTGTCGAGCACGGCGGGGTGCCGGAGCGGTCGAACGGGGCGGTCTTGAAAACCGCTGACCGTCGCAAGGCGGTCCGTGGGTTCAAATCCCACCCCCGCCGCTTATTCACGCCGCTCAAGGATCCCCCCGGACAGTCGATAGCCACGCCGATGTCGACGCTTCGAGCCCGACGGAGACCGCGCGCGCCTACGTCGATGCAATCAACGCGCACGATGGTGAGACGGTCTGCAGGCTGATCGTCGACTCGGCCGCCTCCGAGTTCCGCATCCCGAATCGCGCGGAATGCTCGACTGTCGTCTCGTCGTACATCGGTTACGGGGAGGAGTCGGATACCGACACCTTCCATAGCGCCCGGATCCTCGACATCCACAACGGGCAGGCCGGCGGCGAACTGCGAAGCGTGAAGGTTCGGATCGAGCTCCCGCTCAACGATCAAGGCGACGAGGCTCGCCCGATCAAGAAGACTTTCGAGGACGTCGTCTGGCTGGTCGAGCGGGACGGCCGTTGGCGGCTGGCCAAGGCGAGCGCACTCCTGTACGCAGCGTTCGCGGCGTACAACGTCCCGGAGGACATCCTCGATGCGCCGGACCTGGCTTCCCAGGACAGCGCATACAGGCAGAAGACGGCCGCCGAGGAGAAGGCGCGGCGGGCCGAGCAGGCGACCTTTCGCGAGCCGGAGCACCGGGTCTTCATGTGCAAAGGGAGGACGAGCTCATACGACGACCCCGCGTACGACCTGCACGTCCAGGGCAGCAGGCAGCTTTCTCACGATAAGGCCGAGCGCTACGGCGCTGCCGACTTTCGGCGCGTCGAGGTCGACACTGAGGGCGACGATCTCTGCGTGCGCGTCAAGCTCCGCGGTAGCGCGATCCAGGATCTGCTTCCGATCCGCTTCGACATCTACTCACCCAAGAAGAATCCGACCTATCTCGGCCCTCAGCTGGAGCTCGACATGGAGATACGGGCCGACGGCCGGGCTCGGCTGGCCTATGAAGATGTCAGCCGGGAGGACGAATACGGCCGACATCCATTCGTCGCGGTCCCGGGTCGCGTCGGTCGTAATGCTGCGACCTTCAGCTTCCGTGTGAAACGGACCGACCTCATCCCCGCAGCGCGCGACGGCGCCCTACCCGAGTGGACCGGATTCCTCTGGGGCGGCATCACCTTCTACGCTGTCAGGCTCAACGGCGGACGGCGGGCGGTCAGCGACGACCTTCATGCGTATCTCGCGACGATCAGTCATCCCGGCGGGCAGGTGTATGAGTCGGGCGAGCGCCAGCATCGCAACCTGCCGACGGCTAGGCCCGGACGTTCAGCAACTCACGACGTCGGCGCGATTCGCGTACGGCCCACCGTATGACGACGCCGATCATGCAGGCGGCGCCGAGGCCTCCGGCCGTCACCCACGTGAGCGCATCTACCCAGAACTCCACCCAGCGCTGGAGGCCGGGCTCCAGGCGCACCGTCGTCGGATGATTGGCCGGATAGATCACTCGGATGTAAAGAAGCCACCCCCCGACCACGAGCAGCACGGCCCAAAAGCGACCTAACGCAAAGCCGACCACGACTGAACCGACGGCCATGAGGGCCAGCGCCTCCCTTGTCCACGACACGTTTCCGCTATCGGCAGCTCCCGGCCGCCGCTGAAGACTCTCCCCACGACTCCCGAGTCCTCAGCTCGTCCGCAACGACCCGATGGCGGCTCCGATCCACTTCCGTTCGACGGGAATCGAGGTGAAGCCGGCGTAGAGCTTTGGTGGTGCTGTCCGAGCCGAGGGCCGTGACGCCGACTTGGCGGAAGCCGCCGCGCCGGTCCCGGACGAGCAGGGGGCCGCCCGAGTCGCCGCGGTTGATGGTCGACCTGGACCTGGTGCCCCTCGTGCAGATGTTCGTGCGGGCGTTGTAGGTCGGTCGAGTCCAGAACACGTCCGTGCCGCAGGAGGAGTCGCGGAGCACAGTCTGACCGGAGGCCTGGAGATTGGCCGCCGGCACCCTGCAGACGGGCGGAGCATTGGTACAGCCCCACCCGGCGGTCACGACGCGGACGCCAAGGCGCGGTTCGCTTGCGGCCAACCGGATCCCCGGCGTGTCCTGCGCGGCGGCGAGCCGGACGACCGCGATGTCGTCACGGTTGTCGACGCGAAAGTCGAAGGTCTCGGGGACGCGATGACCCAACGTGGAGATCCGCGGCGCGTTCGGCCAGTCGGGGACGTCGGCACCGAAGACGGCCACGAGCCCGCCCGCCGGGACGCGGGCGATGCAATGCGCCGCGGTCAGGACAATGTCGGGCTCGATGAGCGTGCCGCCACAGCGGTGGCTGTCCGGCGTCTCGGCCAGGCGCAACGAAACCATGAAGCGGTACGAGCCGAAGGAGGCGTCATAGCCTCGGTAGACGGCCCCGGCTGGAGACGCCGTCGCCGTAGCGATGAAGAGGGCGAGCAGCAAGCCGGCCGGTGCCATTGCGAATCGACGATCGTGGACGGTCTGCCGCGCGATCATGCTGACCCCCTGGAATTCCAGGCGTTACGTGACGCCGGTCTGCGCGGATGATAGAGAGCGAGGCGCCCGCCCAGAGCGGGCGGGCGCCCTTGTCTCTAGTGCTTCTTGACGCGGAACGGGTTAGAGGTCGCCGCGGTCCCGCTCGGCGTCGTCACGCTGATCGGGCCCGTCGTCGCTCCCGCCGGGACCGTCGCGGTGATCTGGGTGTTCGAGTTGACCGCGTAAGACGCCGCTGACCCGTTGAACGTCACCGACGTCGCGCCCGTGAAGGCGCTTCCGGTGATGGTCACGACGGTTCCTACCGGACCCATCGCCGGCGAGAAGGACGAGATCGTCGGCGCGGGTTGCGTGACGGTAAAGCTCGAGGCGCTCGTCGCAGTGCCGCCGCCGGTGGTGACGTCTATGGGCCCGGTCGTCGCACCGGACGGAACGGTCGCCGTGATCTGCGTATCCGAGTTCACGGTGAAGGTCGCACCCGTGCCGTTGAAAGTAACGGAGCTCGCGCCTGTGAACGCGGTTCCGCTGATCACCACGGTCGTACCGACCGGTCCGCTCGTCGGCGTGAAGGACGAGATCGTCGGCGCACCCGGCGGTGTCACCTCGAAGTTCGTCGAGCTGGTCGCAGTGCCGCCCGCCGTCGTCACCGCGATCGGGCCCGTGGTTGCGCCGCTCGGAACTGTCGCCGTGATCTGGGCATCGGAGTTCACGACGTACGCCGCCGCGGTGCCGCCGAACGTCACGGAAGTCGCGCCGATGAACGCCGAGCCGTCGATCGACACCGAGGTCCCGACCGGACCGCTCGTCGGCGTGAACGACGAGATCGTCGGCGCGGCCGGCGGCACGGTGCTGCAACCGGGCAGCTGGAAGGAGCCGATCCGCGTCTTCCAATTGTCCTGGGCAAGCGTCGTCGGCAGTGTGTCGTAGTACTCGCTCGTGTACCAGAACGTGCAGCCGTCGGGATCGATCGACATCGCGCTGTAGTCACCCCAGCGCGAGTTCGTGCTCCCGTCCGAGAACGTGCAGCACTGGAATCCGGTGCCCTCGATCAACGAGGTCTCACCCTGCCCGAGCGTGCTCGGAGGATCGCTCGCGAGCCGGCCCGCATAGCGGATCGACGGATACATCGTTCCGTCGGAGACGCTGTACCCGATCGCCATGTCGCCGTTCTTGTCGACGGCCAGGCTCGGCATGAAGCGGTTCTTCGAGTCCGGCGCCCACGTCGACTGCTGGGTCGGCGACCCGGGTATCGTGCCGCCCGTTACGCGCAGCTGATACCAGCGCGGCTGCGCGACGTTCGAACCGCCGCTGCCGACCGTGTGCGACAACCACAGCGACTCGGCGCCGTTCAGGTTCGTGTACTGGTTCTGCATCATCAGCCGGTAGGAGAGCGTGTCGAGGTTGTTGCCGTCCCTCTCCGGCACCGTCGACGGGCCGACGTTGAACGTCGCGATCGGGACGTTCGTCGGGCCGGTGAAGCTCGAGTTCGCCGTGTTCGCCCAATCGACGTGGAACTTCCAGACGCGGATGTCGTACGCGCCCCAGATCGACGCGAAGTAGTTCGGCGCGCCGCTCGGCGGGAGACCGGTGACGACGCGCGAGTTGCTGGGCAGGAGGCTGAACACCGTCACGCCGCCGACCGTCCGCGGCAGGCTCACGGTCAACCCGCCGGCCGTCGTGCCCGCCTCCATCGCGACCCGGTCGAACACCCAGACCTGCACGTTCTGGAAGGACCCCGACCCCGTCGTCGCAAAGTCGTTCGCCGACATGTAGATGCCGTCCGGCCAGACCCCGAGCTTCGGGTAGTCGGGAATGACGCCGCCGCTCTCCGTCTGGAAGGCGTAGAAGTACCAGCCGCCGGTCACGGGATCGGAGGTCTTCGAGACGGCCATGCACTGATACATGGCGCCGCTCGTGAAGTTCGACCAGGCGAAGTCGGTGACGATCCAGCGGTCGCCGATCGGGTCGTACAGCGCAATCGGGTCACCCTGGTTGTTGTTGTCGCACGGCGTTCCGGTCGGCGACTGACTGAAGAGGCTGTCGAACGTGAAGGCCGCGACGCGGTTACCCGTCGTCTTGTCGAAGATCCCGATGGACGTGTTCACGGTCTGGATGAAGTAGGTCGGACCGACGTCTCCGTTCGTGTCGGGCGGCCAACCGGCGCCCCAACCTGCGAAGTCGAGACCCGGGAAGTTGCTGGAGGGCGCAGGCGCAGGCGAATCGGGCGAGGCCGCTTGGAGTACCGGATCTGCGACCGCCGTCGCGGGCGGGCTCTCCTGCGGAGAACGCGGCGCGGGCCGTTCCTCGGCCGGCACGAGGTTCCCGCGGGGAATCCGCCGGACGTCGCCGCGGAACTGACTCGGCGTAACCGGATGGACCGGCTGTGGCTTCAACTCGAGACCGGCCGCCGAAGACTCACCGGCCCTCGCTCCCGCCGCCACCACGGCAGTGGCAAGGAACATCGCCGTAACGGCAGTCAGCGCGACCGCAAAGACCCTTCGCTGCACTTTGACCCCTCCTCTGTGGACCCGACCGACGAGGCGGCACCTGGCGCGCCTCGGGGGGAGGCTCTCAGAGTAGGCGGAATTTCCCG
Source organism: Gaiellaceae bacterium (assembly GCA_036394855.1). Classification (GTDB taxonomy): domain Bacteria; phylum Actinomycetota; class Thermoleophilia; order Gaiellales; family Gaiellaceae; genus 3-1-20CM-4-69-9. The sequence continues at coordinate 11,694 of DASWEF010000076.1, read as the reverse complement.
ATTCGGCAACCTGCTGGTCTGCCTCCTCCTAGCGCAGGGAAGAGACCGCGGCCTTGATCCGCACGAGCACGTGCTCGTCGTGACCGCCGTAGCGCACGTCGAGGTTGCCGAAGCGCTCGTCGTACTCGCCGTCGAACCTCGGCCCCCAGCTCACCTGCGCCGTCCGGCCGGCGATCATCACCTGCAGGAACAGGAAGACACCTGCCGTCGCGGCCAGAGCGGCGAGCACGACGAGAATCGCGACGGGATGCGCGCCGGCGAACGCCATCGCCCGCTAGATCGACGCGGGAGCGGACGCGCGCGTCACCCGCACGGGTGATGCTCAGCGCACGAAGACGTACAGAACGAGCGTCGCGATCGCCACGACCAGGAGGGCGAACGCGAAGAAGCGCACCACACGCGGATCCTTCGGCGGCGGCAGGACGTGGACTCGGACGAGGAGGTCGCCGGGTACCGAGCCCGCACCGGCATCGTTCCCGTCCCCGCTCACCCGCAGCTGTGCGCCGTCCTCGACGCCCGGCGGGATGTGCAGGCGGATCCGACGTTGTGCCGGGACCGTCCCCGTTCCGTCACAGCGAGCGCAAGGCTCGCCCACACAGGCCGGGCAGGGTTCGATCTGGAAGATCTGGGCGACGTCGAGATGGGACACCGTCCGCTTCCGCCCGGTGCCGTCGCAGTATTCGCACTCGGGGTCCGGCAAGCCGACCGAGCCGCGACCCATGCAGGCGTTGCAGCGGACGACCGCCTCGAAGCTCACGATGCGCCGCGTCCCCTCCTCTGCCTCGAAGCGCCGCAGCTCGAGATCCGTGTGGACGTTCTCGCCCCGCGCCACCTGAGGCGGCCGCGCCTCCCAGAGCGCCTCGTCGAACCCCTGGTTCCCGCGGCCGCGGTAGCCGTAGCGGTCGTAGAGGAGCTTCGCCTCCCGCTTGGAGAGGACCGAGTACGCCTCGGCCAGCTCGCGGAACCGCTCTTCGGCGTCGGGAGCGTCGGCGACGTCCGGATGCCAGTCGCGGGCCAGCGCGTGGAAGGAACGCCTGATGGCGTCGGGGTCGGCGTCCCGGGAGACGCCCAGCACCTCGTAGTAGTCCCGCTTGATCGCCGACACTCGACCTCCATCTTGCACGACCGGCCAGCCCGCAACCAACTCGGGCCGTCGCGAGTTGTTGAAGTGTGAGAACTGTGGCCGCGGTGGTCGTCCTGGCCGGTGTGGGATTCCTGGCCGGGCACGCGCTTGCCGACCCTGTCCCCCTCCCCCCGATCACGACGCTCTCGGTCCCGGTTCCCTCCGTTCCTTCGAGCCCAGTCCCGCTGCCGACCATCCCCAAGCTGCCGCCGCCGGTGCTTCCGGCCGCTCCGGAGGTCACCTCGTCCACGTCCACCGCCCAGGCCGCGGTCTCGCCCTCCTCGATCTCGCCGTCCTCGATCCCCGGCTCGTCCACCGGAAGCACGTCTTCGCAGTCACAGCAGGGGAGCTCCTCCGGGTCTTCGGGTTCGCGCGCTTCCCAACCGCGCAGCTCCCGCGTGGAGCACTTCAATTCCTCGCGGCACTGGATCGCGACCAACGGGCCGAAGCGGCGGCGCACCACGGTCCTCACCTTCGTCCTGCCGCGGGCGGGACGCGTCGTCTTCTTCGTCAACGAGCTCTCTCCCGTCTGTCGAGGCGTGGGACGTTTCACGATCGCCGGCCACGCGGGCCTGAACCGAGTTCGTTTCACGGGGCGAGTCCGAGGCCGGCAGCTCGGGCCCGGGACCTACAGGATCTCTGCCCGGACGGCGGCGGGCCGAGTCGTGCGACGCGTAACGCTCGTCGTCGTCGAGGCCGGCGCCCCAAGCCGTGCCGAGCTGATGGCGGCCCGCGCTTCGAATGTCTGCGCGGGCAGTCGTGGCACCGCCTTCGCCGCAGGATCTTCGACCGGGGCGCAGGCCATCGCCCAGGTTCGGCGGTCGTTCACGCCGCAGGAACATCCCTCGGCCGCCGGGGCGCCCACGGGGTCGAACTCGCATTCGGGCGCGGTTCTCGCCTCCAGCATCGAGAAGACGGCCCGCGCGATCCAGCCTTTCTTTGTCGCGCTCCTCGCCACCGCGATCGTGCTCCTGGGACTTGCGTCTCTGCCGAGAGCCGCAGTCCCCGACCCTCGCCTCAACGAGACGCTCGCCCGTCACCGCCTTGAGATCGCAGGCATCGGAGCCGTGGCGCTGGTCGGCGTCGCGGTGGCTTTCCTCTTGGGTTGAGTCGATCCACGGCTTCGGCAGTGCGTGCCGTGGGGCTTCGCCTCGCGGCACGCATCAGTTCGGCCTGATCCAATCCCGAGCTACGCGCCCCACCAGAAGCTGGCGGCGACGGCGACGTATAAGCCGATGAGGATCGCTCCCTCCTCCCAGGTGGTCTCCCCGTCGTAGATCACGAGCGCGGCGATCCCTGCGGACACGAGGAGTGAGATCGCGAGGAGCGTCGGGAAGACGAGCGTCAAGTTGGTCGCGAAGAAGAGGCTTGCGAAGACGAGCACGGGCGTGAGCAGCAGCGCTACCTGCGACGCGGAATTCATGATCACCGAGATCGCGAAGTCGGGCCGGTTTCGCATTGCGAGCTGCACCCCGACGACGTTCTCGACCGCGTTTCCGGCGATGGCGACCACGACGAGCCCGGCGAAAGCCTCACTCATCCCGAGCGTTTCCGTCGCGGGCCTGAGCGCCGTCACGAACCAATCGCTGACGAACGCCGCAGCGACGCCTGACGACCCGAGGATGACGATCGTCGCTCTAATGGTCCACCGCGCCGGCAAGGGCGCGGCCTCCTTTCCACCGGCGAGGAATCCGGGCAGGGTGAGGAAGAAGAGCGCCAGCAACACGCCGGCACAGATGAGGCTCAACGACCTCGAGTGCGCAGCAGCGGGTGCATGGAACGCATGCGCAAGTGTCGGCACCGCCAGGATTGCGGCGGCGACCGTCGTGAGCGTCGCGAACATGCGGGCCCGCGGCGAGTCGAATCTCTGCGTGCCGTTCCGCACACCTCCGGCGAGGAACGCGATCCCGAGCACCAGCACGCCGTTCGCGATCACAGAGCCGACGAGCGCGGACTGCACGACTCGCGTCAAGCCTTCGTGCAGGGCGAAGAGCGCGATGAAGAGCTCCGGCAGGTTGCCGAGCGCGGATTGGGTCACGCCCGCAATAGACGAGCCGAGCCGGGCGCCGAGCTGCTCGGTCGCACTGCCGACCAGACGGGCCAGAATCGCGATGGCGATCGCCGCGAGCACGAACGACAGCACGGGCTCGGCGCCGGCGAAGTGAGACGCCGCGGCCGCCGCCACCAGGACCGCCGCCGCGGCGAACTCGATGACGTCACGTCGATTCACGTCCATATCATCGAGCGAATGACCGGTGACGAGCTGAGAGAAGTGATGCGGCGCTTTCCAACCCCGGTCGCCGTCGTCACGACCGAGGTCGACGGCGAGCGCTTCGGCCTCACGGTCGGCTCGCTCGTCTCGCTCTCGCTCGAGCCCCAGCTCGTCGGGATCTCGATCGGAAGGGACTCGTCGTCGCACGAGCCGATTCGCCGCGCGGGCGGCTGGACGGCGAGCCTGCTCTCCGGCTCACAGGCGGGGATCGCCCAGCACTTCGCGCGGAGCGGAATTCCTCCGGTGGCCCTGTGGATCGGCGTGGACGTCCGGGAGGGTGTACGCGGCCCTCTCGTCGTGGGAGCGCTTGGCTGGCTCGAGTGCCGGACCGTGTCCGAGCACGAGGCCGGCGACCATACGATCTTCGTGGGCGAGGTGGAGTCGATCGAGCTAGGCGCCTCGGCGGACGGTCTGGTCTACCGCGGCGGCGGGTATCACCCTGCGTGATCGACGCCGTCGTCTTCGACCTCGACGGCGTGATCCTCGACACGGAGGAGCTCTGGGACGACGTACGCGAGGGGCTTGCCCGCGAGCGCGGCGGCCGCTGGAGCGAGCGCGCGCAGGCGGACATGATGGGCATGAGCTCGCCCGAGTGGGCGCGTTACATGCACGACGTCGTCGGTCTCGCCGAACCGCCGGAGGAGATCAATCGCGAGGTCGTGCACCGGATGCTCGACCGCTATGCAAAGAGGCTGCCTCTGATCGACGGCGCCGTCTCGGCAGTGAAGCGGATCGCCGAACGCTGGCCGCTCGGCCTCGCATCCTCGTCGAACCGCGAGCTCATCGACAAGGCTCTCGAGACGTCGGGGCTCGCGCCCTGCTTTCGCGCGACCGTCTCGTCGGAGGAAGTGCAGCGCGGAAAACCTGCGCCCGACGTCTACCTCGAGGCGGCGCGCCGGCTGGGCGTCGATCCGGCCAACTGCGCGGCGATCGAGGATTCGGCGAACGGGATCCGCTCGGCGCATGCAGCCGGGATGAGCGTGATCGCGATTCCCAATCCGGCCTTTCCGCCGCCCGAAGAAGCGCGTGCGCTCGCCGGCGTCGTCCTGGACTCGATCGCGGAGCTCGAGCCGAGCGTCGTTAAGGAGGGGGAGCGCCTTTCGACTGCCAGTAGCGATTGAGCGCGCCCTGCACCTTGACGAACCAGACGATGCTTCCGATCAGCGGGAGGAGGAACCAGAGACCCGTGATCCCGCGGACCGGACTCTTCTGCTCGTCGAGGTCCTCGTACATGTAGCGGGTCTCGGAGGCGACGACGAAGTAGGTCACCGGCGAGATGAGGATGAAGATCACGAGTCCGATGACTCCGCCGACGCCGTTGCCCGAGTGGCGCTTGATCTCCTCGTGGGTCTTGTACGTCCAGATGAACGTGTAGATGCCGATCGTGAGCACCGCCCACAGGATCGACAGTCCCACCGACCGGGTGTTCCCGACCGGGCCTCGCTCCTGCTGGGCGGCCACCGGCGCGGCCATCTCGCTCATGTGCGGATCATGTCATGCCCGCCAGACGAGATTCATGCCGTCGCGGACCGTCAAGAGGACGTTCTCGACACGGGGATCGTCGCGAACGCGCTCGTTCAGGGCTCGGATCGCCCGCGTGTTCTGGTCGTCCTCGTCCGGATCGGCCACGCGCCCGGACCAGAGCGTGTTGTCCACGACCATCAGGCCCGACTCGGCCAGGAGCGGCAGCGTCGCCTCGTAGTAGTTGACGTAGTTCTCCTTGTCCGCGTCGATGAAGACAAGCTCGAACGGCCCGTCGAGGCCGGCGATCGTCTCCAGACCTGGTCCGAGGCGGAAGTCGATGCGGTCCGCGACGCCCGCCTCCTCTGCATACCGCCGTGCAATCGCGGTCGTCTCCTCGTCGACGTCGCACGTGATCACCCGCCCGCCGGGCGGCAGTGTGAGGGCCATCGAGATCGAGGAGTAGCCCGTGAACGTGCCGAGCTCGAGCACGCGTCGCGCCCGCAACGACCGAACGAGAACGCCGAGAAACCGACCCTCCAGCAGCCCGACCATCATCTGCGGCGCCGTCGTCTTCTCACGCGTCTCCGCCGCCAGCCGCTCGAACAGCTCTCCGTCGGGAGAGGAGTGAGCCTCGGCGTACTCCTCGACCGGCGGATCGACGATGAAGCTCACGGCGCCCTCCCGAACAGCACGCAGCCGTTGTGCCCGCCGAGGCCCATCGCGTTCGAGAGCGCGACGTCGACCTTCGCCTCGCGTGCCTCGTTCGGCACGTAGTCCAGGTCGCACTCGGGATCCGGTTCCCGGTAGTTGATCGTCGGCGGAAGCACGCCTTCGTGGAGCGCGAGCACGCACATCATCCCCTCGATCGCGCCGGCGGCCCCGAACGTGTGGCCCATCACGGACTTGGTCGACGAGACCGCGAGCTCGTACGCATGCGCGCCGAAGACCTCCTTGATCGCCTTCGTCTCGGCGAGATCGCCGAGCGGCGTGGAGGTGCCGTGGGCGTTGATGTAACCGACCCGATCGGACTCGACGTTCGCCCGGCGCAGCGCAGCGCGCATCATCTCCGCCACGCCCGTCGCCTCCGGCTCGGGCTGCGCCATGTGGTGCGCGTCATTCGAGCCGCCGTACCCGAGCACCTCGGCGTAGACGGTCGCCCCGCGCGCGCGCGCCGCCTCGAGCTCCTCGAGCACGAGCACGCACGCACCCTCGCCCATCACGAACCCGGCGCGCGTCGCGTCGAAAGGACGTGACGCGCGCGGCGGATGCTCGTCCTCGACGGCGAGCCCGCGCATCGCGGTGAAGCCCGCGAGGATCAGCGGGTGCATGCACGCCTCCGCGCCCCCCGCCAGGATCGCGTCCGCATCGCCACGCTTGATCACCTCCGCGCCCTCGCCGATCGCGTGTGAGCCGGTCGCGCATGCAGACACGATCGCGTAGTTCAGGCCTTTGATTCCGAGCGAGATCGCCAGCTGGCCGCTGGCGGAGTCGACGAGGACGTTGGGGAGGAAGTTCGGCGAGACGCGGTCCGGCCCGCGGTCGCGCCGAATCTCTTCCTGCTCGAGGATCCCGTTGACGCCGCCGATCGCCGTCCCGAACACGACTCCCACCCGCATCGGATCGAACCCGTTCAGGCCCGCGTCGGCCATCGCCTCGCGGGCCGCGCCCAGCGAGAGGAGGACGTTTCGCTCCAGCTTCCGCACCTCCTTCGGCGAGGCGACCTGGGCCGGATCGAAGTCCTTGACCTCTGCGGCCACCTTGACGGGAAGCTCGCTCGCATCGAACGACCGGATCCAGTCGATGCCGCTCTGTCCTGCGACGGCGGCCCGCCAGGTCGAGCGGGCGTCGTTCCCGATCGGCGTGACCGCGCCGAGGCCCGTGACGGCGACCCTCCTCATCGCGTGAGCTTAGACGCGGCGGATCGAGCCGAGGTTACGAGGTTACGAAAACGCAGATTTTGGAGAAGAACCCACCGGTTTCCTAGCAAAGGGCCAAGTCCTCGCCCTTCAGAAAGACGGAGGTGCGACATGGCAGTGGCCACTCCCGCGCTGGAGCAAGAACAACCGAGGCTGGTGTTCTTCCACTCGACCCTGTCCGGTCAATGCCGACGAGTGGAGGGCTTCCTGGCCCAGGTGTTGCAGAGGCGACGGAACCACGGGACGTTCCAGGTCGTCCGCGTGGCCGAGGAGGAGCGCCCGGATCTGCTGGAGCGCTTCAGGATCGGGACGGTGCCGACGCTCGTCGTCGTGGAGGGACGGGTGGTGGCCGCGCGGCTCGAACGCCCCCGCGGCTGCCGCGACATCGAGGGGTTCCTCGCTCCCTGGCTGAATTAGCCGATTGATAGGAGTCGGGGGAACCTCCCGGTTCCCCCGAACCCCCTCCACTGGTCCGCTTCGCGGACGGGCGCTACGCGCCGGGCCGTGGCCAGAGGTGACTAGACGGTAATGCCCTCCTCTTTCAGGGACAGGTCCGCGAACTTGTCCCAGTTGTCGGCGATCAGCCTGGCCATCACTTTCTCTTCCTCGATGATCTCCCGAGCCGCCTGGGCCGTCTCCTCGTCGCCCGCCTTCTCTGCGATCCGTCGCAGCAGCTCGTAGCTCGCGATCTCCAGGTGCTCCGTCGCGTAGCCGTCTCTGGCGTTTCGCCCCGCCTTCTCGCCGCGCACGAAATCGAGCGGCATCTTCGCGAGCGCGCCGAGCACGCCTCCGATCTGCTTCACGGCGGAGGGTGACCGGTCGTGCGCCTCGAGGCGCTGCGCCATGCGATCGGCGTGACCCTGGGTCTGCATCTTGTGATGCTCGAGAGCGTCGAGAATCTGCGGGTCGTCCGTGTCGGAAATCATCGAGTCGAGCATGCGCAGCACGTTCTGCTCCATCGCGTGCGCCTCGTCGATGTGTTTGATCAGCTGCTCCTTCAACTGGCCCATCGGATCCAACCTCCTCAACGTGAATTCACCGAATTCCCGGCCCAGCACGGTGGCTCGGCCGAGATAGCCGCCATTGCGCCGCTCGAGCCTGTCCACGAGCAGGGCGAACGGGCCGCGGTAGTGGAGCTCGAGCCCGCGCACCTCGAACGGCATCCCGGGGAACCGCGGAAACTCCGTCGTGCCCCGAGAGCCGTGGATGCGCTTGACGCATCCATGCAGGGGTGGCAGCGCGCCCGAGGCACGCTCGACCGCCCAGACCCCGTCGAGCTCTCCCACGAGATTAGGGTTCCACAGCGTGCCCGGGCCAAACGTTCCCTTCCCACCCATGGAGGCTCAGCTCGTCAAGGAGCTGCCTGACTCGAACGGCTGGCAGTTCGAGCCCAAATGGGACGGCTTCCGAGGCGTGCTGGAGAACGACGGCGGCGAGCTGGCGCTCTGGTCGCGCAACGGTCGGCCGCTGCTCCGATATTTCCCGGAGCTGCGTCCCCTGGGTAACCTGCTCCCGCCTCACTCCGCCCTCGACGGCGAGATCGTGATCGCCCGGGACGGCGTGCTCGACTTCGACTCGATGCAGATGCGGCTTCACCCGGCGGAGTCGCGCGTGCGCAAGCTGTCGGCCGAGATTCCCGCCGACTTCGTCGTCTTCGACCTGCTCCTGTGGAAAGGGAAGGCCGTACACAAGAAGCCGCTCGAGGAACGACGCGCCGAGTTGGAGCGTGTCGCGGAGGGATTCCGGCTGTCTCCGACGACGGCCGACACGGACGCCGCGCAGGAATGGCTGAACAGCTTCGAGGCCGCCGGCCTCGACGGCGTCATCGCCAAGCGGCTGGGCCTCCCCTACCTCCCGGGGTCGCGCGACGCCGTGCTGAAGGTCAAGCCGTACAAGACCGCGGACTGCGTCATCGTCGGCGTGCGCTGGAAGGAGAAGCCGACGCGGATCGCGACGCTGCTGCTCGGCCTCTACGGAAAGGGCGGCAAGATGGACTACGTCGGCTCGGCGGCCGTCGCCGCGAGCAAGCACAAGGAAATCTTCGAGCGCATCGCACCGCTGCTGAAGGACGCGCCGGACCGTGGCTTCTCCGAGCCGAACCGCTGGGGAACGGGCGAGCTCGCGGAGTCGGCGGTACGCCCCGAGCTGGTCGCGGAGGTGCGCTACGACAAGGTGCAGGGCAATCGCTTCCGCCACGGGTCGCGCTTCCTGCGCTTCCGCGACGATAAGGATCCGGAGCAGTGCACCTGGCGCGAGGTGCGGCCACCGCGACGCAAGGACGACCCGACCTTCGAGAGCCTGCTAGCCGGGCGCGTCTAGCCCGAGCTTCGCGAACAACGGGCCGAGAGCCCGTTTGCGTCGCCACATGCCGGCGGTGAGATCTCCGACCTCGGCGATGCGGTCGCGCATCGTCTGCACGGTGAAGCGGGCCGGATCGACGTCCGGCACCTCCTCCCACCCCAGCGGCGCAGAGACGCGCGCGTCACTCGTAGGACGTACGGAATATGCGCACGCGATCGTCTTGTCGCGCGAGTTCTGCCCGAAGTCGACGAAGACGCCGCGCCGCTCGGCGACGCGCCAGGTCGTCGTCGCGACCTCCTGGTCGCCGATGCGGCGCTCGACCTCCTCCGCCAAGGCCTTCGCGAAGCGGCGCACTTCCGGGAAGGCGAGCTCGGCCTTGATCGGCGCCACGACGTGCAGCCCGGTCGCGCCGGAGGTCTTCGGGTACGCCGACAGACCCAGCTCCTCCATCACCTCGCGCACGACGAGCGCGATCTCGCGGACGTACGGCCACTGCCCGTCCGTGGTGGGGTCGAGGTCGATCAGAAGGTAGTCGGGCTTCTCGATCTCCGGCACGCGCGAGTGCCAGGTGTGCAGCTCGATGCAGCCGAGGTTGATGACCCACGCGAGCGCGGCGGCGTTGTCGATCACCGCGAAGACCGTCGAGTGGCCACTCGGGAACTGGACGACCTGCTCGCCGACGTACTCAGGGTGTGCCGGGACGCGCTTCTGGTGGAAGAAGTCGCTGTCGACGCCGTTCGGGTAGCGCACCATGTGGAAGGGGCGCCGGCGGAGATGCAGAAGCGCGCAGTCGGCGACGTCGAGGTAGTAGCCGACCAGATCTCCCTTCGTCAAGCCGCGCTCCGGGAAGAAGACCTTTTCCGGATTCGAGACGCGAACCTCGTGCCGGCCGACGCGCATGGTGTCCAAGTATTCTGCGTGCCGGCACGGCTGTACCTTTAGTGCATGCAGGAGCCCGAGACACACGGGATCGACCTCTCGCTCGAGCCCCTCGACGACTACGTCGTCATCCAGCCCTCCGACGAGGAGTCGGAGACGAACCTCGGGCTGATCATTCCCGCCTCTGCCGAGACGGACTGCCGCACGGGCGTCGTCACCGCGGTCGGGAGCGAGGCAAGCGGTATCGAGCCCGGCGACAAGGTTCTGTTCCCGAGCGACGCCGGTCACGAGGTGCGTCTCGCCGGGACGGCGGTCAAGGTCATGCGGCGCGGCGACCTGATCGCCCGCGTGCACGACTGACCGTCAGGTCACGTGCGCACGCGTGACGTCGGCGGGCGACCCGCAGCCGAGCAGCGCAAGGCCGAGCTCGATCTCCTTCCGAAACATGCGGAGGACGTCGGCGACGCCCTCCTCGCCGGCGACGGCGAGGCCCCAGAGCATCGCGCGGCCGATCAGGACGGCGCGCGCGCCGAGCGCGAGCGCCTTCAACACGTCCGTGCCGCGCCGCACGCCTCCGTCCAGCAGCACCTCCGCGCGTCCGGCAACCGCGTCGGCGACCTCTTCGAGCGCGTCGAGAGCAGCCGGCACGCCGTCGAGCTGACGCCCGCCGTGGTTCGAGACCACGACGGCGGCAGCGCCGTGCTCGCACGCGAGCTCCGCATCCTCCGCCGTGAGAATCCCCTTCACCACGACCGGCAGCCCATAGCCGGCGAGCCATTCCAGGTCACGCCAGCTCACGGTCGGATCGAAACCCTCACCGAAGAGGTTGCCCTCGACGGTCAGGTGCTCGGGAACCCTGAAGTCGACTCGGACGTCGCGCTCTCGGCGTCCGATGTACGGAACGTCGACCGTCAGCACGAGTGCGGAGTAGCCGTGCTGCACTGCCTCCTCGATCGCCGCCTCGGTCTTGCTCCGAGGTCGCCAGACGTAGACCTGGAACCAACGAGCCCCGGGAGGCGCAGCGGCCGCCATCTCCGCCGGGGCGCACGTCGCGGCGGACGAGAGACACATCACCGTCCGAGCTGCGGCAGCGGCCCTCGCGGTCGCGAGCTCACCGTCCGGATGCGCCATGCGCTGCATCGCGAGCGGCGCGATCAGAACCGGAAGCGCGACCTCCGTCCCGAGGACGGTCGTCGCGGTAGACACCTTGCCGACGTCCACGAGCACGCGCGGACGGAGCTTGCGCTGCTCGAAGGCGCGAAGGTTCTCCCGCAGCGTGATCTCGTCCCCCGCTCCGCCGGCGAAGTACGCGTGCGCGTTGGCGTCGAGCTTGTCCTCCGCGAGCCGCTCGTAATCCCAGACGTTGATCGGCCGAGCCGACATGCGCGCGAGCCTAACTTCTGTGAAACAAACGTCACGCTTTCGTTCCAACCAGGGTCAGACCCTGATCGTTCGGACCTGGCCGGCAAGGCCCAGAAAGGCGAAACCCGCCTCGGGTAGCCGCAGACGGGTTTCAGATGCCGGGGGGGTATGAGGGGGGAGCCGGCAAGCTCATTTTCGGCACCCCTGGCCCGCTTTCCTCCCCCTGATGGGGTAATTGAAGAAGAACGAGCGGAGAGGGCGGGATTTGAACCCGCGACGCACCTTTCAGCACGTACGCGATTTCCAGTCGCGCTCCTTAGGCCACTCGGACACCTCTCCGTGCCTAGAAGCGGAGAAGGAGGGATTCGAACCCTCGA
>DASWEF010000075.1:0-20546 GCA_036394855.1 Gaiellaceae bacterium | reverse complement strand
GCCGCGTCGGTTTCGATTGCGGCGGTGGTCTCATCGATCCAGGCGAGCGTTGCGTGTGCGCGCGTGATGCCGTGTTGGAGAACGTGCTGGGGATAGATGCTGTTGAAGCGGGAACCGTTGCGGAGCGCTTCGTAGCGCTCGAGCCGGCGCGTGAGAAACCGGCGGTAGGCGGCGAGCTGGGCTCGAGCCGTGTCCGGTGAGGCGAACTCGCCGAAGAAAAGCTTGAGGGCGCGCCCTGATTCTCCGCTGGATTCGAGCCCGTTCGTGATGCCGCCCTGACGCCGTCCGTCGCCGCGCGCTAGTCTTTACTCATGGCGAAACGAGTCAAGATCACGCGAAGGCGTGGTTTCACGCGGCTCTCCAGCAAGCGCCAGGTGACCATTCCCTTGCAGGCGCTCGAGCAGACCGGGCTCGGGCCGGGCGACGAGTTGAAGGTCGAGGTCGATCGAGCCGGCCGGATCGTGCTCACGCCGGCCGATGGGGTCGCTGATCGAAGGCGGGCGATCGAGGAGACCGCCGGCAGTCTTGCGGGCATCTATGAGAAGGGAAGCCTCGAGCGACTGCGAGGCGAGTGGCGCTGATCGTCCTCGACGCGAGCGTCGTGATCGCCCACCTCGATCCCGACGACGCGCTCCACGCGTCGGCCACGAGCACGCTCCTCGAATGCGCACAAGACGATCTGCGGCTGCCCGCGTCGGCCTACGCCGAGTCGCTCGTCGATCCGGCCCGCAAGGGAAGGCTCGACGAGACCCGGGACGCGTTGGCCGCGCTCCAACTCGAGGTCGTGCCCATCGATCGCGCGGTGGCCGAGCGGGCCGCGAGCCTGCGCGCTCACGAGCGGGGGCTGAGGCTGCCGGACGCGCTCGTCCTCGCCTGCGGTGAGCTCCTCGGCGCCGACGCGGTCCTGACCGCCGACCGTCGCTGGCGTCGCTTCGAGCGAGTGAGACTGATCGGCTGACGGGAGATGCTCGAGGTCCCGTGTCGAGGGCCGGCGCGCTCGACGCGCCGGCCCTCGCTTGGGTTCTAGTGCTTAAGGGCCGGCGCTCTTGGCGATTGCTCCGGCATCTCCGAGATTCGAGTTCCCTTCGAGGAACGAGATTCCGTCGGCCTCGCCGGCGTGTGCGCCCGTGTAGCGGAGGACATAGAGCCCGTTGCGAATGTCGATGACGTAGATCAGCCCGTTTCTGATGATCGGGAAGCTCCACACCACGACCTTGTTTGGACCGCGCGAGAGGGCCGGGTCCTCGTTGGCGACGGCGGCGAGCGGCGTCGGGGAGAACCATCCCACCTGCACGGGGGCGGCCGGGTCGGAGACGTCGATCGCCTGCTCGCCGCCCGAATGCCAGGAGTCGAAGAGCAGGTTCCGCGTCAGCGTCGGGTTGTGCGAGGAGTACGAGTTGAACTCGTTCTCGCCCGGAGCCGGTGTGTAGGCGGTTGTGTTCTGGAGGATCTTGTACTCGCCGACGATGTGCGGCCGGCGCGGCTGGGCGATGTTCCAGAGCCGAGCCCACCCCCACGGCCAGCCGAACGACGGCGTCGTGAAGCTGCCGTAGACCTCGTCGATCGTGAGCGCGAAGGGCCGGCCGGGCAGCGGCACCGCCGAGTGACTCTCGGCGCAGCCGGCGGCGGTGTGACCCTCGCAGTGCGGACCCGTGCCCCAGGTCGGGAACGGAACGGGCGTCAGCAGGTCGTCGTTCAGGTCCTCGACCGCTCCCTCGGGCACCTGGTCGTTCGCGACCTTGCTCGTGTCGAGGACGCCGAAGCCGCCCCGGAGATACGCGAGGTAGGTACGCGTCCCGTCGAACGAGGGCGTCATCGAGTGAAGCGAGAGGTCGAAGTCGTAGCTCGCCGCGACGTCCGCGCCGGGGAAGAACTGGTTCCAGTTCCCCTCGGCGACCTCGTCGACGGCGCCGCCCGATGGGACCGCGCTGATGTCGACGATCATCAGGTTCGGCCGCGTCGGGCTCACCGACGTGCTCGGGGTCGAGAGCCAGAGCAGCGCCCGGCTCGGATCCTGCGGGTCGATCCAGAGGTACATCTCGTGGGGCTTCACCTTCAGCCCCGCCTGCGAGGTCGGTACGTAGCTCGAGATGAAGGTTGGGTGCACCGGGTCGGTGAGGTCGAAGAACTTGATGTCGAAGGGGAAGGTGGTGTCGGTTCCCGCCGGGCAGGCGTGAATCACGGAGCTACAGCGGAACGTCATCACCATCAACAGCTTCTTCTGCGGCCAGACGCGGAGCTCGCGCGTCGTGATCCCCACCTGGCCTGCGTACGGCGCACCGATCTCACCCACGACCGTTGGGTTCGTCGGGTCGGCGATGTCGGCGATCAGGATTCCCGGATGCGGGTGCGGGCAGGAATTCGGGTCGACATCGCGGCGCGGGTCGCCGATTCCGCAGGTGCTCGACCCGTCGGTGCGGTTCCCGACGTAGAGGTAGTGGTCGTAAATCGTCAGCGCGGCATTCATGCCCCGCGCGTAGAGCGGGTTCGAGCCTACGAGCTGGAAGTTGAGCGACGTTCCGGGCGTGCCGCCGCCGGGTCCAACGGTCACGTCACCGAATGCGACGAGCGGTAAAGCCAGAACCAGCAGCAGCAATGACAGACTCGCGAGCAGACGACGTTTCATTCCTTCCCCCTCTCCGCGTCGGTTCGGTTCCGCGTCTCTATACCCACTTCGGCGCCGATTGGTTCTTCAATCTTTGGGGGTGGCGCAGCCCAGCCAGGGTGACGGCGACGAGCCGGCGAACGGCGGCTTTGGACGGCAGGCTGCCGGATGCTGTCAGCGCGTGGAGGCAGTAGTTCGCAAGCTCGTCAGCCGCGACATCGTCCCTGATGGCGCCGGTCTTTGCGGCCTCGGCCAGCAGGTCGCGGATCATCGCGCGGAGCTGCTGCTCGGCTCGGGCGACCTGCTGGTCTCGATGCAGAAACGCCGCGAGCTCGGTGTTGTGGTGTCCGCGGGACTCGTGGGAGATGAGCGCGTAGGCCTCGAGCACCGCCTGGAGTCGCTCGCCGGCGCCGTCGGCCCGGTCTCGGACCTCGGCGAGATATTCGAGGTGGCCGGTGATCTGCCGTTCGTGCCAGGCGAGCAGGATCGCTTCGACGTCCGGGAAGTACTTGTACAGCGTCGCCCGTCCGATGCCGGTCTCCTCGGCGATCTGCGACATCGTCACCGACCGCAGCCCGTGCTCGGCGACCAGCGCCGCGGTGGTGGCCAGGGTCGCGTCGCGGACCTCGCGGCGATGCGCCTCGATCGTCTCGTTCCACAGCCTCGGCACCGGCTAAGCATACGCGACGTCATCATTCAGACACTCTGATCTGATATAGGCACACTGTCTCGTTCAGAGGAGAGGTACATGGCTGACCCACCCGCCGGCACACCGCGCTGGCTGTCCGTACTCGGGATCGTCGTCGCGATCCTCCTAGTCCTGCTGTTTGTCGTCTTGCACGTCACCGGCACGCTCGGCCCCGGTGCCCATTAGCCCTCCGCTCGTCCCGGTGGTTACGGTCAACTCGCTGACGAAGCGCTATGGCGAGCTCGTCGCCGTCGACGACCTCACGTTCTCACTCGAGCCCGGCACGGTCACCGGGTTTCTCGGCCCGAACGGCGCCGGCAAGACGACGACTCTGCGGCTCTTGCTCGGACTCGCCGAGCCCACCGCGGGCGAGGCGCTCGTCTTCGGCCGCCGCTACCGCGAGCTCGAACGGCCGGTGCGGCAGGTTGGGGCGGTGCTCGAGTCGAATGACTTCGATCCCGGACGCTCCGGCGGCGACCATCTGCGGGCGCTCGCGCTTGCCGCGGAGATCCCGCCGAGCCGCGTCGACGAGGTGTTACAGCTGGTCGAGCTCACCGCCAACGCCGACCGGCGGGTGAAGACGTATTCGCTCGGGATGCGGCAGCGGCTCGGGCTCGCCGCGGCGCTGCTCGGGAACCCCGAGCTGCTCGTCCTCGACGAGCCCGCGAACGGGCTCGATCCGGCGGGCGTCCATTGGCTGCGCGGCTTCCTGCGTAGCTTCGCCGACCGGGGCCGCACCGTCCTCGTCTCGAGTCACGTGCTGGCGGAGGTGGCGCAGGCGGTCGACCAGGTGCTGATCATCGATCGCGGGCGCCTCGTCGCAGCCGCGCGGCTCGACGAGCTCACGAGTCGGGGTCAAACGCTCGAGGAGGTCTACCTCGGGCTGACCGCCGGGCAGGCCACGTGAGCGCCGCCTTGCGCGCCGAGCTGTTCAAGCAGCGTTCGACCCGCACCGGCCTCGGCCTGTTCGCCGGGATGCTCGGTCTCGTCCTGTTCGTCGTGCTCCTTCACGGGCTCGGCCTCGCCGCCGGCGACTTCGACAGCGCCTCAAAGCAGCTCACGGTTCTGTTCGGGTGGGGAGGGGTCCTCGGCGCGCTCTTCGCCGCGCTGCTCGGCGCGATGTCGATCACGGGCGAGATCCGGCACGGAACGATCCGGCCGACGTTCCTCGTCACGCCTTGGCGGCCCCGGGTCGTCGCCGCGAAGATCTGCGCGAGCATGCTGATCGGGGCCGGGTTCGGGCTCGTCGCCGGAGCCGTCGCGGCGGGTGTGGGCACGGCGGCGCTCAGAGCGCGCGGGATCGACGTCCGGCTCGATGCGGGCGACTACGCGCTCCTGATCGCGGGAGGCACGGCGGCAACGGCGCTCTGGGCTGCGATCGGAGTCGGTGTCGGCGCCGTCGTTCGCAACCAGGTGCCGGCGCTCGTCGGTCTCTGTGCCTGGCTCCTGTTCTTCGAGAACCTGCTCGTCGGCGACGTGGCCGGTGTCGGGGGCGTCGGGCGGCTCTTGCCCGGCGCCGCCGGAAAGGCGATCAGCGGGCAGGACCCGGACACGCTGGTGGCGCCGGCGGTCGGCCTCTTGCTCCTCGCCCTCTACGCGGTCGCGGCGGGGGTGGCCGGCTCGCTTGCAACCTCGCGCCGCGATGTTCCCTAGGCGAACACGAAGGGCCGGCTTCCGCCGGCCCCTCGCACCAAGCTTCGAGCGCGTTCTAATTCCCGACGGACGTGCCGCCGTTCGCGCGGAAGAACAGCCACTGGTCTTGCATGCGCGCTGTCTGACCTGCGGTGAATTGGTTGTAACAGGAGTCGAACGAGTAATCCATGTAGTTATGGATCGAGTCGATGCCCGGCTCCTTGCAGCTGTCCTGGCCTTCGGGGCAGCCGTACGTCGCGATCAGCTGCGGCGGCGTGTCGTCGACATAGTCGCCCCAGTTGTTGCAGCCTCCCTGGAAGACGTGGTAGAGGCCGAACCAGTGTCCTGATTCGTGCGTCGCGGTCTTGCCGAGATCGTATCTGCCGGCGTAGCGGGTCGATGTGTGCACCATCGACTCCCAGTCGATCACAAGGCCGTCGATCCACGGCTTGGTCTTGTAGGTCGACGGGAAATAGGCCCAGCCGAGATACGGGCCGGCGGTGGTCGAGTAGATGTTCAGGTCGCTCGCGTCGCCTTGATGGAGTGCCTTCTTCATCTCCCGCTCTGCAGACGAACCGGGACCGGCGTTGTACCACTCTGCATTGTCGCTGCGAGTGATTCCGACGAGCTTGAAGCGGAAGCCGGTGTTGACGCCACCCTCGAAGCCTCCGTAGCCGAGGTTCATGACCGTGACCTGGTCACTGACCGCCGAGTCGGAGACGTTGCCCGTGGCTCCGTCGCTGACGACGTGGAAGTACACGTCCACAGCGGCGCGGAAGTTTGGACCGCCCCTGCCCTTGGCCGACGCCGGGACCTCCTGAGGTGCGTCGCCGAGTGCCGGCTCACGCAGGTCGTTCGCGCCCAGCCCGCGGGCGGCCGACGTCGACCACGGCAGACCGCCGAAGACCGCAGGGGTCGAGCCCCCGCAATCTGCGGCGAAAGGTGCCGCGCTGACGCCGTGCGCCGCCGCAGGTGAAGCCGTGGCGGCCAGAAACGCTGTCACCGCCAGAGCGGTCAGCAGCGCAAACCGTGCAGAAGATCTCGACATGTATCGCTCCCCCTTGAGATTGACCCTCGAACCGGAGATCCAGAGTAATGAGCTATGAGAGACTTTTCAATATCTTCCCTGATCTCGAGCAGTATGCTCGCGCCGGTGCCGGATCGGAGAAAGGGGAGAGCATGCGCAAGCTGACGTTTCTGGCCGCCGCCGTGGCGGCACTGGTGTTTGTCGCCGTGGGGGTGACGGCAGCATCGTCTGACGATCTGCTCAAGGACGAGAAGCACTTTTACGAAGAATCACAGAAGACGTATGAGGGCGGCCCGAAGGCCGGGTCGGCCTGGAACATGGAGGTCGTCGGTCATAACAACCTGAACGTCCGCGGCTTCAATGCCGACGTCTGGAAGCACAAGAACTACGCCTACGTCGGGCACTGGGGCTTTGCGGACTGGGCGACGGGCAACGACCGCTTCTGCCCTGCGCCGCCGGACAACGGCGTGGCCGTGATCGACGTCTCGAACCCGGCGAAACCGACCCGGGTCGCGACGCTGCAGAACCCGACAGGCACCTCTGCGGAGGACGTCGTCGTCTACACGGCGACGTATGGGCTGCTTGCCGGCCATGACATCGCCGCGGCCGGTTTCCAGTGGTGCGGCGGCGGCCGACACGACCCGGAGGCGATCCACGGGCTGATGCTCTGGGACGTCAGCGACGCGACGCGTCCTGTGCGGCTCGGTTTCTATGACAGCGGTTGCTGCACCCGTGGTGTGCACGAGTTCGAGATCGAGAGCAACACCGACCTCCACCGAACGTTTGCGTATGCGACGGTGCCGGCCGGAAGCTATCCGGACTCGGTGAACGCGAACGGTCTCCGCGACGCCGCCGGCAAAGGTGACTTCCGGCTGATCGACATCACCGACCCGGCTCACCCGTTCGAGGTCTCGACCTGGAAGGTGCAACAGGCGGGCGGGCCGTTCGCCGCGCAGGGCTGCGACCCCGACGGCAACTACGGCCACGGCGCCGAGCCGTCGGAGGACGGCAAGCTCGTGTTCCTGTCCTATTGGGACAGTGGCTACATCCGGCTCGATCTGACCGACCCCGCCCATCCGGTCTACACGGGCCGGGCGGCCTATCCGGCAAACGCGGATGGTGACGGCCACTCCTCGCAGTACGACGAGAAGCGGCAGTTGCTGTTCTCGGCCGACGAGGACTTCTGCAAGACCTCGGGGTCGGGCATCGAGAAGGGCTACGGCTACATGCGGGTCTGGGACTTCAGCAACCCGGCACGCGTGCAGCAGATCGGCTCCTACAAGACGCCCCGCTCACTGGGGACCGACGATCAGGGTGCGGGCGACTTCGTCATCCACAACAACTTCCTGGTCGGCAAGACGCTGTACGAGTCCTGGTACTCCGACGGGGTGCGTGTCGTCGACGTCGCTGATCCTCGCAATCCGAAGGAGGTCGCCTACTTCGTCCCACCGGCGACGGAGAACCCGGTCAAGCCCTCGCAGCGGAGCGTCTTGACCAATACAACGCAGGTCTGGGGCGTCGTCGTCGACGCCGCGACCGGTCTCGTCTACGCGAGCGACATGAACTCCGGCCTCTGGATCTTGCGCCGGACCAAATAGCTCTCCCCGAAGGCTGAGGGTGGGCTCGGACGCGAGCTCACCCTCAGGCCGGGGCCCCACATACCCCCTCCAGGTATAATAGGGAGGAATCCGAATGGGCGAGATCACCTACAGCGTGCCGGGCATGCACTGCGGCCACTGCGAGCGAGCCGTGAGCGAAGAACTGCGCCAGGTCGAGGGCGTCGATTCGGTTCAGATCGACCTCGACGCGAAGCTCGTCACCGTCCGCGGCGGCCCGTTGAACGATGCGTCGTTGCGGGCGGCGATCGAAGAGGCCGGCTACGAGGCCGCATAGAGGCGCGATGGCCGCCGCCACAGAAAACACCGAGACACTGCGGCTCGAGCTCGAGGGGATGACCTGCGCCTCGTGCGCGGCCCGGATCGAGAAGAAGCTGAACAGGCTCGACGGCGTCGAGGCGACGGTCAACTTCGCGACCGAGCAGGCAACCGTGCACGCGCGCGCGGGGATCGCGGTCGACGAGCTGGTGGCGGCGGTCGAGTCCGCGGGCTACGGGGCCCAGCTCGCCAAGGCCTCGCACGGCCATCATCACCACGACGAACCGTTGGCGCTGCTCACACGCCGGCTCAAGCTCGCCGTCGCACTCACCCTGCCCGTGGTGCTGCTGGCGATCGTGCCGCCGCTTCGCTTTTCCGGCTGGGAGTGGCTTGAGCTCGTCCTCTCGACGCCGGTCGTCTTCTACTCCGGCATCGGCTTCCACCGCGCGGCCGTCAAGAACGCCCGATACCTGGCGGCGACGATGGACACCTTGATCTCGCTCGGGACCACGGCAGCCTGGGCCTGGTCGACCGTCGTTCTCGTCGCCGGGATCGACGCGGACGTCTATTTCGAAGTCGCCGCCGTCGTGACGACGCTGATCGTGCTCGGCCGCTACCTGGAGTCGCGGGCCAAGGGGCGCTCCTCGCAGGCGATCAAGAAGCTCTTCGAGCTCGGCGCAAAAGAGGCGCGCGTGCTTCGAGACGGGCAGGAGGTTCTCGTCCCTGTCGCCGCCTTGCAGGTCGGCGACCTCTTCGTCGTCCGGCCAGGCGAGAAGGTTGCCACGGACGGCGTCGTCGTCGAGGGCGGGTCGGCGATCGACCAGTCGATGCTGACCGGCGAATCGGTGCCGGTCGAGGTCGGGCCCGGGAGCGAGATCGCCGGTGCGACCGTCAACAGCTATGGGCGACTGTTCGTGCGCGCGAACAGGGTCGGCGCCGACACCGCGCTGGCACAGATCGCACGGCTGGTCGAGGCGGCGCAGTCGGGCAAGGCTCCGGTGCAGCGTCTCGCCGACCGCATCTCGGCGATCTTCGTGCCGATCGTGATCGTGATCTCGCTCTTGACGCTGGCCGGCTGGCTAGCCTTCGGCGGCGGCGCGGGCACGGCCTTCACCGCCGCCGTCTCCGTCCTGATCATCGCCTGCCCCTGCGCCCTTGGGCTCGCGACGCCGACCGCGCTGATGGTCGGCACCGGTCGCGGCGCGCAGATGGGCGTGCTGATCAAAGGCCCGGAGATCCTCGAGCAGACGCGCAGAGTGGACACGATCGTGCTCGACAAGACCGGCACCGTCACCGAGGGAAAGATGGAGCTGGCCGAAGTCGCCTTGATGGACGGTGCCACCCGCGCCGAGGTGCTGCGGCTCGCCGGGGCGGTCGAGGCCGCCTCAGAGCACCCGATCGCCCAGGCTGTCGCGCACGCCGCGCAGGCAGAGCTGGGTGAACTGCCCGCGGTTTCCGAATTCAGGAACGAGCCCGGCGTCGGCGTCTCCGGCATTGTCGAGGGGCAGCAGGTATCGGTCGGGCGCAGAGACGGCCGCATCCTGGTCAGCTGGGACGGGATCGAGCGGGCGATCCTCGAGGTGCGGGACACCGTCAAGCCGTCCAGCGCCGAGGCGATCCGCGAGCTCGAGCAGCTCGGCCTGACACCCGTGCTTCTGACCGGCGATGCCAAGGCGACTGCCGAGCAGGTCGCGCGCGAGGTCGGGATCGAGCGTGTGCTCGCGGAGGTCTATCCCGGCGACAAGGTGCACGAGATCAGGCGCCTGCAAGAGGACGGCAAGGTGGTGGCGATGGTCGGCGACGGCGTCAACGACGCGCCCGCCCTCGCCCAGGCTGATCTCGGCCTTGCGATCGGCACCGGCACCGACGTCGCGATCGAGGCCTCCGACCTGACGCTCGTCTCCGGCGACCTCCGCGCCGCGGCCGATGCGATCCGCCTGGCCCGCAAGACGTTGCGAACGATCAAGGGCAACCTGTTCTGGGCGTTCGCCTACAACGTCGCCGCGGTCCCGCTCGCGGTCGCCGGGCTTTTGAACCCGATCATCGCCGCCGCAGCGATGGCGGCGTCGAGCCTGTTCGTCGTCAGCAACAGCCTGCGCCTCAGGCGTTTCCGCAGCGCACGCGAAGGAGCAACCTCATGAGCAGAACGGCCACTCCCGTCCACGGCTACACCAAGGACAAGGAAGCGCTCGTCAAGCGCCTGCATCGCATCGAAGGGCAAGTCCGCGGCGTCGAGCGGATGGTCGAGGACGACCGCTACTGCATCGACATCCTGACCCAGATCTCCGCCGTCAACACGGCGCTCGAGTCGCTCGCCTTCCAGATCCTGGACGAGCACGTCAAACACTGCGTCACCGGCGCGCTCAGCTCCGGCGACGACAAGGATGCGGCCAAGAAGACCGCGGAGCTGCTCGAAGCGGTGCACCGCTTCGCCAAGACCCGGTAGATGCCCGCGGCGCTGCTCGCGCTCGCGCCCGGGCACGAACTCGTGCGCGCGCTCTCGTTCGCCTTCGGGATGTTCTGGGAGATCCTCTGGGCGCTGATCCTCGGCTTCACCCTCTCCGGCGTGGTCCAAGCGGTCGTATCGAAGCAGGAGATGCAGCGGCTGCTGCCCGACGACTCCACACGATCGCTCGCGCGCGCGACGGTGCTCGGCGCCGCTTCCTCCTCCTGTTCCTACGCCGCCGTAGCGCTCGCCCGCTCGCTCTTCCGCAGAGGAGCCGACTTCACCGCCGCGATGGCGTTCCAGTTCGCATCGACCAATCTCGTCGCGGAGCTCGGGATCATCATGGCGCTCGTTCTCGGCTGGCAGTTCACGCTCGGCGAGTTCGTCGGCGGGCCGCTGATGATCGTCCTGCTCGCGGTTGTCTTCCGGCTCCTCCTCAGCCGGCGCCTGGTCGAGGAGGCGCAGGAGAACGCCGAGCGCGGCCTGCTCGGCCGGATGGAAGGCCACGCCGAGATGGACATGTCCGTCCACAAGAGCGGTTCGTGGTGGCAACGGCTGCGGACGCCGGAGGGGTTCACGGCCAGCTCCACCTACTTCGTCACGGACTGGGCGGCGATCTGGATCGACATCTTCGGCGGCCTCCTGATCGCGGGCGCGCTGGCCGCCTGGGTGCCCGAGTCGTGGTGGCAGACGCTCTTCTTCGAGGACCACACGACCTTCGCCAAGTTCTGGGGGCCGCTGATCGGACCCTTCGTCGCCATCCTCAGCTTCGTCTGCTCGATCGGCAACGTACCGCTCGCGGCGGTGCTCTGGAACGGCGGCATCAGCTTCGGCGGCGTGCTCGCCTTCATCTTCGCCGACCTGATCGTGCTGCCGATCCTCGACATCTACCGCAAGTACTACGGCTGGAGGACGGCCGGCTTCCTGCTCGCAAGCTTCTACGCGACCATGGTCACGGCCGGCCTGATCGTCGAGTTCCTGTTCCAGGGTCTCGGCCTCGATCGGACGGAGCGCGACGCGAAGGTCGTCGAGGCGCACGTCACCTGGAACTACACCACCGTCCTCAACATCATCTTCCTCGCGCTCGCGGGGGTGTTGCTCTGGCGCTACTTCCGCCGCGGCGGCGGTATCGCGATGCTGCGCACGATGAACAAGCCGACCGGCGAGCATGCGCACGGCCACGCACACGCGCCCGCATGAGGAAATGCGACGCGATGGACGGACGATAGAATCGCCGCGTGATCCGTCAAGCATGCACCGGCTGCGGATGCGACCAGTGTCCGTGCCCGGACTGCAACAAGAAATAGGCGCGCGCGGAGCGACATATGGCTGGGGTCGACCTGCGCGTTGGTGGCTCCTCAGCCTTTTATCGTTCGCGGCTGGTCGTCAGGAGGCGAGCAGGTTCCTGCGCGAGGTCGAGCGTGGGGAGACGATCGAAGTCACAGATCGCGGTCGACCGGTTGCCCTGCTGGTGCCCGTGCCAAGCGTAGACCGCAACGAGGGCTTGCTCGCGAGCGGCCGCCTCGTGCCGGCGGCGGGCGACCTGCTCGAGCTCGGCCAGCCTCTCGAGCCGCTGCGCGGCGCGCCGCTCCCGAGCGAGGCCCTCGCCGAGGCCCGCGTCGATGAGCGCTGAGCCGACGGTCTACCTCGATTCCTCGGCGCTTGTGAAGCTCGTCGTTCATGAGCCCGAATCGGGTGCCCTCGGGCGTTATCTGCGTCGGCGGCCTCGGCGAATGTCGTGCGCGCTGGCCCGAGTCGAGGTCGTCCTGGCGGTCCGTCCGCAGGGAGCAGTCGCGCTCACGCGCGCGCGGCGCGTGCTCGAGCGTCTGAGTCTGCTTCGCCTCGACGACTCGCTTCTCGACGCCGCGGCGCAGCTCGACGGTTCGAGCCTGCGGAGTCCCGACGCAATCCATCTCGCCGCCGCCCAGACCATCGGAGTCGAACTCGAAAGCGTTGTGACCTACGACATTCGGATGACAGCAGCAGCGACCGGCCTCGGGCTCCGCATCGCGAGCCCCAGTTAACGGTCAACGGCGAGCGCTGCGGAGGCGACAACCGGAAGGAGGCTAGGCGTCGCGCGTCACCGTCCGCCAGCCGCCAAGCGCGAGGAGCGAACCTGCCCAGAGGACGAGCACGAGCGCCGCGGAAGCTTCAGAACGAGATCGCCACGCTCGTCCCCAGGAGCAAGCACGTCATCGCCGAGCAGAGCGGACACGACATCCACCACGAGCAGCCCGAGCTCGTAGTCGCCGCGATTCAAGAGGTGGTGGAGGGCGTGCGCGACCCCCGGAGCTGGAAGATGCCGGGACTCGTATGGTCCCGAAGCTCCAGATGACCCGCATCCGACCGGCCTCGAACCCCGCGTCTGTTCAGTCCGGAAGCAGCGGTACCGAATAGCCCTCGTCGCGGCCTAGGAGCACGGCCCGCGTGACGGCGCGCCGGCCGAACCGCTCACGCACCGCGTCGAGCGCGGCGTCGAGGGCGCCGTCGCCGTCGCGATCGAGCGGCAAGCTGAGCTGGACGGTGCTGTCGTCCTCGAGGTTGGCCACCGCCACACCGACGAGCGTCAAACCCTGACGTTCGATCATCGGCATAGCGCTGGCGAGCAAACCCCTTGCGACGGCGAGGACCGTCTGGGTGTGGGCGGTCGCCTGCGGCAGCGTGTGCGACCGCGTCGCTCGTGAAAAGTCGCCGAATCGGAGCCTGAGCACGACGGTGCGGCCGACCCGTCCCGCCGCTCGCATCCGGCGGGTGACGCGGTCGACCAGGGCAAGCAGCACGGCATCGATCGCGTCGGGCGGCCGCTGACGACGGCCGAGTGCGCATTGCGCTCCCATCGAGCGGCGACGGCGGCGCACCTGCACCGGCCGGGGATCCCGGTTGTGGGCCAGCGCGTGAAGCTGGCGACCTGCCGCGCGCCCGAGCATCGACACCAGCGCGGCCTCGCCGAGCTCGGCCACCTGACCGACGGTGGCGACTCCCCACACATGGAGCTTGGCGGCGGTCACAGGACCGACACCCCAGAGCCTCTCGATCGGGAGGGGGTGGAGGAAGGCCAGCTCCCGGTCGGGCGGGACGACCAGCAGACCGTCGGGCTTCGCCACCCCGCTGGCCACCTTGGCAAGGAACTTCGTCCTCGCCACACCGACCGTGATCGGAAGACCGACGCGCTCGAGAACGTTGCGCCGCAGCCGCACCGCGATTTCGGTGGGGGTCCCGGAGATGCGTCTCAGGCCACGAACGTCGAGGAACGCCTCGTCGATCGACAGCCCTTCAACCAGCGGCGTCGTGTCCTCGAAGACCCGGTAGACGGCCTTGCTCGCCTCGGCGTACGCCGACATGCGTGGCTCGACCACGACCGCCTGCGGGCAGAGGCGGCGGGCTTGCCCGCCGCTCATCGCGGTACGGACGCCGCGGGCCTTGGCCTCGTAGCTCGCGGCGAGCACGACTCCTCCGCCGACGATGACGGGCCGGCCGCGGAGACGAGGATCATCTCGCTGCTCGACCGCCGCATAGAACGCGTCCAGGTCTGCGTGGAGGATCGTCGCTTCGACGCGCACGAACACATGTTCGCATCCGGGGCAACCGTCGGGCCGACGGGGAAGGGGTACCCCGAACGGGGGAGGACATCGGGGGCACGTCCCGATACGTTTACGCCACATTCGATCTGAGCCGTGGAGCGGTCCCACGGGTCAGAGGGGGAGTCAATGAATGCTCCACGCTTCGGCCGCATTTCCTAGCGCGCGACGCTCGACGCACACCTGGTGTCGACTGGCCCTTGTGGCTGCCGCGTCTCTGCTCGTCGCCGTTCCGGCCGGCGCGACGGTGCACACCGCACTCGTGCCGCCCGGCCTTGCCGCGGCGGCCAAGGCCGATCCGAGTCGCACCTTCCATGTGATCGTCCAGGGCCAGGGCGTGCGCAGCCCTGAGGTCGCGGCCGCGGTGGCGGACGCGATCGCCGGGAGTCCGGGCGAGGCAAAGGGAGTGGGCCGGCGCTTCGGAATCATCAGCGGCGTCTCCGCCGAGCTCACGGGCGGCCAGATCCTCGCCCTCTCGCACCGTTCTTCGATCCTCGCGATCACGCCGGACACGCGGCTTCGCGGGAGCGCCTTCGGAGGGCCGATCCTCGTCACCGCACCGACCGTTGACGGGACTGCCGTCGAAGGGAACGAGCTCTCCGCGACGACGGGGGTCTGGACCGGAGCCGAGCCGCTGAGCTATGCGTACCGGTGGCAGTTCTGCGATCCCGCGCTGATCTGCACGGACGTCGCGAACGAGTCCGCCGCCACGTTCACGATTCCGTCGGGTGCGGCGGGATCGCTCGTTCGCGTCGTCGTCACGGCCACTGACGCGTTCGGTGCCTGGCTCTCCACTGCTTCCGACACGCTCGCCGTGACGGCTCCACCTGCGAGCGTCGAACCGCCTCCGCCGCCACCGGTTCCGCCGACGCCGCTGGCCTCGCCTGTGATCACGGGCGACCCGACCGAAGGCAGCACCCTCACCGTCTCGGAGGGCGAGTGGACGGCCGGCTCACCCGTATCGCTCTCATACCAGTGGCGGCGCTGCACGACCGGCGGCTGTGTCGACATTGCACGTGCGGACGCAGCGACGTACACGGTCGTACTCGACGACGTCGGATCGACCTTGCGCGCGATCGTCACCGCCACGAGCGCCGATGGGTCGGCGTTCGCCGTGGCCGATCCGACTTCACCGGTCAATCCGTTACTACACGGGGGCGTCTGGAGCTCGCAGCTGTGGCCCTCCGCCGCCGGGCTGCCCAAGCTCTGGGACGCCGTCGCCGGTAGGCCTGCGCCGACGATCGCGATCGTGGATTCGGGCATCGACCCGAACACGCCTGACGTCGCGGGACGAATCGTCGACGAGGTTGTTCTGACCCAGTCGTCGAACAACTCTCCCGGCGACGGTCGCGGACACGGGACCCTTGTCGCCAGCCTTGCTGCGGGCAACGCCGCCGGGCGCGCCGGCGCAGCGCCGAGCGCGAAGCTCGTGTCCCTCGACGTGCTCGACGACGCCGGGTCGGGGCAGACGAGCGACGTCATCGCCGCAGCCGACTGGATCTATCAGCACAAGGACGCCAGCGGCATCGGCGTCGCGAACTTCTCGCTCACCGGTTCCGCCGCCGCGAGCTTCCAGTACGACCCCCTCGACCGCGCGCTCGAGCGCCTCTGGCTGAGCGGCGTCGTCGTCGTCGCCGCGGCCGGGAATTACGCCGTGGACGGCCGGCCGAGCGGAGTTCCGTTCGCGCCGGGCAACGATCCGCTCGTCATCACGGCGGGGGCGGATGACACGATTGGCACGGCGCCGTCAGACGACGACGTGGCTGCGCCGTGGTCGGCGTTCGGCTCGACGATCGACGGATTCGGCAAGCCTGAAATCGGTGCGCCCGGACGTCTGTTGATCGGGGCGGTTCCCACCTCAGCCACGTTGACGACCGAGCGTCCCGATCGTGTCGTCGCGCCCGGGCTGATGCAGCTCTCCGGCACCTCGTTGGCGGCACCGATCGTCGCGGGAACCGCGGCCGACTTGCTCGCGCTTCATCCGGATTGGTCGGCCGACCAGGTGAAAGGCGCGCTGATGGTCAGTGCGGCTCCGCTCCCGAATGCAGTGCCCGGATCGTCCGGCACGGGCGAGATCGATGCTGCGGCAGCGTTGGTGATCGCAGATCCGCCGAATCCGAACGCGGCGCTCGAGCAATTCGTGGTGCCGGATTCAAACGGCGGCCCGTCGGCGATCGACACGGACGCGTGGGCGGCAGCCGCAGCCGCCGATCCGTCGTGGGCGTCGTCGCACTGGGGGTCGGCCTATTGGGGCTCTGCCTACTGGGGCTCTGCGTACTGGGGCTCTGCCTATTGGGGCTCGACCGCGGCGGGCACGGCGTATTGGGGGTCGACCTACCTGGCGGCCGCCTACTGGGGGTCGTCCTACTGGGGCTCGACGCTCGACGTCGCAGCCGGAGCAACGGATCCACCCAGTCCCGATGCGTACTGGGGTCCTGTCACCTCCGACGTCCTCCACTGACGGAAGCGTGCGGACGGCCGAACGAGGTTCGGCCGTCCGCAGTCGTCCCCTGCTAGGTGGCTTCGATGCTCTGTGCGAGTCGGAGTCGGCGGCTGGTGGTTCTACCGTCAGTCCCAGCCGCCGCTCTCCGCACAAAGGGAGCGGACGAGGCTGCGGCCCCCTCGTCCTCGCGCTCCCATTCGCGGAGTGGACGCACCGCGCGTCGCCCAAGCGCACGCGGGGCGAGCCGACGGCTCGCGTGCGGTCCACTCACGCCCGTGACGCCCAGCGATTGGCCCTCGACCGCGATCAAGGTCCAGCGCATCTCGCCGTGCGAATCCCGGATCACAACGTCACACCAGTCCCCGGGCTTCCCGTCTCGAAGCGGAAGATCGCCGAACTCGCCCAGGTATCGCGCCGGGTCGAGCTCGTCGCGAAGATGGACGATCGTCCAGCCGAAGTCCGGTCCGTTCGGTTCCCTCATTGCACCTGGGATCGTCGGCTGCAACGTCCATCGCGCGGTAACCGGTGGGTAATCGGCCCGTTTCTGCCGAGCCCACGCGGCACGGAGCCCCGATGAACGGCGTCGCCTTCGGCATCCTCGGTCCGCTCCTCGTCGGCTCGGAGTCCGAGCCGGCGGTCCTCCGCGGCGCGCGCCAGCGAGAGGTCCTGGCGCTCCTCCTCCTCCGGCTCGGCGAGGTCGTCTCGCGTGACGCCATCGTCGAAGAGCTGTGGGAGAGCGAGCCTCCCGACACCGCGGTCAAGGTCGTGCAGAACGCGGTCTCGGCGACGCGCAAGATCTTGCCGCCGGGTGCGACGTTGCGAACGGAGGCCGGCGGCTACGTCCTCGACGCCGAGGCGGACAGTGTCGACGCCCGCCGCTTCGAGCGGCAGGTCGGTGCCGCCCGGGCAGCGCTCACCTCCGGCGAGCCTGCGACGGCGCGCGAGATCCTGCGCGAGGCGCTCGCGCTCTGGCGAGGACAGGCGCTCGCGGACTTCGCGTACGCGCGGTTCGCGCAGGCAGAGATCGCACGCCTCGAGGATCTGCGTCTCGCCGCGCTCGAGGATGTCGCCGAGGCGGATCTGGCGCTCGGTCGCCATGCCGAGGCGGCGGTGGAGCTGGAAGGCCTCGTCAAACGGCATCCGCTCCGCGAAAGGCTTCGCGCGCATCTGATGCTCGCCCTCTACCGGTCCGGGCGTCAGGCCGATGCGCTCGCCCTCTACCAGCAGACGCGTGCACTGCTCGTCGAGGAGCTCGGCATCGAGCCGAGCCCGATGCTGCAGCGACTCGAGCGCGACATCCTGCGTCAGGCGCCCGAGCTCGAGACCACGGAGGCGGCCGAGACGGTTCCGTCCCCGGCGCCGCGTCCCGTTCGAAAGACGGTGACGGTGGTGGTCGCCGAGGTTCTTCCGTTCGAGCCCCTCGTCGATCCGGAAAGGCGCGCCGGCGTGGTCGAACCCGCGCTGGCACAGGCCGCCGACGTGTTCGAGGAACATGGGAGCGCCGTGCGTCGGTTGCCGAGCGCATCTGTGCTTGCGGTCTTCGGCGTTCCGGAGGTCCGAGAGGACGATGCGCTGCGCGCGGCGCGTGCCGCACTCGAGCTCCGGGTGCGTATGGCGGGCAACGCCGCTGCGAGCGCCCGGGTCGGCGTCGCGACCGGGGAGGTCGTGGCGGAAGGCGAGGCGGTCAGCGGCGAGGTTCTCGCGACGGCAGCGCAGCTCCAGCAGCGTGCCGCAGAGGGCGAGATTCTCGTCTCGGCCCGGAGCGAGCGGCTGCTACGGACGGCGTCGACCCTTCAATCCGTCCGCGGCGAGGAGCCGGCTTGGCGGCTGCTCGACGTCAAGGAAGACGCAGTTGCGATTCCGCGTCGGCTGGAGGCGCCGCTCGTCGGCCGCCAGCGCGAGCTCGAGCAGCTCAGTCAAGCGCTCGAGCGCGTGCGCAGGACTCGGTCCGCGTACCTCTTCACCGTCTTCGGGCTCGCGGGGATCGGCAAGTCGCGCCTGGCGGCCGAGTTCGCCGCCGCGGCGAGCCAGACAGCGACCGTGCTCACCGGACGCTGTGTGTCATACGGACAGGGCATCACCTACTGGCCGCTTCGCGAGATGCTGCGTACGGGGCTTGCGTCGGATGTGCTGGCGGCCGAGGTCGCTGCCGACAAAGAAGCAGTGCCGATCTTGAACCGGGTCGCCGGCGCGATCGGTGCCGCGTCGGTCGTGGCGACGCCGGCGGAGACGTTCTGGGCCGTACGCCGCCTCTTCGAGACGATTGCACGCCGGCGACCGCTGGTGGCGATCGTCGACGACATTCACTGGGCAGAGCCCGCATTCCTCGACCTCGTCGAGTACCTGACGGAATGGACGCGGGACGCACCGCTACTGCTCATCTGCCTTGCACGCACTGAACTCCTCGACGCGCGTCCATCGTGGGGCGGCGGGAAGCTCAACGCGACGACGCTGCTGCTCGAGCCGCTGAGCGTGGAGGAGACGGATGAGTTCATCGACAGCCTTCCCGGCGGGCGGGACCTTACGGACAGCACCCGCGCGCGGCTCGCGGACGCCGCCGAGGGTAATCCTCTCTTTCTCGAGCAGACGCTCGCGCTCTTGCGCGAGGAGGGGCACGACGCGGAAACTCCGCCGGTCCCACCGACGATCCACGGTTTGCTCGAGGCCCGGCTCGATCGCCTGTCGCCGGGCGAGCGGACGGTGCTCGAACGCGCGTCCGTGATCGGGCGCGACTTCCGTCGCACGGCGCTCGCGGAGCTGACATCAGAGCTGCCGTTCGGCACGCTCGACGAACACCTCGCGTCGCTTGTTCGAAAGGACCTCCTACAGCCCGAGCGTGGCGCCAGAGACGACGGCTTCCGCTTCCGCCACAGCCTGATTCGCGCGGTGGCATACGAGTCGGTGCCGAAACGCGAACGCGCGCGGTTGCACGAGCTCTTCGCGGAGTCGCTGGAACGTGTGACGGCCGACACGCCTCCCGAGCGGTTGCAGCTCGTCGGCTACCACCTCGAGCGGGCATTTCGCTACTGCGACGAGCTCGATCCGGACGCTGCGACGACCCGTCTGCTCGCTCTTCACGCGGCCGCTCGGCTCGGGGAGGCGGGACGGCGGACGCTGTCGCGCGGCGATCTCGGAGCGGCGGGCGGACTGCTCGAGCGCGCAATCGACGTGTCGCCGCCGGAGGAGCCCTCGCGACTCGAGCTCGTCGCCGATCTCGCGGACGCGCTTCGGGAGACGGGCGACTTCGCGCGGGTCGAAGAGCTGCTCCGCGAGCTGAGCGACACGCCCGCTGCGCGGACGGATCGCCGTTTACAGTCGCGTGCGGCGCTGATCCGCCTGCGATCCCAGCTCCAGACGGATCCGAACCTCGACGCGGAAGCACTTCACCGCGCCGCCGAGGACGTGATCGCTGCACTTGCCGGGGACGACGACGTGCTCCTGGCGAAGGCATGGGAATTGCTCGCGTGGGCGCCGTGGCTACGGGGCCAAGTCGCGGAGGCGGAAGCAGCGCTGCGCCGCTCGATCGAGTATGCGCGCCGCGCGCAGGACCGGCGGATCGAGGCGCAGAGCCTCAATCTCCTCGTCGGCGTTCGCCTGTACGGGCCTGCGCCGGTGTCGGAGGGCATCGAGCTGTGCGAATCGATCGTGGCGCGTCCTGACGAGCAGCAACGCGTCCGGGTTGCGGCAATGCGCGCGCTCGGCGCGCTGCGCGCCATGCAGGGTGACTTCGACCGAGGACGGGCTTTTCTCATCGAGCAGCGTGCGATGCTCGAGGATCTCGGCCTGACGATGACTGCGGCGTCGACCGCAGAGACGTTCGGGTTCGTCGAGCTCCTCGCGGACCGTCCGGACGCCGCCGAGCGCGAGCTGCTGGTCGGGGCGAGAGAGCTCGAGCGTGCCGGCGAGACGAGCAATCTCTCGAACATCTTCGCCATGCTTGCCCAGGCCGTCCTGGCGCAGGGACGCGTCGACGAGGCTTTCCGTTACACGCAGCTGAGCGAGCGGGCGAGTGCGGAGGAAGATCTTTCGTCACAGGTCCAGTGGCGGGCGGCGCGCGCGAAGGTGCTGGCGGAGCTCGGTCGACGCGAGGAAGCGGAGGCGCTGGCACGCGGCGCAGTCGAGCGCGCCGCCCGGACGGATTTTCTGATCCTGCGCGCGGATGCGCTCGTCGATCTCGGCCACGTCCTCCGCGGCAACGGTCACGGGGACGGAATCGAAGCGGTGCGCGAGGCGATCGATCTGTACGAGCGGAA
>DASWEF010000074.1:0-4646 GCA_036394855.1 Gaiellaceae bacterium | reverse complement strand
CGCGCTAACGTAGGGCCTTCTCGTGCCTCGCAACCGCAGTGTCAGCGCGGTCCTGGGCTCGTCCGTACCGAGACCGAGACCCCAACCTTTCCCCTCCCGCAGCCGCTCGACTCTCCGGCGCCGGGCCGTGGTGGGAGGCCTCGTCCTGCTCTCGCTGATCCTGATCACCATTTCCTTCCGGGAGCCGAGCACCGGGGCGCTCCACGGGGTGCAGGGTGCGGGCGCGACCGTCCTGCGTCCCTTCGAGGTGGCGGCCGAGCGCGTCGCGCGCCCATTCCGCGACGTCTACGGGTATTTCTCGGAGCTCGTGCACGTGAAGCGGCAGAACGCCGAGCTGAAGGAACAAGTGAACCGGCTCCGTCAGGAAGCGCTGCAGGGCGAGTCGGCACGGGAGCAGAACGAGCGACTTCGCGAGCTGCTTCGGTTCGTCGACAGCCCCCTCTATCCGAAGGACTACTCACCCGTGAACACGCGCATCATCGGCTGGAGGGACGAGTTCGACCAGCAGGTCGTGATCGCGGCCGGCGAGGACCAGGGAATCCGCGTCGAGACTCCGATCGTGACGAGCGACGGTCTCGTCGGCAGCGTGACGCAGGTGGCCGGAAGCGCAGCGCTGGTCACGCTGCTGACCGACGAGAACAGCGCCGTGCAGGCGCGCGACCAGACCAACGGACCGTTCGGGCTCGTCCGGCACGGCCAGGGCGAGGGCTCGCTGATCGTCGATCGCGTCACCAAGGACAAGAACGTCGAGAAGGGCGACATCATCGTCACCGCGGGCACCCGGTCGAATCGGTACCCGTCGCTCTTCCCGCCCGGAATTCCGATCGGCGTCGTGACGAGCGTGGGGCAGAGCGACACCGCACCCTACAAGCAGATTCAGATCGACCCGTTCGTCGACTTCTCCTCGCTCGACGCAGTGACCGCCTTGATCACCCGCAAGGGAATCCCGAAGGCGCCTTGATGTTGGTCGACGCCGCCAAGGCGGCCGTGCTGCTCTTCTTCGTGGTCGTGGTGCAGCTCGCGATCATGGCGAACGTCGAAATCGCCGGCGGGCACCCCAACCTCCTGCTCGTGACGCTCGTCTCGGTCGCTCTGCTGCGCGGCGCCATCTTCGGCGCTGTTGCCGGCTTCTGCGCCGGCCTGCTCGCGGACACCGGCGTGTTCGGCACGCTCGGATTCACCGCGCTGCTGCTCACGCTCGCCGGCTACTGGTCAGGGCGCTATGTCGAGACGACCGGGCGCGACCGCGCGCACGCTCCCTTGCTCTCGATCGCCGTCGTGACGGTGCTCTACCAGATCGCCGCGCTCGTGCTCCGTTTCATGCTGGGCGAGCACGCGCCCGGCGATCAGATCTTCGCCGGGCTGATCCCGACGGTCGTCCTGAATCTGATCCTGACGGTGCCGATGTATGCGCTCACGCGACGACTGCTCCGTCCCCGCGAGTGGGTGGGACGCGAGGTGCGCCTCCTTGGCTAAACGGCTTCTCTCCAGGAGCTTCCTCCCCCCGGATCCTCACGTCCAGGAGCCCTACCGCCTGACCCCGAAGCTCGCGCTTCGCGTCGGTCTCCTCGGGACGCTCGCGCTCGCCGTCTTCGCCGTCCTCTTCCTCCGGCTCTGGTCGCTCCAGGTCCTGAACGGCGAGCAGCTTCTCCGTGCCGCCCAGAACAACCAGCGGCGTGACGTGCGCATTCAGGCGCCGCGCGGGTCGATCCTCGACCGCAACGGACAGGTCCTCGTCACAAACATCCCTGGGACGGCGGTGCAGATCTCGCTACCGGATCTGCCGAAGAACCGTGCCGTGCGCCTACGCGAGATCCGAAGGCTGGCGCGCATACTCCACGTCCCCGCATTGCAGATCGGGAGGACGCTTCGGCGTCACCGCAACGACCCCCTCACGCCCGTCAAGGTCAAGGAGGGGGTGAGCGAGGCGCAGGTCGGCTACCTGAAGGAGCGCGCCGACGACTTCCCGGGCGTCCGGATCGCGAACACGTACCTGCGCTACTACCCGCACCGAGAGCTGGCCGCGCACGTGCTCGGCTACGTGAGCGAGATCTTCCCCGAGCAGCTGAAGGAGCTTCAGAAGCAGGGGTATCGATCCGGCGACGCGATCGGGCAGAGCGGGGTGGAGGCGTACTACGACAGGTATTTGCGTGGAACCCCCGGGCTCGCCCAGCTACGGGTGGACTCCCTCGGGAGGCCGCGTGGGGGCATCAAGCCGAAGATCCCGCCGCATCCCGGCAACGCTGTCCGGCTCACGCTCGACCTGAGGCTCCAGCTCGCCGCGGAGGACGCCTTGCGGTACGGGATCGAGCGCGCACGCAACTCCGGCTGCTTCGGCTGCTGGAACGCGAACGGCGGGGCGATCGTCGCGCTGGACCCGCGCACGGGAGCGGTTCGCGCCGTCGCGTCGTATCCGACCTATCCGCCTTCCCTCTACGCCGGGCGCGTGCGCCAGCGCGCACTCGATGCGGCCGGGCTGACCTCGCGTAGCGCGCAGTCGATGAACTATCCCGGGCTCGACCGGGCGATCGACGCCGCGTATCCGCCGGGTTCCACGTTCAAGCCCGTGACGGCGATCGCAGCGATGCAGGAGCACATCCTCGAGCCCTTCGAGTCGCTCGCCTGCACCGGCGAGTACGAGAAGAACGGGACCGTCTTCAAGAACTGGGACCCGTTCGTGAACGAGGCGATGACGCTGCCGACGGCGCTCGCGAAGTCGTGCGACACGTACTTCTACCAGGTGGGTTACCGCTTCTACGGGATGCCGCTCGAGCGCGGCCCGCGACTGCAGGCCTGGGCGAGCCGCTTCGGTTTCGGCCAGCGAACGGGCATCGATCTCGGGCCCGAGCGATCGGGCCTGCTCCCGACTCCCGACTGGCGCAAGAAGACCTACACGAAGAAGACGGATCCCGGTCACTGGCAGATCGACAGGCTGTGGAAGCCGGGCGACTCGATCCAGCTCGCCATTGGCCAGAAGGATCTCCTCGTGACGCCGATGCAGATGGCGCGCTTCTACGCCATGGTCGCGAACGGCGGTCGGCTCGTCACCCCGCACCTACTCCTCGACGTCGAGCAGCCGTCGTCGAACGGACAGCGCGGACGCGCGCTGCCGACGCCGCCCCCGCCGGCCCCCGAGCCGACGAACGTCGACGCGCAGGCGCTCGCCGTGGTCCGTCAGGGTCTCTACGAGGCGACGCACTATACGTTCGGAACGTCGGCGGCGATCTTCAGCGGCTTCCCGATCCCGATCTCGGGGAAGACCGGTACGGCGGAAAAGTTGATCGACCCGGGTGACGGCTACCCGCGCAACTTCAACCAGTCGTGGTGGTGCGGCTACGGGCCGTCGGACTCGCCCGACCTCGTCGTCTGCGCGCTGATCGAGAACGGTGGCCACGGCGGCGACGCGGCTGCGCCGGCGGCGCTGAAGGTGTTCGAGGCCTTCTTCGGCAAGGAAGCGATCCAGAAAGGGCCGATCCACTCCGACTAACCAGTGACCTGATGGTCGACTACGTCTCAGATTCCCGAGCAGCCGCGCGTGCCCGCCGCCGCGAGACCGCCGAGGTCGCCACCTTCGTGCGCCGCCTCGACTGGGTCCTCATCGGTTCGGTTGCCGCAATCGTCGGCTACGGCCTGTGGGCGATCGCGGGCATCACGCGGCACGACGTGGCGGGCGACGCGAGCTACTACCTCACACGGCAGGCGATCTACGCTCTCATCGGGGCGGTCGGACTCGTCGCGGTCGTGCTCGTCGATCCGGAGGTGTATCGCAGCCGCTGGCGCGTGATCTTCGGCGGGACCGCGTTCCTGATCGTGATCGTGTTTCTTCAGGGTTCTGTCGTGCGCGGCTCGCAGCGCTGGCTCGACCTCGGCTTCTTCCGCTTCCAGCCCTCGGAGTTCGGCAAGGTCCTGTTCATCCTCGCGCTGGCGGGCTTCCTCGCGGAGCGCGCGCGACACTTGAACGAGGCGCGTACGACGCTCGTCGCCGTCGGTCTCGCGTCGATCCCGATCTTCCTCGTCTTCGTGCAGCCCGACTTCGGAACGGCGCTGGTCTACTGCGCCGCCGTCGGCGCAGTGCTGTTCGTGGCCGGGACACCCTGGATCCACCTCGGCGCACTGACGGCGGGCGTGATCGCGCTCGCGGTGCTCGTGCTCGCCGTGATGCCCGCCGCGGGCGTGCCGGTGCTGAAGAAGTATCAGGAGCAGCGGTTCACCGGCTTCCTCCACCCGGACAGCGATCCCGGAGGCACGACCTACAACATCACTCAGTCGAAGAACGCAATCGGCGCCGGCCAGCTACGAGGTCGCGGGCCGGAAAACGCGACGCAGACGACGCTCAACTTCCTCCCCGAGCATCACACGGACTTCGTCTTCGCATCCCTCGCCGAGGAGCGCGGCTTCTTCGGCGCCGCGTTCCTGCTCATGCTCTATCTGCTGATGGTCTGGCGAGGCTTACGCATCGTCACGCTTGCACGCGATGCGTTCTCGGCGATGGTCGCGGGAGGGCTCGTCTTCGCGTTGCTGTTCCAGATCTTCGTCAACGTCGGGATGACGATGGGAATCGCGCCGATCACCGGCATCCCGCTTCCGTTCGTCAGCGTGGGCGGCTCGTCGATGATCGCAAACCTGATCGCAATCGGTCTCCTGCT
>DASWEF010000073.1:0-9957 GCA_036394855.1 Gaiellaceae bacterium | reverse complement strand
GCAGATGGTCGACCTGAAGTTCTGCGACCTGCTCGGGACCTGGCAGCACATGACGCTGCCGATCACCTCCTTCGACGAGTCCGCCTTCGACGACGGCCTCGGCTTCGACGGGTCCTCGATCCGCGGCTGGCAGGGCATCTCGGAGTCCGACATGCTGCTGATGCCCGACGCGTCCTCCGCGATCCTCGACCCGTTCACGGAAGCGCCGACGCTCTCGCTGATCTGCGAGATCGCCGATCCGGTCACGCGTGACGGCTACGCCAAGGATCCGCGCCGGATCGCCAAGCGCGCGGAGGAGTACCTGCGCTCGACCGGCATCGCCGACACGGCATACATGGGACCCGAGTGTGAGTTCTTCGTCTTCGACGAGGTCTCGTACGAGCTCGGCCCGAACCGGTCGCACTACGTCGTCGACTCCGGCGAGGGCCACTGGAACTCCGGCAAGCCCGGGCTCGGCTACACGGTGCGCGAGAAGGAGGGCTACTTCCCGCCGGCGCCGCACGACACGCTGGGCGATCTGCGCACGCGGATGGTGCTGACCCTCGAGCGCCTCGGCATTCCCTGCGAGTTCCATCACCACGAGGTCGCGTCCGGCGGCCAGTGCGAGATCGATCTGCGCTACCAGACGCTGACGCGCATGGCCGACCAGATCATGACCTACAAGTACGTGGTCAAGAACGTCGCACGTGCGGCCGGGAAGACGGCGACGTTCATGCCGAAGCCGATCTTCGGCGACAACGGCTCGGGCATGCACACGCATCAGTCCCTCTGGAAGGAGGGCACGCCGCTGATGGCGGACAAGTCTGGGTATGCCGGCCTGTCGCAACTCGCCCGGGCCTACGTCGGCGGCCTGCTCGCGCACGCGCCGGCGCTGCTCGCCTTCTGCGCTCCGACCACGAACTCGTATCGGCGGCTCGTTCCGGGCTACGAGGCCCCGGTGAACCTCGTGTACTCGCAGCGGAACCGCAGTGCGTGCATCCGCATCCCGATGTACTCCGAGTCGCCGAAGGCGAAGCGGATCGAGTTCCGGTGCCCGGACGCCGCGGCGAACCCGTATCTCGCGTTCGCCGCCATGCTCATGGCCGGGATCGACGGCATCCAGAAGGGCCTCGATGCGGGCGAGCCCGCCGACTGGGACCTCTTCGAGGAGGACCGCGGCGTCGCGCAGGTCCCCGGCTCGCTCGCGGAGGCCCTCGACGCGCTCGAGACAGATCATGACTTCCTCACCGCGGGGGGCGTGTTCGGCGAGGAGCTGATCCGCACCTGGATCGACTACAAGCGCCAGAACGAGGCGGACGTCGTGCGGCTGCGCCCGCACCCGGCCGAGTTCTCTCTCTACTACGACTGCTAGGCACCGAGGAGGCGACGTGTTGGAGCTTGAAGTACGGACAGCGGACACGGTCGCCGCCCGGCCGTTCATCGAGCTCCGGCACCTCGGGGCGGACGACTGGCCGGCGGTGGCGGAGATCTACTGGGATGGCATGCGCGACGGTCTCGCCACGTTCGAGACCGAAGTTCCGTCATGGGAGGCGTGGGACGCGGGACACCTCTGGGGCCACCGGCTCGTCGCCGAGCTGCTGGGCGAGGTCGTCGGCTGGGCCGCGCTCTCGCCGGTGTCCACGCGGCGCTGCTACCTGGGCGTCGCCGAGAACACCGTCTACGTCGCCCGCGAAGCCCGCGGTCTCGGCGTCGGCCGCGCCTTGCTCGAAGAACTGATCGCCGGCGCCGAGTCGACGGGGATCTGGACGATCCAGACGTCGATCTTCCCGGAGAATCGCGCATCGCTTGCACTCCACGAGCACTGCGGCTTCCGCGTCGTCGGCACGCGTGAGCGGATTGCGAAGCGGGACGGGGTTTGGCGGGACGCCATTGTGCTGGAGCGCAGGAGCGAGGTGATCTCATGATCAAGGTCGAAGCTGTCGTCGTCCGCGAGCGCGTCGAGACGGTCATCGACGCGGTCGAGCACGAGACGCGGCACGTCGGCGTGACCGTGATCGAGGCGATCGGACACGGCCGCCAGCGCGGGGTCACGCACGAGTACCGCGGGCAGATCTTCGAGTCGCGTTTCCTGCCGAAGGCCCACCTCACGTTCATCGTCCGCGACGAGCTCGCGGAAGCGGTCGTCGAGACGATCGCCGACGCCGCCCGGACCGGCAACGAGTCGGGCGACGGCCTCGTGTGGACGTCGGCGGTCGACAACGTCACGCACAGCCGAACCGGAACGAGGCTCGAGGAAGAGGTGGTGAGCTAGATGCCGAGCAAGGACCTCATCATCGCGGCGAACACGATCTGGGTCGTCGTCGCGGCCGTGCTCGTGATGTTCATGCAGGCCGGGTTCGCGTTCCTCGAGGCGGGCCTGACGCGAATGAAGAACGCGGCGCACATCGCTGGCAAGAACGTCCTCATCTTCGGGATCTGCTCCCTCGTCTACTGGGCGGTCGGGTTCGGGATCGCGTTCGGGGACGGCAACGGGATCGTGGGGACGCACGGCTTCTTCCCCTCGACGGACGAGCTGCTCGGGATCGGCCAGGCGCCGTTCTCGTTCTTCGCGGGCATTCCGGGCGCGACGGGGTATCTCTTCGAGGTCGTGTTCGCGGGCGTGTCGCTCGCGATCGTCTGGGGCGCGATGGCGGAACGCGCGAGGCTCTGGGTCTACTTCGCGTTCGGCGTCGCGTTCACGCTGATCTATTCCGTGACGTCGCACTGGATCTGGCACTCCGGCGGTTGGCTGTTCGGCAAGGGCATGCAGGACTTCGCCGGCTCCACGGTCGTCCACTACCAGGGTGCCTTGGCGGCGCTTGCCGGAGCGCTGCTACTCGGTCCTCGCATCGGGAAGTTCGGCAAGGACGGGCGCGCGAATCCGATTCCGGGTCACAACATGCCGTACGCGGTCCTCGGGACGATCATCCTCTGGTTCGGCTGGTTCGGTTTCAACCCGGGCTCGACGCTCGGCGTCGTCACGGGGGACAAGCTCGGCTACTTCGGCTACGTCGCGCTGACGACGAACCTCGCCGCGGCCGCCGGAGCCATCGGCGGGATCGCGAGTGCGTGGGTGATCCTGCGCAAGCCGGACGTCTCGATGATGTTGAACGGCGTGCTCGCGGCGCTCGTGGCGATCACGGCCGCGTCCGGTTTCGTGGCGCCGTGGGCGGCGATCGTGATCGGGCTCGTGTCCGGGTTGATCGCGGTTGCCGGCGTCCTCTTCGTCGAGCGCATCGGCATCGACGATCCCATCGGCGCGGTCTCGGTGCACGGGATGGCCGGCGTGTGGGGCACGCTGGCGACCGGCATCTTCGCCGTTCCGGCGCTCGCGTCCAACCTCGCTACGGGCAGCGGTGGCCTCGTCTACACGGGCTCCTTCCACCAGCTCGGGGTGCAGGCACTCGGTCTCGTGGCGGTGGGCGCGTTCACCTTCTCGGCGTCGTTCGGGACGCTGTGGACGATGAAGAAGCTCTGGGGCATCCGCGTCGAGCCCGAGACGGAGACGGCCGGACTGGACGTGTCCGAGCACGGCATGTGGGGCTATCCCGAGTTCTACATCCCGGTCCCGGGCGGGTACGGCACCGAATCGCACGGGCATCTGGGCCTCGGTCACGGGCATGCACGCCCGGCGCCTGCCCTCTCCGGCGAGCCGGCGCTCGAGCCGTCCGGCTAGCTCAGGTCAAGGCGCGGCCGAGG
Organism: Gaiellaceae bacterium; assembly: GCA_036394855.1. Classification (GTDB taxonomy): domain Bacteria; phylum Actinomycetota; class Thermoleophilia; order Gaiellales; family Gaiellaceae; genus 3-1-20CM-4-69-9. The sequence goes on along the minus strand of DASWEF010000073.1, from coordinate 6,279 downwards.
CCACTGTGCCTTCGGCCGCGCCTTGCCGTGCTGCCACGTCTTCGCGTGGCCGAACGTGCCAGATGGAATGGATCCGCTCGTCCCAACGCTCGAGCAGTTGGGCGGCGCGCTCCGAGCCGGTCAGGCGGTAATGGAGCTCGACGAGCTCATGCAGCTGTACCGAATCTGAGTCACGCACACGCTCGGCGATCACGAGCTCCTTGTTCAGGCGAAGTGGAAGCCGTGCGCCGTCGTCCATGACGTAGAGCTCGCCGCCGCTCATCCCCGCGCAGGCGTTTGGTCCGACCTCGCCGAGGACGACGACGGTGCCGCCGGTCATGTACTCGCACGCGTGGGCGCCGGTGCCCTCGACGACCGCGACCGCTCCGGAGTTGCGAACCGCAAAGCGCTCGCCCGCGCGGCCGGCGCAGAAGACCTCGCCTCCCGTCGCGCCGTAGAGCGCGGCGTTGCCGAGCAGGACCGGATCGCCGTCGTCGTCTGCGGGAGGACGAACGACCAGACGGCCTCCGCCCATGCCTTTGCCGACGCCGTCGTTCGCCTCGCCGACGAGCTCCAGCTCGACGCCGTCGGAGAGGAAGGCGCCGAAGCTCTGACCCGCCGATCCTTCGAAGCGCGCGCGGATGCGGCCGGGTGGAGGTGCAGTGCCGAAACGCTTCGCGATCTCGCCGCCGACCCTGGCGCCGACGGCGCGGTCCCGGTTCTGGATCGGATACTCGAGGGAGACGATCCGCGCCTCCTCGAGAGCAGGCGCCGAGTCGGCGCTGAGCCGGTCGCCGAGCTCGCCGCCCTCGGGCGACAACTGGAGCTCCTCCGCGAAGGAGCCGCGTGCGGGTGCGAGTAGCCCCCGGAGATCGAGTGACCGTGCGCGACGCTCGACCGTCTCTCGCGGCCGCAGCAGGTCGGCGCGCCCGACGGCGTCGGCAAACCGCCGGAGCCCGAGCGCTGCGAGCTGGCGGCGCACCTCGCCCGCCACGAGCAGGAGATACGCCTCGACGGTCTCCGGCGTCGCCGCGAACTTCGCGCGCAGCTCCGGACGCTGCGTCGCAATCCCGACCGGACAGGTGTCGAGATGGCACGAGCGCACCATCAGGCAACCCTCGGCGAGCAGCAGCGCCGTCCCGAAGGAAACCTCGTCCGCACCGAGGAGGGCCGCGACGACGACGTCGCGCCCGGTCTTGAGCCCGCCGTCGGCACGGAGACGCACGCGGCCGCGCAAACCGCTCTCGACGAGTGTCCGCTGGGTCTCCACGAGGCCGAGCTCCCAGGGCATGCCGGCGTGCTTGATCGACGCGAGCGGACTCGCTCCGGTGCCGCCGTCCGCGCCGGCGACGTGGACGATGTCCGCGAGCGCCTTGACGACCCCGGCGGCAACGAGCCCCACGCCCGCCTCGGAGACGAGCTTCACCGAGACGGCTGCTCTGGGGTTCGCCTGCTTGAGGTCGAAGACGAGCTGGGCCAGATCCTCGATGGAGTAGATGTCGTGGTGGGGCGGCGGCGAGATCAACGCGACTCCCGGTTGCGTATGCCGCAGGCGGGCGATCTCGGCCGTGACCTTGTGCCCCGGAAGCTGTCCTCCTTCGCCGGGCTTCGAGCCCTGCGCGATCTTGATCTGGAGCTCGTCTGCGTACGCGAGGTATTCGGGAGTGACGCCGAAGCGTGCCGAGGCGACTTGCTTGATGCGCGAGTTCCGCTCCGTGCGGAAGCGCTCCGGATCCTCGCCGCCCTCACCACAGTTCGAGCGCGCGCCGAGGCGGTTGAAGGCGATCGCGACCGTCTCGTGGGCCTCGGCGGAGAGCGAGCCGTGCGACATCGCACCGCTCGAGAAGCGCCGGACGATCGTCTCCACCGGCTCGACCTCGTCGAGCGGAAGGGGTTCCTCGACCGGCGCGAGCTCGAGCAGGTCACGCAACTCCAGCGGCGCCCGCTCGTTGACGAGCGCCGCGAAACGGTCGTAGTCCCCGCGGCGGAGCGCGTGCGCCGCCTGCTGAAGCGCGTCCACCACGGCCGGGTTGGTCGCGTGCGGCTCGCCGCCCTTTCGGAACTTGACGTAGCCGGGATTCTCCAGCTGTGGCGGCCCGGCCCGCCGCGCGAGGAGCTCGCGCTCGAGCTCGGCGAAGCCGACGCCGCCGGCCGCGGACGGGGTGCCCCGGAGGCACGCGTCGACGACGTCGCGCGCCAAGCCGAGCGCCTCGAACAGCTGTGCGCCGCGATAGGACGCGATGTCCGCGATGCCCATCTTGGTCATGATCTTGAGGACGCCGTCCTCGACGGACTCGCGGAAGCGGAGCTGCGCTTCGGCCGGGGATGGACGGTCGCCGCCGAGCTTGTCCTCCGCGGCGAGCGCCGCGACCGTCTCCAGGGCGAGGCGTGGACAGACCGCATCCGCGCCGTAGCCGAGCAGGCAGGCAAAGTCGTGCGACTCGCGTGGATCGTCAGTCACCGCCACGAGCGAGGTGCGCGTTCGAAGTCCGGCCTCGACGAGGGCGCCGTGCACGGCGCCGACAGCGAGGACGGCGGGGATGGACGACCGGTCCGCGCCATCGGTGACGACCAAGACGTCTCCTCCGTCCCGTGTGGCCGCCAGGGCTTCTCCCGCAAGGCGAGAGCAGGCGCGGCGAAGCCCTTCGTGCTCTTCGAACGTCGCATCGAGCACGGCTCCACGCTCCTCGAGCTCCGCCAGTGCTGAGGGAAAGAGGAAGAAGCTCTCCAGCTCGAGGAGGTCCGCGGCGCGCGGATGCTCGCCGAGCAGCGGCGCGGACGTGCCGAGCAGTGTCCGGAGAGTCATGACGGAGCGCTCGCGCAGGTGGTCGATCGGCGGGTTCGTCACCTGCGCGAAGCGCTGACGCAGATACGACGTGACCGGACGCGCCCGACCGGCGAGCGGTGGCAGCGCCGTGTCGTCCCCCATCGACAGCGTGGGCTCGTGACCGGTCGCCGCCGACGGACGGAGGAGGAGGGAGATGTCCTCACGCGTGAAGCCGCCCGCGACCTGCCGGGCGGCGAGGCTTTCCGTCGGCGGTTCGACCGGCACGCCTGTGTCGAAGCGGCGGACGCTTCCCCGCACCCAGCGCGCATACGGCCGCCTCCGCGCCAGCCGCGCCTTGACCGCGGTGTTCTCCTCGATGCCGAGCCCGCTCGGATCGACGAGGAGCATCTCGCCGGGCCCGAGCCGGCCGCGCCGGACGCGGGCGCCCCCGGGGAGAGGGAGAGCGCCCGCCTCCGAGGCGCATGCGACGAGCCGGTCGTCGACGACCGCGTAGCGCAAGGGGCGCAGGCCGTTGCGGTCGAGGGCTGCTCCGACGACCCGCCCGTCTGTGAAGACGACCCCGGCTGGGCCGTCCCACGGCTCGAGAAGCGTGGAGTGGTAGCGGTAGAAGGTCCGGAGGTGCTCGTCCAGCTCGGGATTGCCCTGCCACGCTTCCGGCAGCAGCATCGCCACCGCCTGCCGGACGTCGCGCCCGCCGCGCACGAGCAGCTCGAGCGCGTTGTCGAGCATGGACGAGTCCGACCCGGCGGTATCGATGTGCGCGCCCAGGCCGCGGGCGCGCATCCAGTTGACGTTGCCCTCGATCGTGTTGATCTCGCCGTTGTGGCAGAGGAGGCGGAACGGCTGGGCCCGCTCCCACGACGGTGTCGTGTTCGTCGAGAAGCGCTGGTGGAAGATCGCGAATGCCGCCGTGACCGCGGCATCGGCCAGGTCGGGATAGAACGCCGCCAGCTGGTCGGCTGCGCACAGCGCCTTGTAGGTGACCGTGCGGAACGAGAGCGACGCCACGTAGACGCCCGTCGCGCGTTCGGCTTGTCTCCGGGCCCGGTAGGCGCGCCCCTCCGCCTCGTCGAGCGACGTCCCCAGCGGCTGGAGGAGGACGAGCTGTTCGATCCGAGGCATGCTCGCCCGTGCCTCTTCGCCGAGCGCCGCCGGCTCGACGGGAACCTCTCGCCAGCCGCCGAGGCCGATCCCCTGGGCAACGCAGGCCTCTTCGACGGCGCCCCGCGCGGCGTCGTCGCTCAGGAACACCATCGCCAGGCCGCACCAGGGCGCGGGCACGAGCAGGCGCGGAATCGGTAGCAGAACGCCTGCGCCGTCGCCCGTCCGTCGGTCGGCGGCAACCGCACCGCGGTGCCGCATGCGCCCCAGCCCTTCGAGAACGCCGTCGACGATCGCGCGCGAGGCACGGCCGGTCGCGTCGGCGAGAAAGCCGATGCCGCAGGCGTCGCGCTCGCGGCGCGTGATGTCGATTGGCGGCTGCACCCGGTGCGCCCTTGTTCGAGTGTGGATTCTCCGCCTGCTGTTGCGACCTAGCCGGCGTCGGCGGAGGAGCGAAACGCCGGCTAGCGCGTAAGGACGCGCAGCGTAAGGAGCGAGGTGAGAAAGTTCCGCTCGGCGTGCTCGCGCGTCATGAAGCTGCGGAGACTATTCGACCGGCCGGACGGTATGCAAGGGATTTGACCCGGGAGGACCGCGGTCGTACGATCGCCCGGTGATCCGAGGCACACTCGCCGTCTGTGCGCTCGCGCTCTTTGCGCTGGTCGGACCGGCAGCGGCGGCGGAGAGGCAGGCGTATCCCGTCTCGTTCCACGCCTTCGCGCTGAGCTCGGGCACGACGAGCGGCACGCAGGTCGACCGGGGCGGCGGCTTGGTGCTCGCGAAGAGCGGGCTGACGACCGTGACCTACGCCGATCCGTTCGGTTTTCCGCCACGCGACTACCTCACCGGCACGTGGACGTCACCGTGGCAGCCCGCCGGCTTCGGCTTCATGGAGCTCGTCTCCTCGTGGAACGCCGACACGCCGGCGGGCACGTGGATCCAGGTCGAGATGCACGCGACCGCCGCCGGCGACGGCCATGTGACCAAGTGGTACGTGATGGGGCGCTGGGCGTACGGCGACGGTGACATCCACCGCACGTCGGTCGGCGGCCAGGGCGACAAGGACGGCTACATCGCGATCGACACCTTCGTCCCGAAGAACCCGATGTCGTCGTACCAGTTGCGGCTCACGCTCGATCGCGCGGTCGGTACGACTGCGACGCCGCGCGTGACCCGCATCGGCGCCGTCGTCTCCAATCCCGTCACGATCAAGCCGTACGCGCCGAGCGCGACGACGATGTCGAGCGCCGTCGAGCTCCCCGTCCCCGCGTACTCGCAGGAGACCCATCTCGGCGAGTATCCGGAGTTCGACAACGGCGGGGAGGCGTGGTGCAGCCCGACCTCCACCGCGATGGTCGTCGCGTACTGGGACAAGGGGCCGTCGGCTTCGGATTACGCCTACGTCCTCGACGACTACCCGGCGCAGCAGGACCCGTGGGTGGACTACGCCGCGCGCTACGTCTTCGACTACCACTACGACGGCGCCGGCAACTGGCCCTTCAACACCGCCTACGCCTCGCACTTCGGGCTCGAGAGCGAGGTGACGCAGCTGCACTCCCTCGCGGAGGCGGAGCAGTTCATCAAGGCGGGCATCCCGCTCGTCACCTCGATCGCGTTCAATTCGGGCAAGCTCGACGGTTTCTTCTTCAAGAGCACGAATGGGCACCTGATGGTGATCGCCGGCTTCACCGCCGGCGGAAATCCGATCGTCAACGATCCTGCGTCCCCCGACGATGCGACCGTGCGTCACGTCTACGACCGCGCGCAGTTCGAGGACGCCTGGATGAGCGCAACGGGCGGGATCGTCTACGTGATCCATCCGACGTCCGTTCCGCTGCCGCCGTCGACCGGCGGCAACTGGTAGGTCTGCGCTACCAGTTCGTCGACTGTCGCTGGGAGCTCGGGAAGCCCGCGCGCGGGCGAGAGCTCTATCGCGCGGGACACATTCCCGGCGCGAGCTTCCTCGATGTCGATCGGGACTTGTCGGCGCCACCCGGGACCCGAGGCAGGCATCCGCTGCCCGAGCCCGAACAATTCGCGCGCGCTGCGGGTCGTGCAGGGATCGGTAGCGGCGTCTTCGTCGTCGCCTATGGGGACATGGGCGGCGCCGAGCGGCTCTGGTGGCTCCTGCGACACTTCGGGCACGACGACTGCGCCGTGATCGGCTTCGGCGCGTGGCGTGGACCGCTGACCCATGGGGACGAGGAGCTCGAGGCAGCGCGGTTCGTGCCGCGGCCGCGCGACGACGACACGATCGAGGCGGACGAGCTGGAGCGGCGCCGCGGCGAGCTCGTCGTCGTCGACGCTCGCGTCCCGGCGCGCTGGCGCGGCGAGCCGAACCCGATCGACAAGGTCCCGGGGCGGATTCCCGGCGCCCTCAACGCGCCGTGGAATGAGCCGGTGCCCGACCT
>DASWEF010000072.1:0-3043 GCA_036394855.1 Gaiellaceae bacterium | reverse complement strand
TCTCGAGCCGCTCGAGCACGTTGCCGCGCTCGTACCAGCGACGGCCGAAGCCGCGGTGATGTCGTCTGCGTCCGTGGTGCATGGTCACCTCCCTTCGTAGCGATCGAGAAAGGTGTCGATCCGTTCGCGTGAGCGGCGGAGGGCGGACGCCCACTCGTCGAGCAGCCGCTTCCCCTCGGCCGTCAGCTCGTAGGTGCGCTTGGCGGGCCCCGGCGCTCCTGCCTCCCAGCGCGAGGTGACGAGGCCGTCCTCCTCCAGTGCACGCAGGACGCGGTAGAGGTTTCCCATGTCCACGCGTGCCTCGCCCGTCAGGCTGGGAAGCGCCTCGAGCAGCTCGTAGCCGTGGGTCGCGCGCTCACGGAGCAGCAGGAGCAGCGCCGGCTCGCTGAATCGCTCGACGCGGGCGTGCACGCCCCAGTGGCCGGGCCGAACCATCCGCCGGCAACGCGCGCCGCGGCCGCCGCGGGGCCTCATCGACCTCCTATATGTAAAACACACATGTGTACGACCTTAGCAGTCGCGGCGCACCGAACGTGGGCTAGGGTCCTTCTCCATGCGCCAACTCGCCCGCCAACCGGTGAAACACATCTGCGCCGTCTGCGAGCGCACGCTGCTCACGGGAGAACGCGCGCTCCGCTTCTCGCCGGACGGCGATGAGTTCGTCGACGTCTGCCCGCTCTGCCAGGACATCGCTATCGAGCACGGCTGGGTCAAGGAAGGCAGCCCGACGTCGCCGACCGTTCCGAACCAGCGACGGCGCCGCAGGCGCGGGCTCGCGTCGCTGTTCGATCCTCGCCGCCAGCCGCCCGACGATCCGGTGGTCGCCGAGCCGATCCTCCGTCGCCTGTCGGTTCCGGAACAGCAGATGGTCGAGGCGTCCGACATCTTCAACGCGAGCGACTACCGCCGCACCGTCGGCGGGATCGCGAAGAGTCTCGGAGAGCCGCGCGCGAGCATCGTCCCGCTCTCCGGCGTGAGCGGCGAGCTCGTCGTCACCGTTGCCTGGGACATCTCCTGGTACCAGTACCGCGTCACACCCGACTCGGCGCAGCCGGTCCGGCTCGCCGAGCGCGGACACGAGCTCGGCGAACTCGATCCGGGCTACCAGCGCTGGAACGCACGCATCGAGCAGGACGGGCGCCTCGTGCCGGAAATCTCACCGCTCTAGCGCTGGCGCCTGTCACTCATACAATCAGAGCGTGATCTATTGCGTGATCCCGCCCGAGCTCGCCGACGAGCTGTACGACAAGATGGTCGAGTACTACAAGGACAACCCGAACGTGACCGTGATCATCGACCGGCGCAAGGGGCCGGATCGCCGCAACCGCAAGGGTGGGGGGGACGGCGCCCACGAGCACCGCAAGATCCGGGATCGCCGGCGCCCGCGCATCCCGGGCACCTTCCCCGAGACGGAAGCGCCCTCCGACTAGACTGCGCCGCGTGGCACTGACGCGGACGAAAACTTTCCAGAACTACATCGGCGGCGAGTGGGTGGACGCCGCCTCGGGCGAGACTTTCGAGAGCGTGAACCCCGCGAGCGGCGACACGATCGGGGTCTTTCCGCGCTCCTCTGCGGAAGACGTCGACAGCGCGGTCGAGGCGGCCAAGTCCGCCTTCGAGGAGTGGCGCCTCGTTCCCGCCCCGAAGCGCGGCGAGATCCTCTACCGCTTCGCCAACCTGCTGATGGAGGAGAAGGACGACCTCACCGACCTGATGACACGGGAGATGGGGAAGGTGAAGGCGGAGGCCGGCGGCGACGTCCAGGAAGCGATCGACATGAGCCTCTACATGGCCGGTGAAGGGCGTCGTCTCTTCGGGCAGACGACCCCGTCGGAGCTCCGCGACAAGTTCAACATGAGCGTGCGCATGCCGATCGGCGTCGTGGGCGTGATTACGCCGTGGAACTTCCCGATCGCGATCCCGTCGTGGAAGATCACGCCGGCGCTCGTCTGCGGGAACACGATCGTGTTCAAGCCCGCGACCGACACGCCGCTCCTCGGAGAGCGCTTCGTCGAGCTGCTGGCCGAGGCGGGCCTGCCGAAGGGTGTGATCAACATCGTGCACGGCGGTGGCGGCGCCGTTGGAGATCGGCTCGTGCGTCATCCCGACGTTCCGGTCATCACGCTCACGGGCTCGCGCGAGACCGGCGTCGAGGTGATGCGCAACGCCGCCGACTGCCTCAAGCACGTGCACCTCGAGCTCGGCGGCAAGAACGCGATCATCGTGCTCGACGACGCCGACCTCGAGCTCGCGGTGGACGGGATCGTCTGGTCGGCGTTCGGTACCTCGGGTCAGCGCTGCACCGCCGCGTCCCGCGTGATCGTGCAGGAGAGGGTGTACGAGCAATTGCAGTTGAAGTTGGTTGCCGCGGCGGAGCGGCTCCGCCTCGGTGCCGGCTGGGAGGACGACACCGACGTCGGTCCCGTCATCAACAAGGCGGCGCTCGAGAAGATCCACTCGTACACGGAGATCGGGAAGGGCGAAGGGGCGAAGCTCCTCACCGGCGGCGAGGTCGCGACCGGCAACGGGTTCGAGCACGGCTTCTTCTACCGGCCGACTATCTTCGGCGACGTCGACCCGCAGATGCGGATCGCGCAGGAGGAGATCTTCGGGCCGACCACAGCTCTCATCCGCGTGCGCGACGTCGACGACGCGATCCGCGTCTCGAACGGAATCAAGTTCGGTCTCTCGTCCTCGATCTTCACCCGCGACGTCAACAAGGCGTTTCGTGCGATGCGCGACCTCCAGGCCGGGATCACGTACATCAACGCCGGGACGATCGGCGCGGAGGTGCACCTCCCCTTCGGCGGTACCAAGGACACGGGGAACGGCCACCGCGAGGCGGGGCAGGCAGCTCTCGACGTCTTCACCGAGTGGAAGTCCATCTACGTCGACTACAGCGGCAAGCTGCAGAAGGCGCAAATCGACACCGCAAGCTGAACCGCAAACTCGTCGTCTTCGTTCCGCGCCAGGCGCTCGACGCCGTGCGCGAAGCGTTGTTCGAGGCCGGCGCCGGCAAGATCGGCGACTACGAGCGTTGCTC
>DASWEF010000071.1:0-29581 GCA_036394855.1 Gaiellaceae bacterium | reverse complement strand
GGCCACCGCCGCAGTTCGTTGTAGAGCGTGTCGCGCTGAGTAGGAATGCGGCCTGCAGCTGTGATGAAGCGCACGAGCTCGGGGATCTTCTGCTCCGTCGCGGTGCGCGCACCGGCCGCGTGGAAGATCTCCTCCCGCACGACCGTGCCCTGCACGTCGTTCGCGCCGAAGTGCAATGCGACCTGCGCGAGCGGCAAGCCCATCATGATCCAGTACGCCTTGACGTTCGGGATGTTGTCGAGCAGCAGCCGCGACACCGCGATGAGCTTCAGATCGTCCGAGCCCGTCGTGTGCTTCCAGCCGCGGCGCTCGAAGACCGTGTTATCGGGATGGAACGCGAGCGGAATGAAGGCGAGGAAGCCCCCGGTCTTGTCCTGCTGCTCCCGCAGGCGCAGCAGATGGTCGACCCGCTCCTCGTACGTCTCGACGTGCCCGTAGAGCATCGTGCAATGGGTCGGGATGCCGAGCTTATGCGCGGTGTCGTGCGTGTGGAACCAGAAGTCCGGATGTTCCTTCCCCGGCGCAACCAGCCGCCGCACGCGGTCGGCGAACACCTCCGCGCCACCGCCGGGCAGGGATCCGAGGCCAGCATCGCGCAGGGTGCGCAGCACCTCCTCGTGCGTCAGACCCGACAGGGTGGTCATGTGATGGATCTCGCTGGCCGTGAAGAGCTTGAGGTGGACGTCGGGAAGCGCCTCGTGCAGCGACCGGACGATGTCGACGTAGTAGTCGAAATCGACGTGCGGGCTCTCACCGCCGACCATGTGGATCTCGGTGAACCCCGTCAGCTCGTGCTGGCGCAGCGCATCCTCGACGAGCTCCTCCCCCGTGTAGGTGTACGCATCCGGCTGCTTCCGCGTGACCGCGAAGGCGCAGAACTTGCACTTCACACGGCAGACGTTCGTCTGGTTCAGATAGAGGTTCTGGACGAAGTAGACGCGATCGTCGCCGCCGCGTAGACGCCGCGCGAGATCGGCGAGCTCGCCGAGCCCGAGGAGATCGTCGGACTCCATCAGCGTGACGCCGTCTTCGAAGTCGAGCCGCTCCCCGGCCTCGATCTTGTCGCGGATCGGCGCGAGCGTGTCGGTGCGCTCTAGCAGCGCCACCTATCTCTCCCTGTCGACGACGGCGTAGGTCAGCGACTCGAGCTCTTCGCGGTGGAGCTCGCCGTTCAGGCACGCGCGCGCGTTTCGGGCGTACGCCAAGGCGACCTCGCGGCTCTCCTCGATCGCGCCCGTGGAGGCGACACGAAGCAGCGCGCCCTCGAGCTGCGCTCCACCGGCAAGAGCGGCGCGTACCGCCTCGTCCCGCTGCGACGCGAGCAACAGCGGCAGCGTCGGCGTCCCTTCGCGCAGGTCGGTGCCCGCGATCTTCCCCGTCTCGATCGTCACGCCCGAGCAGTCGAGGATGTCGTCCGTGATCTGGAACGCCACTCCGAGCGCGAGCCCGAATGCTCCGGGGCCGCCGGCGAGGCGACACGCAGCTTCGAACAGCTTCCCCGTCTTGAGCGTGCAGCGCTCGAGGTACGCCTCGACGGTCGTGTCGGGATCGAAGCGCTGCCGCCGCTGCATCGCTTCGCCGCGGGCGAGACAGAGCGTTGCGTTGGCGAGGATCGCGACGGCGCGCGCGTCTCCGGTGGCCGAGAGCTCGGCGAACGCCCTCGCAAACAGGTAGTCACCGGCCGCGCGCGCGGCCCCTGGACCGTGCGCCGACCAGGCCGAGGCGTGCCCGCGGCGAAGCCGCGCACCGTCGATCAGGTCGTCGTGCATCAAGGTCGCCAGGTGGACGAGCTCGACGGCGACCCCGGCGACCACCGGCGGCTCGGCGGCAGGCGGCGTCGACAGGTAGACCAGCAGCGGCCGCAGCCGCTTCCCTCCGGCGGCGAGCGCCTCCGCGCCGACGTCAGAGGCGACGCCCTCGTACTTCGCGACAGCCTGCTCGAGCCGCTCCTCGAGCTCGGCCAGGTACGCGTCGAGCCCGGGCGCGGCGTGGATCTCGGCCAGTGCGGTCACTTTGCGCTCGCCGTGTGCAGGGCGACGATCCCGCCGGCGAAGAGCCGCACGCGGACGTCGGCGAATCCGGCCGCAGCGATCCGCGCCGCGAGGTCCTCCGGTCCCGGAAAGCGGCGCACGCTCGCGGGGAGGTACGTGTACGCAGACCCGCCCGGCAGCAGCTTCCCGAGCAGCGGTACGACGCCGTCGAACCAGAACTTGTAGAAGGGAGCAAGAACCCCGCGCGGGCGGGTGATCTCCAGGATGGCGAGGCGGCCGCCGGCGCGCAGAACCCGGCGCAACTCCCGCAGTGCGCGGTCGAGGTCCTCCACGTTGCGGACGCCGAAGCCCACCGTCGCCGCGTCGAAGCGTCCATCCGCGAACGGAAGCTCGAGCAGGTCACCCCGCACCCACTCCAGCTCGGGCGCCTTGCGGCGCGCTCGCTCGAGCATCGGCTCCGAGAAGTCGAGACCGGTCACGCGTGCTCCGGCGCGCGCGCAGGCGACGGCGAGGTCGCCCGTGCCGCAGCAGGCATCGAGGACGGAAGCGCCCGGCCGGACGACGGCCTCCGCGGTGAGACGCCGCCAGCGGCGGTCGAGGCCCGCGGTCATCGTCCGGTTCATCGCGTCGTAGACGGGGGCGATGCGGTCGAACATCGCGCGCACGCCCTCGGCAGGTAGACGACCCGACGCGACGCTCATTCGCCGCCCCACCGCTTGACCAACTCCACGTCGAGCCCGAGCTGGTCGAGCGCGCGACTGACGATGAAGTTCACGAGGTCGTCGACGGTCTCCGCACCGTGGTAGAAGCCCGGCGCGAGGAACAGCACCGTGGCACCGGCCTCCTTTACGGCGAGCATGTTGCGCAGGTGGATGAGGGACAGCGGCGTCTCGCGCGGCATCAGCACGAGCTTGCGCTCCTCTTTGAGCGCGACCGAGGCCGCGCGCTGGATGAGGTTGGACATCGCACCCGACGCGATCGTCCCGAGCGTGCCCATCGAGCAGGGGCAGATCACGTACGCGTCGACCTTCGCGGAGCCGCTCGCGTAGGGGGCCTTCCAGTCGTTCGGCTCGTAGACCGTGACGTTGCCGCCCGATGCGTGCTCGAGCAGGCGTGCAAGCGTCTCGTCGCGCGAGAGCCGCGCGTTGCCGTAGAGCTCGGTCGCCAGCACCTCGATCCCGGCAGTCGAGGCGCAGATCCCCAGCTCGACGTCGGCGGCGGCGAGGACCTCGACGAGCCGGGCCGCGTACGGCGCGCCCGAGGCGCCCGTTATTCCGAGGAAGACGCGCATCAGCGCTCCCCCTTCGACGCCGAGAGGAAGACGGCGAGCTGATGCAGCCTCGTCTTGCCGAGCGCTCGGAACTTCGGCATCACGTCGTCACCGAAGAGGCTCGGATCGGCGACGTATCGCTCGAAGAACTCTTCGTCGTGGCGGCGCCCGACCGCCGACAGGTCTCTCGCGCCGAGATTGGAGCTGCCGCTGCCGAGGTACGTGTGGCACGCGGCGCAGCCTGACCGCGCGAAAACGTGGGCGCCGGGAACGGCGGCGGGCGGGCAATGTTCGCGCTGGATCCAGTGTGGGACGGCAGCGTCGAGCTCCGACTCGAGCGACTCCTTCGCGACCTCGCGCCCCGACTCCCCGTCCCCGCAGCCGACGAGAGCGACCGCGGCGAGGAGCAGGAAAGCGGCGCTGAACGGAGCCGACACGGCTCCTATTTCGGGCCCTTGGAGGCGTTCATGAACTCGCCGACCTGTTTCAGCTTGGCCTCCCCGAGCGCCGCGAACTTCGGCATGACGGGGTTGCCGAAGCTCGACGGATCGGCGACGTACTTGGCGAAGCCCTGCACGCCTCGCCCTCCCTTGCCGATCGCCGACAGGTCGGGCGCTCCCAGGTTCGAGGTTCCCGTGCCGAGGTACGTGTGACAGGCCGTGCAACCGGAGCTGGCGAAGATCTTCGCGCCGGCGACTGCATCGGCGTTGTCCTGGAAGCCCTCGCGTGCAGCCCAGCTCGGCACCGCCTGCACGACCTCGCTTGCAAGCGCCTCCTTCGCAACCGCGCCCTTGTACGTGAGCACACCCATCGAGAGCACGACCAGCACGGCTGCGACGACCGCGACCGGGCGGCGCAGCAGCCGGCGCTCGCGGCGGACGTCCACGAACGGCAGCAGGAACAGGATGATCAGCAGGATCGTCGGGATCCCGATCGTGCCGAGGATCACCGAATCCGGCCACTTGAAGATCCGCAGCAGATAGAAGAGGAAGTAGAAGTACCAGTCCGGCCGGGGGACGAAGTTCGTCGTGCCTGGATCGGCCGGCTCCGAGTAGCGGGGCCCGAGCAGGCAGGAGTCGCCACTCCCGCACGTCTTCGGATCGGCGCTGGACGTGAAGTACCAGACGCAGGCCAGTCCGATGATCACCGTCACGACGACGAGGCTCATGACCGTGTCGTGGAACATCGCGTATGGGTGGAAGGGCTTCCCGCGCTTCTTGACGTCTTCCTTGTAGAGCTGGAACTCGGCGCGCCGTTCGTCGATGGAGGCCATTACAACTCCTCGCCGTTGCGCCGCCAGTTACGGCGAGCGGTGGGTTGCGTCAGGCCGCGCCGCCCGTCCGTCGAGACCTCGCGTTCCACCCACTCTGCACCTGCGGCCTCGCGCGACCACGGCGGAGAGCTGACGCCGAGCCGGATGACGAGATAGAGGTGCAGCCCGATCAGCGCAAAGATCGCGCCCGGAAGCAGCAACATGTGCAGCGAGTAGAAGCGGGCGAGCGTGTCGCCGCCGATCTCCGCGCCTCCCCGTAAGAAGTCGGCGAGGTAGGGCCCGAGGATGGGCACGGTGCCGTTCAGGTTGATGCCGACGACGGTCGCCCAGTACGCGGTCTGGTCCCACGGCAGCAGGTAGCCCGTGAAGCCCTCGAGCATCCCGAAGGTCAGCAGCAGCACGCCGACGATCCAGTTCAGCTCACGCGGATACTTGTAGGCGCCGAACAGGAACACGCGGGCCATGTGGAAGAAGAGCAGGATGATGAAGACGCTCGCCCCCCACTTGTGCATGCCGCGGACGAGCCAGCCGAGCGTGATGTCGTTCGTGATGTGGTCGATCGACTGATACGCGCTGTTCGGGTCCGGCTTGTAGTACATGGCGAGGATCACCCCGGTCAGCGTCTGCACGAGAAATGCGGTCAGCGTCGCCGAGCCGAGGGTCTGCATCCAGTTCGTGTCGGCCGGAACCTTGCGGAAGAGGAAATAGCGCAGCCCGCCGATCAGGCCGGAGCGCTCTTCGAGCCAGTCGATCGGGTAGTTGATCGCCGCCTCCATCCTCTGGCGACGCGCGGACTTGCGGCGGCGGGCGGTCGTGGCCACTAGTGCGGAGGCTGCAGGGGGTAGAGGATCTGCTCCCAGCCGTCGACGTGCTGGCCGGGACCCGCGAGCTTGTACTTGTGGATCCGCGCGTTCTTCCCCCCACCGTTCACCTTCGAGACGCTGTAGGGGTTGCCGAGGATGAGGTGGCCGTTGCGGATCTCGTAGTCGTAGCGGTCGAGCGCGCGCACCGGGGGCCCGGCGGTGCGGTTGCCCTCGGGGTCGTACTGACCTCCGTGGCAGGGGCAGCCGAAGCCGCCGGCGGGGATGGTGGGGATCAGCGTGACGCGCTCGCCGCCTTCGCCCTTGACGACCTTCTTCTGGTCGTCCTGGACGGGGCCGTTCGGCTGCACGGGACAGCCGAGGTGCGCGCAGCGGTTGGAGATGATCGTGAAGCTCGGCTTGTCCCCGAGCAGACCGTTGTTCCGGATGTAGGCCGTTCTGCGCGAGACCTCGCCCGCCTCCGGATGCAGGAAGAACGTCGTCACGAGCCACTTGCCCTCGGCGAAGTTCTCCAACGGTCCGAGATCGACGTCGGGGTAGCCCTGCTTCACGTACGCAGGCGCCACCATCAGGCCGATCGCGGGAACTGTGACGAGACCGCCGATCAGCCCGCCGAGCCCAAGCGTCGCCCCTTCGAGGAACCGGCTGCGCGGAAAACGCTCGCCGGGCTCGGGCTCCGCTAGCGCGGCCTCGCCCCGGTCGGCCGGTATCGGAGGCGCCTCGGCGGTCGGCGGCACCTCGCGCCGCTCCGGCTCGATCGGCTGCGGCACCTCGCGGTACTCCATAGTCGCCTCGCGCGCCCAGAGAAAGCCGAACATCACCGCGATGACCGCGCCGATTGGTGCGACGACGCGCGGATTGACGATCAGCCCGACGAGGATGCAGGCGACGCCGGCCGCGAACCCGATCGGGTACAGCGACGGACCCGGAAGATGCGGTCGGTCCCCGTGCTGGGGCTCCATCACCGAGCCTCCCCCATGTGGGTCACCACCAGTGGATTCAACCCCCGCGTTGTTCGGCGTGTCAACGACGTAACAAACGGCGCAACGGGCGGGAACTCTGACTGATTCGGCCGTTTCCTGCAGCGCCGTCGAGCGGGATGCCGTACTGATCCCAGCGGCGGTCGACCAGCGCCTTCACCTCCGGCTTCATCTCGATCTCCGGCGGCCACTCGCGGGTTCCCTCCTGGGGGCCCTTGTGCGTCGCGTCGATGCCGATCTTCCCGCCGTAGAACTGGCGGGTCGGCGCATGGTCGAGATGGTCGAGCGGGCCTTCGGTGATGAGGACGTCGCGCTGCGGATCGACGTTCGCGCCGACGCGGAACAGCACCTCTGCGTAGTCGTGCACGTCCACCCACTCGTCGACGACCACGATCGCCTTCGTCAGGCTGAGCATCCCGAGGCCCCAGATCGCGTGCATGACCTTCTGGGCATGGCCGGGGAACGCTTTGCGGATCGAGACGATGCAGCAGTTGTGGAACGCGCCCGCGATCGGCAGGTCGTAGTCGACGATCTCGGGGACGGTCATCCGGATCGCAGGGAGGAAGATACGTTCCGTCGCCTTGCCGAGCCAGGCGTCCTCCTGCGGCGGCTTGCCGACCACGATGGAGGGATAGATCGCGTCGCGCCGCATCGTGATCGCGGTCAGCCTGAAGACGGGAAACGGCTCCGCCGGCGTGTAGTAGCCGGTGTGGTCGCCGAACGGTCCTTCGTCGGTGAGCTCGTCTTTGTCGATGTAGCCCTCGAGCACGATCTCCGCGTTTGCGGGCACGTCGAGGTCGACGGTCTTTGCGCGGACGAGCTCGACGGGCTCGCCGCGGAGGAAGCCGGCGAGCATCAGCTCGTCGATGTGCTTCGGCAGCGGCGCGGAGGCCGTGTAGGTGGTGACGGGATCGGTACCGAGCGCGACGGCGACCTCGATCTTCCCGTCGGTGGCGAGGTAGTCGGCACGGCCGTCCTTGTGGATCTGCCAGTGCATCGCGGTCGCGCGAGGGCCGAGCTTCTGCATGCGGTACATGCCGAGGTTGCGTGTCCCCGTGCCCGGGTCGTGAGTGATCACGGCCGGCAGCGTGATGAACGGTGCGGCATCTTGCGGCCAGCACTTCTGGATCGGCAGCAGGTCGAGGCTCGCGTCGTCGCCTTCGAGGACGATGTCCTGGCAAGGAGCGCGCCTGACGGTCTTCGGTCGTGAGTCCGCGATCGACTTCAGCTTCTGCAACCCCTTGACCTTGTCGATCAGCCCTTGAGGCGGCTGCATCTCGAGGACGTCGCTCAGCTTCGAGGCGACCGCGTCGAGCGAGGGCGCGTCGAACGCCAGGCACATGCGCCGCTCGGTGCCGAACTGGTTGATCAGCAGTGGGCGTTCGGAGCCCTTGACGTTCTCGAACAGCAGCGCGGGCCCGCCGGCCTTGACCGTGCGGTCGTTGATCTCCGTGATCTCGAGCTCCGGATCGACCTCGGCCGAGATGCGAGTGAGCTCGTCTTCGCGCTCGAGGAGCGCGATCCACGCGCGCAGGTCGGCGGGGGGCGCCATCGAGGTCAGTCTAGGCCCGGGCGCCAGATTAGTGGCTGTTTAGAGGCTCGGGCCAAGCTTGGCCCATGACGAAGGAACTCTCATACCGCGAGAGCGACGGCCTCCAGGTCTGGCTGTTCTGGCGTCCGGGTCTCGATCGCGTGAACGTCCGAGTTGAGGACACGCGCGGCGACGAGGCGTTCGAGCTGGAGGTTGCAGGGCGCGACGCGCTCGACGCGTTCGAGCATCCGTTCGCCTACGGAGCCCGGCTCGGCCTGGTCTAGTGCTAGCGGCGCCGGTGTCGCAGCCACTGCATGGTCTCGCCGAGCGCGATCACGCTGATGAAGATCAGGCCGACGATGAGCATGCCGGTGATGACCTTCTTGCCCTCGGTGGCGGCATCCTCGACGGCGAGAAACACCTGCAGCGCGGCGAGCATCGGCGCGACTCTACCGCAGTCTCACGGCGTGAGCCGCAAGCGCGGCGGCGACTGGGGCGTCTCCCGCGTGCGTACGGGCCACGCGCTCGAGGGGGCTCGGATCGTTGTCGAGCCGAAGCGACGATCGCCCCTCTTCGAGGCGGCCGAGGCCGAGCGAGCACGCCGTCGCAGCCCAGACGGCGCCGTCGCCTGGGATCGCTTCCGCACGGAGATATGCGCAGAGCGCAATCAGCTCGGCCAGGTCGTTGACGGCTTCGACGCTGCCGCCCTGCTCGACACGCACGAGCCCGTGCGCGTACAGGTAATCACCCAGGAGGAGAGCCGTGTCGTCGTCCTCCGGGGCGAAGAGGCGCGGCCGGCCGTAATGGAGCAGGTAGCCCTCGTAGATCGTCTCGATCCCGAGCGCGTACCGCTCTTCGCCGAGCGTCGAGAAGACCGGCTCGCGCTCCTGCTCGTCGCGTGAACGCAACGCGCTGGTCCAGAGCTCGCTCTCCCGCCCGGCCTCCGCGGCGATCGTGTCCCAGAGCTCAGTCGTCGAACTCTGCAACGGCCTGGACGGTGCGATCGATTTCCTCGTCGCCGTGGGCGAGCGAGATGAACATCGCCTCGAACTGGCTCGGCGCGACGTAGATCCCGCGTGCGAGCAGATGGCGGAAGAGCGCGCCGTAGCGGTCGGTGTCGCAGCCTTGTGCGTCGTCGAAGTCCCGGACCGGCTGGTCTGTCATGAACAGCGTGGCCATCGCGCCGACGCGCTGCACGCGTCCGGACGCCGCGAGCCCCTGCTCGAGCCGCGCGCCGCGCTGTTCGAGCTCCTCGTAGACAACGGGGTCGCGCAGGCGGCGAAGCACCGCAAGTCCTGCCGCGGTTGCAAGTGGATTTCCGGACAGCGTTCCCGCCTGGTAGACGTTGCCGCTCGGCGCCACGCGATCCATGACGTCTGCTCGTCCGCCGAACGCGGCGAGCGGCAGACCGCCGCCGACGATCTTTCCGAGGATCGTGAGATCGGGTGTGACACCGAAGCGCTCCTGCGCCCCGCCGCGGGCGATCCGAAAGCCGGTGATCACCTCGTCGAAGACGAGCAGTGCCCCCGACGCGTCGCAGAGCCGGCGGAGCGCCTCGAGGAATCCCCGCTCCGGCGGGACGACCCCCATGTTGCCGGCGACCGGCTCGACGAGAATCGCGGCGAGGCCTTCGCCGTACTGCGCGACCGCAGCCGCCGCTGCGTCGACGTCGTTGAAAGGGCAGACGATCGTGTGACTCGTGACCGCGGTGGGCACGCCCGGACTGGACGGGAGTCCGAGCGTCGCAACGCCGGATCCCGCGCTCGCGAGCAGCGCGTCGACGTGGCCGTGGTAGCAGCCCGCGAACTTCAGGATGCGATCGCGTGCGGTGAACGCGCGGGCGAGACGCACCGCGCTCATCGCCGCCTCCGTCCCGGACGACACGAGCCGGACCTTCTCCACCGACGGCACCGCGTCCACGATCTCCGCCGCAAGCTCGACCTCGGCCTCGGTCGGCGCGCCGAAGCTCGTCCCGCGCTCCGCCGCATCCCGAACGGCCTCGACCGTCACGGCGTCGGCATGGCCGAACACGAGCGGGCCCCAGGACATCACCCAGTCGAGGTAGCGGTTCCCGTCGACGTCCTCCAGGTACGCCCCCTCGGCGCGCCGGACGAAGAAGGGCTCGTCGAGTCCGACCGCGCGCATCGCGCGCACGGGTGAGTTCACGCCGCCGGGTATGAGCTCGAGTGCGCGGCGGAACAACTCACTTCGCGTCCGAAGGACGCGGGTATCCATGCCTTTCTTCATCCTCCCGAGCGAAGCGAAGGGACAAACCCCACCCGCGGAAAATGCGCAGCATTTTTCGCGGATATCAGAGCCAGGTGGCGAGGTCCTTCGTCCAGTACGAGACGACGAGGTCGGCGCCGGCGCGCTTGATCGCCGTGAGAGACTCGAGCGCGGCCTGCCGTTCGTCCAGGAATCCCTTGGCTGCGGCAGCCTTGACCATCGCGTACTCGCCGGAGACGTTGTATGCCGCAAGCGGGAGGTCGAATCGCTCTCGCGCAGCGCGGATGACGTCCAGATACGGCAGGGCGGGCTTGATCATCAGGATGTCGGCGCCCTCCGCCACGTCCTGCTCGCATTCACGCAGCGCCTCGCGGACGTTCGCCGGATCCATCTGGTAGCCGCGACGATCGCCGAACGACGGCGCCGACTCCGCGGCTTCCCGGAAGGGGCCGTAGAACGCGGAGGCGTACTTCGCGGAGTAGGCGACGATCGGCGTGTCCGGGAGCTCCTCGCGAATCGCGGCGACGCGCCCGTCCATCATGTCGCTCGGACAGACCGCGTCCACGCCGGCGTCGACGTGACTGACGGCGGTGCGGGCGATCAGCTCGAGCGTCTCGTCGTTGACGACCTCGCCGTCGCGGACGATGCCGCAGTGGCCGTGCGACGTGTACTCGCACAGGCAGACGTCGGTGAGCAGAACGAGGCCGCTGCCGTCGAGCGCGCGAAGCGCCTGTTGCACGATCCCGTCGTCGTCGTACGCACCCGATCCCTCTTCGTCCTTCTCCTCGGGGATTCCGAAGAGGATCACCCCGCGAACGCCGAGACGCAGGAGCTCGTCCGCTTCCCCGCCGAGCGTCTCCACGGAATGGCGCGCGAGGCCGGGAAGATCGGGATTCGCGAGTGGCTCGGGTCCGACGAAGAGGGGCATCACGAAGTCGTCGAGATCGAGGCGCGTCTCGCGCACCAGGCTGCGCAGCCCGCTCGTCCGCCGCAGGCGCCGGAGGCGTGTGACGGGAAAAGCGCTCACGACCCGAAGCCTAGACTCATGCAAGGAGCCGTCGGGTGGCGGCACGCGCCAGCGCCCCGAAGACGGCGCCAAGACCCGCGAGCCAGGCGAGTTCCCGTGCGACCGAGCGCCACGGGCTCGTGTCGTACAGCGACGAGGCGAAGTAGCGCACGGCGTGCGAGAACGGCAGCCCGTCGCTCAACCAGCCTGCCAGCGGGGCGACCTCCCTCGGCACGAGCCCGAGGAAGACGATCGGCATGACGACGAGCACCGCGACGAGCGACGCAGCACGGGCCTCCCGCGCCAGGGCTCCGATCAGCGTGCCGAGCGCTCCGAGCGCCGCTCCTGCGATCGCGAGGCCCACGGCCAGCAGCGGGATGCGCTGCCACGGCTCGCCGCCGACGACGCCGCCCGCCTCGACGATCACGCCGAAGACGACCGCGATCGCAAGTCCGAGCGCAACCGCGACGACCGCGGCGAGCGCCACCTTCGCCCACACGAGCTCCCAGAGCGAGACGAGCCCGCGCGCAAGCCGGCCGATCGCGTTCTCGTCGCGCTCGGCCGCGATCGCGCCTGCTGCAAGCAGGAGGGCGAGGAACGTGATCGTCAACGCCAGCGCGTACGCCTGGACCTGCGCGGACAGGAGCGAGCTGCGGGACTCCTCACGTTCACGCTCCAGCACGATCGGGTTCGCGGTGGACGCGAGCAGGCTGCCCGTTTGCGTGAGCGCGATGCCGGCGATGCGTGCGAACTCACCGATGCGGTCGCGTTCCGGGCTCGGCGGCAGCCGGTCGAGGAGCTCCTGCATCCGCGCGAGGCCGAGCACGTGGTACGTACGGCCGCCGAACTCCGCGTCGCCGCCGCGCACGATCAGCCGGACGTAGCCGAGATCCGTCTGCACGTACGCGATCTGCAGCTGGCGATTGAGCGCGTAGACGAGCGCCTGAATCTGCTGCGTCACGCGCGAGGAGATTCCGCCCCGCGTGGTCTCGTACACGAGGCTCGGCGAGTGCAGGCCGCTCTTCAGATCGGCCAGGAAACCCGTCGGCACGGTGAGCGTTGCGACGACCCGCCCCGTCGCGAGCGCTCGTCGCGCATCGCCGCCGTCCATCCGGACGAGGTGCACGTTCTTGCTCACCTCGTCGATCGCATTCTGGATCCGGAACCGATGCCCGCCGACGGTGACGATCTGCGGGAGCTGATCCTCGTCGACGAGAGCCACCCGCGGCTTGGAGCTGCCGTAGCCGGCGACCAGACCGACCAGCCCGGCGACGAGCAGCGGATAGGCGATGAGCACCGCGAGCAACAGCGGTGAGCGCGCGAGCACGCGCAGGTCCTTCCGCAGGAGCAGGGTCACCTGCCTCACGAGAAGACCTCCTCCGCGTGCAGCTCGTCGTACTCCCGAATCGGGCCGACGAACGTGAGCTGCCCGCGCTGCAGGACTGCGACGCGGTCGGCGTAGAGATCGAGCTCTTCGAGATTCTGCGTCGCGAAGACGACCGACCCGCCCTCGTCGCGGAGGGCGGTCACGGTCTCCCACAGCCGACGGCGCTGGCCGGGATCGAGCGACGCGGTCGGCTCGTCCAGGAGCAGCACGCGCGGGTCGCCGAGCAGGGCGAGCGCGACGTTGAGCCGCTGGCGATTTCCGACGGAGAGCGTATGCGCGGGCCGGTCGGCGGGGACGTCGAAACGCTCGAGCAGGCGCTCGGCCACGCCGGCGTGCTCGGACTCGCCCTCGAGCCGGGCGAAGAGCTCGAGATTCTCACGTGCGGTCAAACGGTCGTAGAGCGCCGGATGCTGGGGAACCCAGCCGACCCGGACGCCGTCCACACGCTCCACCGCTCCTTCACTCGGCTCCAGCGCTCCGGAGAGCAGGGACAGCAGCGTCGATTTTCCGGCGCCGTTGGGCCCGATCAACGCGAGCGTCTCGCCCTGCCGGACGTCGACGTCCGTCGGCTCGAGCGCGACCTGCGCCCCGAAGCGGCGCGCGACGCCGCGCGCGCGCAAAAACGGGTCACCTGAGCTCATTGTCTTTCCGCTGCGGCGTCCGTCGGGGGAACCTCCCGGTTCCCCCGAGCCCCCTCCGCTGGTCCGCTAACGCGGACAGGCCGCTTCGCGGCCGGAGGCGGCGCCTCCTCGAGCTCCACCTCGACGGGCGGGACTCCGCCCTCCTTCCACGGCTCGAGCTCGATTCTTTCCCCGAAGAACTCCCACATCGCGCGCCCGGCCGCCAGCAGCGGCAGCGCCACGAGCGCGCCGGGCAGCCCGTAGATCTCACCACCGGCGAGCAGGCCGAAGATGACGAGCAGCGGATGCAGGCGCAACGCGCTTCCCATTACGTTCGGTACGACGATGTGTCCCTCGACCTGGTGAATGGCGAGGAAGAGCAGCAGCACCCAGAGCGCGGAGAGGGGATGGACGACCAGTGCGTACAGGAACGGCGGGATCGCGCCCAGCCATGGACCCAGATACGGGATCAGCTCGGTGATCGCGACCCACGCGCCGAAGACGAGTGCGTACTTCTGCCCATGCGGCAAGCCGCCGACGACTCCGAGCACCCACAGTCCCACGCCCGCGCTCGTGCCGATGATCAGCGACACGAGTGCCTGGCCCTTCACGTAGCTCGTCAACGACCGCTCCATTCGTATGAGGAGCGAGTCCGATCCCGGATGCGGTGGAAAGCGGCGATCGATCGTGCGGGCGAGGCGCGGAAAGTCGAGCAGCATGTAGATGGAGACCACGAGGACGACGACCGCGCTGAAGAGCAGCTTCCCGATTGAGATCGCCGCGCCCTCGAGGAAGTCGACGACCTTGTTCGTGTACTTGCCGACGTCGTGCTTGCGGATGTCGCGCACGAGGTCGTGACCGCGCTTCCGAACGTGGATCGAGCCGAGATTGTGGGTGTCGAGCCACGACTGCAAGCGGTCGACGTCCCGGTCGGCGTCGACCTGACCGGTTCGTCCGCTCACGTCCGTAAAGTAGGAGTCCACCCGTTTCGCGGCCGTCTTCGTCTCGCTGACGAGGACGGTCCCGAGCGCCCCGATGGCGGCGATCAACGCAACCGCGAACACGAGGTACACGAGCGCGACTGCAAAGCCGCGGGGGATCCGGACCCTCTGCACGATGCCGACGAGCGGGCTCAGCAGGAGCGCGATCAGCAGCGCGACGAGGAACAGGAAGACGACGTGACGAACCGCGCCCGCCACGACCCAGATCAGGAGCAGAAGGATGGGCAGCCCGACCAGCTGGATCCAGCGCGGGATCTCCATCTTCGCCGCCCGGGCGGGCATGCGAGTGATCGTACAGCGGCCGTAATACGGCTCAGACCTCCAGCCTGGGATTGGAATTGGGCCCAGGAGGGAAACCTCGCTCTCGACCGTCACGAGCTGTGGGAGGAAATCCCGGCTCAATCGACGATTCCCCTGTCACAAAGTGAGCACCGCGGCCGGTTGAAAGACCCAGTAGGGTTCGTTACCTTGCCGCGAATGCCGGCCCCCTCCCGCCAGGTCCCCGCGGTGCGCAGACACGCGCGCGCGCAATCGATGCCGCATCGAACGCGGCGGCTGATCGCATTGACGGTCGTCGTCGGCCTGCTGCTCGGGACGCTGCTCGTGACCGCGTTCGGGCAAGGCGCGACGCGCGAAGCGTCCCAGGCGCTTCCCGGGCCGGCCGGCCGGCTGCTTCCTGTGGGCCCGCCGACGCCGCTCACGGTTGCCCTGCACGGCGGCCTCCGGATCCAGCTTCCGATCGCGCAGAGCCGCGTGACGGCGATCGGCTACCACTCCTCCGCCGAAGGCGCGCTGCCCCTGAGCCCGCTCGGCCACCAGGGAAACGAAGGAGCGCTCTCGCGGCTCGCGCACAAGATCTTCGGCGGCGGCCACGGCGGTTTCGTCTACTACCAGCTGAGCGGGGGCGAGACCGACGTTCTCGACGTGGGAGCCGTGCCCGGAACGGACGTCTACGCACCGGTCGACGGCACGATCGTCGGGATCTCGAACTACGTGCTGAACGGGCAGCCGTACGGCTCACGCATCGACATCCAGCCGTCCGCGGCACCCTCGCTCGTCGTCTCGCTGACGCACCTGAGTCCGGACCCCGCGCTCACCGTCGGCTCGACGATCGCCGCTTCGAGCACGAAGCTCGGCCGCGTGATCGATCTCTCCGGCGTCGAGAAGCAGGCGCTTGCCAAGTACACGCAGGACGCGGGAAATCACGTGGCCATCGAGCTGCGCCCCGCCGCGACACTCACTCTCCCCTAATCCGCGAAAAATGCTGCGCATTTTCCGCGGGGCTGGTTAGTCCCTTCGCTTCGCTCGGGAGATGAAGACAGAATCGAGGGTTACATGAGGATTCTCTTTATTGCCGACGTCGTCGGCGTCCCCGGCCGTCGCGCCGTGGAGGAGCGCCTGCCCTCGCTGCGCGAGGAGCTCCGCGCCAACTTCTGCATTCTCAACGGCGAGAACCTCGCTGACGGCGTCGGGATCACGCCCAAGCTCGCCGACCGGATGCTCGCCTCCGGCGCGGATGCGATCACGCTCGGCAATCACGTGTGGCGGCGCGGAGAGATCGTGCCGTACCTGAAGGCGAGCGACCGCGTCGTTCGTCCCGCGAATCTCTCGACACGCGCTCCCGGAAACCGGCTGATGGTCGTTGCCGCAGCCGATGGAACCGAGGTGGCCGTCATCAACCTCCTCGGCTCGCTCTTCATCGGCCCTCCGGTCGGCCCCTTCGAGGTCGTCGACGAGCTGGTCGACGAAGCACGGAAGCGGACGCCGGTGATCGTCGTCGACATGCATGCGGAGGCCACGAGCGAGAAGGTGGCGATGTCCCGCTGGCTCGACGGCAAGGTGACGGCCGTGATCGGCACGCACACGCACGTGCAGACGAACGACGCGCGCGTGCAGCCCGGCGGCACCGCGGCGATCACGGACGCCGGGATGACGGGACCGCACGACTCGGTGATCGGTGTGCAGGCCGACCTGGCGATCCGTCAGATGCGCACGGCAATGCCAGTCCGCTTCGAGACGGCGTCGGGGGACGTGCGCATCGAGGGCGTGCTCGTCGAGTGCGGCGCGGACGGTCGCGCGACGAGCTGCGAAGCCGTCCGCGTGCCGGTCGCATGAGCCTGGACGTTAGGTACGCGCAGAGCGGCGACGTCCACATCGCGTATCACGTGGTCGGCGAGGGACCGCTCGACCTCGTGTGGGTGGAGGGTGCGCTCACGAACCTCGAAGTCCTGTGGGACGTCCCAGACTACCGGCGCTTCTGCGAGCGCCTCGCCTCCTTCGCGCGTCTGATCCGGTTCGACAAGCGCGGCATGGGTCTCTCGGACCGCGCCCGCGTCGGCACGCTCGAGGAGAGGATGGACGACGTCCGTGCCGTCATGGACGCGGCCGGCTCCGAGTCCGCAGCCTTGATGGGTGTCTCCGAAGGCGGGCCGATGTCGATGATGTTCGCGGCGACCTACCCAGCGCGGACGCGAGCACTCATGCTCTGCGGCGCAGAAGTGAAGGAGGAGACCACCGAGGACTGGCCCTGGGGGGAGGCGACACGGGAGGAGTTCGAGGAGCGCGCGACGCTCGAAAACGTCGTCGGCCGCTGGGGCAAGGGACTGTGGCTCGACTACATCATTCCGAGCCGAAAGGGCGACGAACGGCTCCGCGAGCAGTTTGGCCGGCTCCAGGTTCAATCGGCCAGCCCGGCGGACGCTATTGCCTTCATGCGAATGGCTTTCGAGATCGACGTTCGACACGTCGTCCCGTCGGTGAAGGTTCCGACGCTCATCCTCCACCGCACCGGCGACTCCGTCTGTCACGTCGAGAACGCGCGCTGGCTCGCCCGCAACATCGAGGCTGCCCGCTACGTCGAGCTGCCGGGAGTCGACCATGTGCCGTGGATCGACGGCGACGACTTCCTGGCGGAGATCCGCGAGTTCCTGACCGGAGTCCGCGAGCCGACAGAGCCGGACCGAGTGCTCGCCACGATCCTCTTCACCGACATCGTGCGCTCGACCGAACGCGCAGGGGAGCTCGGCGACCGGCGGTGGCGTGACCTCCTCGACGAGCACCACGCGCTCGTGCGCCGCCAGCTCGAGCGTTTTCGCGGGCGCGAGGTGGATACCGCAGGAGATGGATTCCTCGCGACGTTCGACGGCCCCGCACGCGCGATTCGCTGCGGCAAGGAGATCGTCCAGTCTGTGCGCGGTCTCGGGCTCGAGGTCCGCGCGGGCGTTCACACGGGCGAGGTGGAGGTCGCGGGCGATGCCGTCCGTGGCATCGCGGTCCACACCGGCGCACGCGTCGCCGCGCAGGCGGAGCCCGGCGAGGTGCTCGCCTCGCAGACAGTCAAGGATCTCGTCGCCGGATCGGGAATCGAATTCGTGGATCGCGGCTCACGTGAGCTCAAGGGGATTCCGGGTGAGTGGCGCCTCTACGGAGCGAGGTGACGAGCATGGCAGTGAGCGCGACCAGCACGAGGTCGCGTCCGAGCAGGAGCCACGACAGGCCCGGCTCGAAATCGGTCGCGAGGCGGAAGTAGCGGTACGGGAACCAGAGCTGCGTCAGCACCAGCGCGGTGAGAAGCAGTCCGCTCGCCCAGAGGCCGCGGCTGCCACGGACGAGCGGCACGACAGGGATCAACCAGATCAGGAACTGCGGCGAGAGCACCTTGCCGAGCGCCACGAACGCGCACAGCGCAGCCGCGCTCGCACACACGAGCCGCCCGCGTCCGCCGGGTCCGCGGGCGAACGCCGTCCAGATCCACAGGAGCACCGCGATCTGCACGATCGTGAACACGATCGCCAGCGCATCGGCGCCGTTCCCTGCCAGGTTCTGCGAGCCGTGGCTCGTCTCGCCGGTCACGCCGAGTCCGAAGGCGTGGTGCGCAGCGAGCAGCAAGGCCGAGCCCAGGCTCTCGACCTGGAGCGGCCGATCGAGCTGCACGCTGACGCTGTGCCACACGCCCCCGGGAGCGAGCGCGAGGAACGGAAGAAAGATCGCTGCGGCCACGCCGGTTGCCAGCCCGAGGCACAGGAGCGCCTCGCGCCGTCCCCACCGCTTCCAGACGAACGCGATCCCGAGCGGGACCAGCACGGCGGGGTACAGCTTCGCCGCCACGCCGAGCCCGAACAGTGCGTGCCCGAGACGCGGGCGGCCCGAGACCAGCGCCGCAAGCGCGGCGGTGACGATCGCGGCCGGCCAGAGATCGAACCGGCTCAGAATCACCGAACCGAGCGCGAGCGGTGCGAGCGCGGCAAAGGCGAGGGAGGCCCAGATCGACGCTGCTCCGCCTCCGAGAGAGCGGAGCACGAACGCCATCGCGCACAGGGCAGCCGCTCCGCAGATCCACATGAGCGTCTCGAAGGTGCGACGAAAGCCCGGCGTGACGTCCTGGTCGTGGCCCGGCTCCGCCAGCCCCGGTAGAGCGAACATCGGCAACGCTGCCGGCGGGTACTCGAGCTCGAAGTCCCGGTACGGCACCTTTCCGTCCGCGATTGCGTTCCCGTAGTGCTGGTACACGGGCGTGTCGAGGATCTGCTTGTGCTTGTAGAAGCCGACGTGAAGCAGCGTCCACGAGAGCACGAAGAGCGCAACCGCCGCGAACGCCGCGCCGGCGACGGAACGCTCAGACGGCGGGCTCTCGCTCAGCGCGACCATGCGTAGCGACCACGGCGAAGATGACGAAGGGGAAGAACCAGGAGATGTAGAGATAGAACCAGTGCGTCAGCACGAGCTCGAACCCGATCAGGAGAGCTCCGGTCAGGGCGGCCAGCTGGAGCGGGGTCTTCCGAGCAGGAACGAACGCGGCCGTGATCGCGCCGGCGACGAGCAGACCCTCGAGCAGCCATTGCAGCACGTGGAGATCCGGAATCCCCCGGGCGTGATACTGCGCCCAGTCCCAGAGCGAGAACGGCGAGTTACGCGTGATCTGCGTCTTGAGCGTGCGATCGTAAAACGTCTGTGCCGCCTGGATCGGATGTGCGTCGAGCAGGAGAACCGAAAACGCCGCAACCGTCGCGAGCGCGAAGCCGACGGCGAACGCGACGGCGGGTCGTGGACGCCGCACGGGTCCGGGATAGGTCAGCCACAACGGCGCGACGACGAGTGTCGCGAACTTCGTCCAGCCCGACAGCGCAGCGAAGATTCCGCGCGCCCACGGCGAACTCGCGAGCCAGAAGCCCCAGATCAGGAACACCGGTACGATCGAGTCGTTCGTGTTCGACATCGAGACGTACTGCGTGAACGGAAACGCGGCCCACGCGAACGCGAGCGCGGAGCCGAGCCACGGGCCGCCGTACCGTAAGCCGACGAGCCCGAGTCCGAGCACGCAGAGGATGTCGAAGACGATCGAGGTCAGGTGGACGGCGGGAAGGTCGTCCCACTTTCCCGACCAGCCACGGATCCAGTATCCCGGCAGGTAGGCCTCGTAGGCGACCGGCCCGTACGTATCTCCGAGCGGATTTGCGGATTCGCAGCGGCCGTTGTGCTGGATCCGGTCACGGATCTCACCCTCGGCGTCGGCGGGGCCGCAGGCCTTGAGGTCGTCCTCCTCCGGAAAGTTGCCGTAGGGCATGACGCCGCTCGCAATCCGCTGGGCGCCGATCACGCCCGCGTAGCCGACGTCGATGACGTTCGAGTCCTCGAGATTGAGGCCGGTGCGGAACCCGACCAGAAAGACCGTCGCGGCGAGCAGGATCCACGTCGGCCACAGGGGCCGGTGCGGCCTCACGCGCCCTTTCAGACCGATCCACGTGCAGCGCAGGAGCAGATACACGAGCGGCGGATAGACGAGCGGCACGCTCGTGAAGACGTCGCCGTGGTTGAAGTACCAGAGCGAGACGGAGAAGGAGAGCAGGAGGAGCAGGTCGAGATTGCGGAGGGAGAGCGGACGCCGGACGTCGCAGAGCCCGAGCAGGAAGACGACGCAGAAGGCGAGCCAGACCGGGACCGTGTTGATCTTCTTGCCGCCGAACGCGCCTTCGTAGCCGCGCGCCATCTTCCAGGCGACCTGCGCGCCCGTCCACGCCTCGGTCACGGCGGCCGTCCGGTCGTCGACCTTGCCCTGCGCGATCTCGCCGGCGTCGATCCCTTTGCTCTTGTTGCTCCACCAGACGTGCACGGTCCAGCAGCCGCCCTGAGCCACGGCCGAGCACTTTGACAAGTCGGACTCGTACGTCGCGTCCGTGACGCGCCCTCTGCGTGGGTAGCGCGCCAGCCAGTCGGCGACCTTGTCGTCGTCCACGAAAAGCGTGACCGCGCGCTCCTTCGTCAGGCGCGGCTTCGAGTTCGAGCCGAACGGCGGCGCCGCTGCCGCCGTGGCGACGAAGGTCAGTGCCGCGAGCGCGACGAGGGCGACGCCGAGGGGACGCCTCAGTGCCTTCTCCGGAACGACCAGAGCTTGTTGCCGATGAAGTTCGCGGGCGTGACGAGCACGATCGCGATCGCTTGCGAGACAATCTCGCCGAGGCCGAGCGCGACGAGCGCGGTGAGGATCGCGAGGTTGCCCGCGTACACGATCAGGGCGACGACGAAGAACCGCAGACCCTGGTGCGCGAAGTGCCCGCGGCGGTGGCGGAAGGTCCAGAGCCGGTTCCACAGGTAGTTGTTCGTCACCGCCACGACGAACGATCCCGTCGCGGCCGCGGCGTAGTGGAAGCCTGCGCCTGTCAGCAGCGCGGCGTAGACGGCGAGGTTCACGACGTAGCCCGACACGCCGACGATGCAGAACTTCGCCAGTTGCTCCCAGTTGTGCCGCTGGCGCAATGCGTGCGTGGCGCGGGCGCGCAGACCCGCGGCGATAGCGGCGTCCCGCTGCTCCATGACCGCAGCGAGCCTAGCGCTACGCTGCGGAGCGCGTCTCGGGAGCGAGCCGCAAGGCATCGTCGAACGACATGCGCTCGGTCACCCCGTCGCGATCGACGATGACCGCGGCGAGCTCGCCGTCCGCTCGGACGACGACGTCACGCAGCGTTCCGACCACGCGGCCTGTGCGCTCCACCGCGCGCCCGCGCAGCGCACTGAGCGCGAGCGCACGCGCACGGTAGAAATCGAGCTCGTCCTGCTCCAGCATGACGAGCGGAGAACGGATCACGATCTCGCCGTCGCTCACCAACGCTGTCGGCAGCGGCAGGAACCGGTGCACGTCGTCGCCGCAGAGGACGTCGAGGCCGACGCCGCGCAGTGCCTCCCGGTCGAGCAGGAGATCGACCGGACGGCCGAGCTCGATCCCGTGCAGGCGGACCGGCAGGCCGAGGAGCTCGTCTCCCGAAAACATCCTCATCCCGCCGCCATCGTGCCCGGACCGCCCGGACGCAAACGCCGGTTCAGAACCCCTCCTCTCCGACGAGCGGCACGAATCGGCACGGGACCGACCGGACGACGGCTGGACCCTCGGGACTGCGAACGATGACTTCGAGCCGCTGAATGCCGTGTCGCCCCACCGGCACGACGAGCCGCCCGCGAGGCTCGAGCTGCTCGTAGAGAGTCCGCGGCAGCTCGGGGGCTGCGGCCGCCACCGCGATTGCATCGAACGGAGCGCGCTCGGGAAGCCCGCGGCTTCCGTCGCCGACGTGAACGCGAACACGTTCGTATCCGGCCGCAGCGAGGTTCGAGCGCGCAAGCTCCGCGAGCTCCGGAATGCGCTCGATCGTGTCCACCTCGGCCGCGAGCTCGGAGAGGACCGCCGCCTGGTATCCCGATCCGGACCCGACGTCGAGCACACGCTCGTCGCCTTTCAACGCCAGGGCCTCGCAGATCCGCGCCACCATGTACGGCTGCGAGATCGTCTGGCCGTCGCCGATGGGCAGAGCCGCGTCGTCGTAGGCGCGGCGTCGAAGATTCTCCGGGACGAAGAGCTCGCGCGGCACGCGTTCCATCGCGGCCAGCACACGCTCGTCGACGACGTCGCGGCCGCGCAGCTGCTGCTCGACCATCCGTCGCCGCAGCTCCGAGGGATCAGGCGGCACGCGTGAGCGAACGCGCATACGACGGCGGCTCGACGCCGAAATGCTGGAGGACGGCCGGAGCGACTTCCACGATCGACCGCGGCTGCGCGTCGAGGCCGATCGTGAGCATCGGCACCTCCGAATCGCCGCGCCGCAGCGAACCGTGACTCCCGCCACCGGCGTGGTGACGGCCGGCCAGGTCGGCGAACTCGAAGCCGGCTGCCGCCGAGACGATCACGTCACCGGCGTTCGGGTTGTGCAGGGCGCCCCAGGCGCGCGCACCGCCGTCGGGATAGCCGAAGAGGGATTCGTCCGGATCGATCCGCACGTCCTCGCCGTCGCGCCGCGCGACGGCTGCGTCCCCTTCACGGAAGAGGACGGTCTCGGCGGCTTCCTCGCCGTCGAGCCGCTCGGCAAGCTCGCGGGCGTCGAGCCTGCACCCGGGCAGCCGGTAGATCATTCCGGCGCGGTTCGAGGCGGTCACGACGGTGCCGGCGACGTCCACGAACGGCGCCTGCAGGTGCGCGGTGCGATCGACGTGCGTCTGGCCGTGATCCGAGCAGAGGACGACCGCGTACCGCTCGAGGAACTCTTCTGGCCCGCCCGCGGCGTCGAGCAGCGCGCCGATCGCGGCGTCGCTTCGCTCCAGCGCCTCGAATGCCCCTTCGGGTCCGTGTACGTGTGAGGCGAAGTCGTAGTCCGGCAGGTAGTAGACGAGAAAGTCAAAGCCGTCGCGGGTGACGAGCCAACGCCCGACCGCGGCGGCGTAGCCGTCGATCGAACCCTGTGCGCGCCCGAAGACGGCAAGCGGAGCACCCGTGGGATCCGACTCGAAGAGGTTGTAGAAGAAGAAGCGCCTGGGGCCGTAGGCGGGGATCGTCACGGCGGGGAGCGTCGGGAGGTGGCGTGTTCGCCCGCGGTAGCAGGTGATGTTGATCGCGGCGGTGGTCAGTCCTGCGTCCTCGAGCGCCTCGTAGACGGTGACGGCCTCTGCGCCGAGGTGGACCCGGTTCATGTTGATGATCGCGTCGAGGATGGAGCGGGCCATCCCGGCCGCGCGCACCGCAGCGAACGACGAGCCGTACTCGACGATGCGCGCGCGCTCGCGGTCGTACCAGACGAGATGCGGGATGCGGTGGACGTCGGGATGCGCACCCGTGGCGATCGACGAGAGACAGACCGGTGTGAGCGAGGGAAACGTCGAGACGGCGCGTGAGTAGCGGCCGTTCTCGGCCAGGAACGAGAGCGCGGGAACACGATCGTCACCGACGGCGTCTTCGAGCATCGACGGCGTCAGCCCGTCGATGACGATCAGGATCAGCCGTGGTGGCCCGGGCGAGCTCATTGGTGGATGTGCGGGTGGCGAGCACCAAGCGAGACAAGGACGCAGGGAGTGCTCGGGCTCAAGAGCCCGAGTGCGACCGAGGACGCAGGATCGCGCAGCGTGATCGCGGGCCGCACGCCGCCGGATGGGCTCGTTCGGGCCACCTAGTCCTTGGCAAGCGAACGCAATCCGGCGTACCGCTCGGGCGTGCGGCCGCGCAAGCGCGCGGCGAAGGCCGGAACGAGGGCGGCCTCGAGGTAGCCGACGGCCGGAATCCAGGCGAGCGCGGCAAGCACGAGCGCGGCGAGACCCACGAAGATCGCTGTTCCGAAGCGTGCTCCGCCGCGCCGCAGCGTCCCCATCACGAGCTGGGCTGCGCCGATCGCGCCGAGCGTCCCACCCGCCCCGCCGCCGATCGCCTCGTCCCACTCGCCGATCCCGAATCCCACGGCGACTCCCAGGCCGGCAGCAAACACGAGCGCGCCCGTCAGCGCGATCCGCGTGCCGGCGAACAGTCCGGCGAGGAGAACGCCGATTCCGACGCCGAGTCCGGCGCACACGCCGATCCAGTACCAATCTCCCATTGCCGGTGAGTGTAGTTACTAGTTTGAGGGCTCCGTTTGCAGGGAAAAGAACAGCGGCACCTGCCCCGCGGAGCCAAACCTCAGGAGGACGGAACCGAGTGATCGACGACCCCACGCCGCTGCTCGTCTTCTTCTGGTCCGAGCGCTCGGGCCCCGCACGCCGGATGGAGAGCCTGCTCGCGCACCTCGCCCGCAAGGAGCGCACTCGCTTGCGCGTGATGCGGGTCGATGTCGACGAGCAGCCGGAGCTTGCCGCGCGGTTCGGGGTCGGAGACGTCCCGACGCTCGTGCTCGTCAAGCGGAAGCAGGTGGTCGATCGGATCGAGGGGCGCGTCAGCGCGCCGCGGATCGAGGCGATGCTCGAGCCACATCTCGCAGCATCCGTGGCTGCATAAAACCGGGGTGACGCTTCCGACGTAGTTGAAGCTAACGCCCCGGCGCCACTGCCCCGGTGCCGGGGCGCCTGAGCTGGGGCAGACAAGGAGGGCACATGCGTCGACGATATTTCCTGGCCGCGACGCTGCTGGCGGCACTCGCAGGAGTCGCACCGGCAGTCGCCGGCCCGAACGGCAGCGACGACGGCACGATGTGCGTTCAGAACACCCGCCTCCTGGCCGAGAACGAGACGACCGGGAGCACATCGACCGCCACGGGCCACGCTCAGATCAAGGTGCGGAACGACGGCACGATCGAATGGAAGGTCTTCGTTCTCAATCCAGATCAGGAGACGTTCGTCGCCGGTCACATCCATCTCGCGCCGGCGGGAGTGGCGGGACCGGTCGTCTTGCCGCTCCATACGAGTGGCGCGACGACTGACGTGCAGATTCGCGACTCGGCGGAGGCGTCGGGCATGAGCACCCTCGGCACAGCGATTTGCGCGAATCCCGAGGCCTATTACGTCAACTACCACACGACGGCGTTCCCGGGCGGAGCGGTTCGGGGACAGCTCGGCTGAGACATTGTCGGCGAGGGGCGGCTCCGGCCGCTCCTCGCTAGCGCCGCTCGATCCGGTCAATCACCGCGAGCCCGAACCCGGCCGCGCGTGCGCCGTCGATCACGCGGTGGTCGAACGTGACGGACAGGTAGCCGGTCCGGGCGGCGACGATCTCGCCGTCGCGCACGACGGGGCGCTCCGCGATCCTGCCGATGCTGAGGATCGCCACCTCCGGGTGGTTCACGATCGGCGTCTGGAGGAGACCGGCGAGCTTCCCGGCGCTCGTGACCGTGAACGTCGATCCACGCAGCTCCTCCGGCTGCAGCGTTCCCGCGCGCGCGCCCTCCGCGAGCCGGTCGACCTCGTTCCGCAGCTCGTCGACGGAACGGGAGTCACAGTCGCGGACGACCGGCACGACCAGCCCCTGCTCCGTCTGCACCGCGACGCCGAGGTCGTAGCGGTCGAGGTAGACGATCTCGTCGCCCTCGAGCCGCGCGTTCAGCTCGGGGAACTCCTTCAGCGACTCCGCGCAGGCCTTGAGCGCCGTCGCGACGATCGACTCGAGGTCGAGGCCGCTGAAATCGCACTCCTCGACCCAGGTCACGGCCGGGACCTCGCGATGGGCACGCGTCATGTGCTCCGCGATCAGGCGCCGGACTCCGCGCAGCGGCTCGCGCCTTCCTTCACGCGGGCCGGCGGCGGCGCGGACGTCCTCCTCCGTGATCCGTCCCTGCGAACCTGTCCCGACGACCGAGTCGAGGTCGACTCCGAGCTCCTGGGCGATCTTGCGCACGAGCGGCGTTGCGCGCCCCTTCGCGGCCGGCCCGAGCGGCGCCTCCGGCTCGGTACGAGGTTGGCCGCCGTCCACGTCGCCACCGATGACGACGAGGACGGTCCCGACGGGAACCACCTTCCCTTCCTCGACGAGGATGCGGCTCACCTTTCCCGCCGCGGGCGACGGGATCTCGACCGTCGTCTTGTCCGTCTGGATCTCGACCAGCGGCTCGTCCTCCGCGATCTCCTGCCCCTCGGAGACGAGCCACCGCGCGATCTCGCCCTCCGTGAGTCCCTCACCGAGGTCGGGGAGCTTGAACTCGTAGGCCATGGTCACATTCTGATGGCGTCGTGGGGCAGGACGGCGTGGACGCCTTTGACGCCGTTCACGATCTGGGTCACTCGCAGGTCGACCACGAGGCTGGCCAGGGCGAGTGCGTCGCGGCGGTCGAGGTTCAGCTCGCGACCCATGAGCTGAAGCATCGCGTCGGTCGCGATCGCCGCGGCCTCGTCGAGATCCTCCTCGAACCCGAACGTCAGCCACGCCTCGGGCGTCCACGCGATCGGCGTCTCGAGCTCGGGTTCTTCGAGCACGGCGAGCGTCAACTGGAGCCGGTCGAGCGGACACTCGATTGCGGTCTGCGAGACCTCGCCGTCTCCCTGGCGTGCGTGACCGTCGCCGGCCGAGAAGAGGGCACCGTCGACCGGGATGGGGAGGAGGAGTCTCGTCCCGGCGACGAGCTCCTTGCAGTCGATGTTGCCGCCCCATCTCCGCGGCGGCCCCGTTGAATGAACGCCCGGTTCGGCAGGGGGCATTCCGAGCACACCCGGAAACGGTCGTAGCTCGACCTCGCGGCCTGCGAGATCGCGCCCGAGGCCGGCGCCGGGGTCGAGGCTCCAGCGGAGAACGCACGTCTCGCCGTCGCTGACGCCGAGCCGGTCGTTCAAAGGCGCCGCCCAGCCGCCGGCGTACGTCGCGCCCCACGTCCCGACACGCACATCTTCGATGCGGACTTCCAGCGTCTGCCCTTGGCGAGCCCCGCGAACTTCGATCGGCCCGATCAGGGGGTGACCGTCGTCGAGCTCGTCGTCGCGCGGCTCGAATTTCTCGTCCGGCGCGACGTCCCAGCCGGCGTGCAGACACGCAAACGCCACCGCGTCGCCGCTCTCGACCGTCACGACCGGCGGCAAGTCGCGCGAGAAGTGACCGTGGAGCGTGCGGCGTTCGAGCGGGATCTCGTGGATCACGCGCGCGGAAGCCCGATCCACGCGTCGCGCGGCGCGAGCAGGACGCGGAGCCCGCCGCGGCGCCCCTCCCCGGAGAACTCCCACAGCGAGACGGCCTGCCAATCGTCCGCGTCGAGCTCGCGCGCGGTCTCGGCGGGGACGTAGCCGGCCTGGACTCGACGCTCGGCGTCCCAGATCCCGATCGCGTTCGGATCGTGCTCGTTCTCCGGTTCCGGCACGAGCGCGAGCCGCCGTCCCGGCGCGAATGCATCGTCTTGCAAGCCGTCCAGGCGGTACGAGACGCCGGCGACCTTGATCACGCGGATGCGCGGATCTTCGTGACGGATCAGCTCTTCCGTCGCGGCGTCGCGCAGGCGAAACCCTTCGCCGGCGCGCTCGAGCCAGACGCGCAGGCGCTCGCGAGTCCTCCCCTCAGACATGTCCCGAGGACCCTAGTCAGCCGTGGCCAACTGCGGGGACTGTCACCGGCCACGGCCCGAAGGGCCGTGGCCGACGGGTCCGCCGCGGACATGGAGTTCGTGACGAAGGTGTGACTTTTCTTCCACAGACAGGTGCGCGTCGGACGGTTTTCGGCCACGATGTCCAGTGGACGGCAGGCGACGGTTGGAGAACGCGTCCCGAGCTTGTTCGTATGCCCCTGCGTCAAAACTCCAGCAGGCGCCGCACGGCGGCGGTCACGCGGTCGACAGAAGGCATGTACGCGTCCTCGATCTGCCAGTACGGATACGGAACGTCGTAGCCGGTCACGCGCAGCACCGGTCCGCGCAGGTCGAGGATCGCCTTCTCCGCGAGGATCGCAGCAAGCTCGGCGGCGAAGCCGCACGTGCGCGGCGCCTCCTGAACGATCACGACGCGGCCCGTCTTCGCGGCCGACGCCAGCAACGCCGCCTCGTCCAGCGGCTTGAGCGTTCGGATGTCCAGTACCTCGACGGACGTCTCCTCGAGCGCATCCGCTGCGGCCTCGCACACGGGAACCATCGAGCCGTAGGCGACCAGCGTCACGTCTTCGCCCTCGCGCGCAAGGCGCGCCTTGCCGAGCGGTACGACGTGCTCGCCGTCGGGCACGTCGCCCTTGATCGTCCGGTAGTGCAGCTTCGGCTCGAGCACGACCACCGGGTCCGGATCTCGGATCGCCGCGGCGAGGATCCCTTTCGCATCGGCGGGCGTCGAGGGGATCGCGACCTTCACGCCGGGCGTGTGCACGTAGTACGTCTCCGGCGAGTCGTCGTGCAGCTCGGGCGCGCGCACGCCGCCCCCGTAGGGCATGCGCACGACGAGTGGGAACGCCATCTTCCCGCCGGTCCGCCAGCGATACCGACCGACGTGCGTGATCAGCTGATCGAGGCAGGGATAGGAAAACGCGTCGTACTGCATCTCGCAGACGGGACGCCAGCCCGCCATGCACAGGCCGACAGCCGTCCCGAGGATGCCCGCCTCGGCGAGCGGACTGTCGAAGCAGCGATCCGGGCCGAAGCGCTCGCGCAGTCCCGCCGTCGCGCGGAAGACGCCGCCCGCGCGACCGACGTCCTCCCCCACGACCATCACCGAGGGATCGCGCTCGAGCTCGACGTGCAGGCAATCGTTGACCGCTTCGACGATCGAGAGCTCAGCCAAGCGTCCTCCGGAGCTCCTCGAGATCGGAGCCGAATGAGTCCGGTGGATCCACGAAGGCGTGCGCGAACAGGAGCTCGACGTCCGCCGGCGGCTCGGCCTCTGCCGCGGCGATTCCCGCGCGCAGCGCGTCGGCCGCCTCGGTGCGGATGGAGGCGGCGAGATCGTCGTGGAGGATGCCCGAGCGCCGGAGATATCCCTCGAAGCGGCCGACGCATTCGCGCTTCTTCTCCTCTTCCACCCGATCCAGATCGATGTACGCGCGAGCATCGTCGGCGGTCGCATGTGGCGCGGTCCGGTAGGAGACCGCCTCGACGAACGTCGGGCCGTCACCTGCCCGCGCCCTCGACACCGCCTCGCGCGTCGCCTCGTAGCATGCGAGCACGTCGGTTCCGTCCACGCGCAGCCCCGGCATCCCGTAGCCGGCGGCCTTGTCGGCAAGCGTCTCGGCACGCGTCTGCGCCTCGAGCGGAGTGGAGATGGCCCAGTAGTTGTTGTTGCAGAACAGGATCAGCGGCGCGCCCGTGACGGCGGCGAAGTTGGCGCCCTCGTGGAACGAGCCCTCCGACGTCGCGCCGTCGCCGAAGAACACGATCGCCGCCGCGCGTTCGCCCTTGAGCTTCTTCCCCCACGCAAGCCCGGCCGCGTGCGGAACATGCGTGCCGATCGGGACGCAGATCGAGGCGACGCGGTAGTCCTCCGGGTTCCACCAGCCTGCGGGATGGCCGCGCCACCAGGACAGGACGGTCGCCGGGGGCATCCCGCGCAACAGTCCGATCGCCGACTCGCGGTAGGAGGGGAAGATCCAGTCCTCGTCCGCGAGCGCATGGAATGCGCCGGCCTGCATCGCCTCGTGGTTCCAGAAGATCGCGTAGGTCCCGATTCGCCCTTGCCGGTGGTACACGACGGAGCGCTCGTCGTAGGTGCGCAGCAGCACCATCGACCGGTACAGGTCGAGCAGCTCCTGCTCGCCGAGGCCTTCGACCTCGCGGTCACCCGCGCCGTCAGCGTCTCCGATCACGCGCCGCAGATCGCGCTCGGCAGGGAGAACCTGCGCCATTCCAGG
>DASWEF010000070.1:0-84477 GCA_036394855.1 Gaiellaceae bacterium | reverse complement strand
CCGAGATGCCCTCGTCGTGGAGCATCGACAGCGTGCGGTCGAGCCGCCGACCTGCGGCAGCCCGCCGCGTGTCCTCGTAGACGACGTACCCACGCCGCGGCTGGTTGACGGGGCAGATCACCGTGACGCGAAGCTCGCCGTCGCCCCTGCGACGTTCTACGGCCTCGATCAGCGCGCGGCCGGTGACCGTTTCGTTGGCGACGACGAGCAAATGCATCGACTACCTCTCCTTGCAGCTGCCGCGGCGCAAACGCTCCGCGAGAGCTCCGGTTGTTCGGCAGTAACTCAGGCGCGTAGCGCGCATCAGCGCACCTGGACCTCGGTGGCGGTGGGCCGGCCGCCGTTCAAGACGGCATGGCGCGCGCCCGGGACGCCGTACTCGTAGGGATTCCCCACGACCTGCGGAATCTCGTCGAAGTTGAACCTCGGCGGCGGCGACGAGACCTGCCACTCGAGCGTGAGCGACCGCCACGGGTTGGCGGCGGCCACCGGTCCGCGGCGCATGCTGATGACCATGTTGTAGAGAAAGACGATCGTCGAGGCGCCGAGGAAGAACGGCGCGACGGAGATGAACAGGTTCCAGTGGGCGAACACCGGGTCGTAGTCCGAGACGCGCCGCGGCTGGCCCTGCGTTCCGATCAGGTGCATCGGGAAGAAGGTCGCGTTGAAGCCGATGAACGTGAGCCAAAAGTGCAGCTTGCCGAGCCGCTCGTCGTACATCCGGCCGGTCATCTTCGGGAACCAGTAGTAGATCCCCGCGAAGATCGTGAACAGCGAGCCGCCGAAGAGCACGTAGTGGATGTGCGCGACGACGAAGTAGGTGTCGCTGACGTGGATGTCGATCGGCACGGCGCCGAGATAGATCCCGGACAGCCCGCCGATCACGAACATCGAGACGAACCCGCCGGCCCAGAGCATCGGCGTCGAGAAGTTGATCTTCCCTTCCCACATCGTCGCCAGCCAGGAGAAGACCTTGATCCCGGTCGGGACGGCGATCATCAGCGTCGTGATCATCATCGGCACGCGTAACCAGGGCGCCATTCCCGACACGAACATGTGATGCGCCCAGACCGAGAAGCCGAGCACGAGAATCGCCATCAGCGACAGCGCCATCAGCCGGTAGCCGAAAATCGGCTTCCGCGACATTGCGGAGATCACCTCCGAGGCGATGCCGAAGCCGGGCAGCATCATGATGTAGACGGCCGGGTGCGAGTAGAACCAGAAGATGTGCTGGTACCCGAGCGGATACCCGCCGCCCTGCGTCTCGAAGAAGTTCGTGTGCATCATGCGGTCGAACATCACGAAGAACTGCGAGCCGGCGATGAAGGGCGTCGCGATCACGACGAGGAGTGAGGTCGTGAAGTTCGCCCAGACCAGCAGCGGCATGCGCCAGAAGGTCATCCCCGGCGCACGCATCGTGATGATCGTGACCAGGAAGTTGAGCGCGGTCATGATCGAGCTCGTGCCCGCCCACTGGACGCCCATGTTGAAGAAGATCGTTCCGAGCGGCTGGTGCACCGAGAGCGGCGCGTAGCCCGTCCAGCCCGACGCGAAGGCGCCGCCGGGAACGAGAAAGCTCGACAGCATCATGATGCCCGCGATCGGCAGGAGCCAGTAGGACAGCGCGTTCAGGCGTGGGAACGCCATGTCTGGCGCTCCGATCATCAAGGGGATCACGTAGTTGCCGATGCCGGCGAAGATCGGGACGATCACGAGGAAGATCATCAGCGCCGCGTGCACGGAGAAGAGGCCGTTGTAGGTCTGGTTGTCGAAGAACTGCATCCCCGGCTTCGCCAGCTCTGCCCGCACGAGCATCGCCGCCAAGCCTCCGGCCAGCAGGAAGAAGATGTTCGTGGTGATGTACTGGATCCCGATCACCTTGTGGTCGGTGTTCACGCGGAAGTAGTCGCGCCAGCTGTAGGCGCCGTGGCCGGAGTGGTCCTCAGGCCGGGTCGGCGCGCCGATCGCATAGCGGGCCCAGTAGTCGAACGCGCCGATGCCTGCGAGGAAGCCGACCGGGAGGGCAATCAGGGCCGAGACGAGAACGATGATCGAGCCGAACCAGATCGGGTGCCAGCCGCCCCACCAGCGGCAGAGCACGACGATTCCGGACCCGACCCCGAAGAAGAGCGGCGCCATCCAGGCGGCGCGAAGGAAGCCGGGGTAGAGCAGCCGGCGCCACCCGCCCGGCGGGGGCGGCAGGCCCTCGCGTACCT
The DNA here is from genome assembly GCA_036394855.1 of Gaiellaceae bacterium. Classification (GTDB taxonomy): domain Bacteria; phylum Actinomycetota; class Thermoleophilia; order Gaiellales; family Gaiellaceae; genus 3-1-20CM-4-69-9. The sequence goes on along the minus strand of DASWEF010000070.1, from coordinate 82,261 downwards.
GGTGAAGCTCGTGCTCGGCGGCGACGACTGTGCTCACTTCTTCCTCGCCCACTTCTCGAAGGCGTCGGGCTGCATCACGACGACGCGCGAGCGCATCAGCGCGTGCCCGAGGCCGCAGAGCTCGGTGCAGACCACGGGATACGTTCCGACCCGGTTCGGGGTGATGTGCACCGTGGGATGGATCCCGGGCACGACGTCCTGCTTCTGCCTGAACTCGGGCACCCAGAAGGAGTGGATCACGTCCTTCGAGGTCATGCGCAGGACGACGGAGCGGTCGACCGGCAGACGCAGGATGTCCGACTTCTTGTCCGCGTAGCCTGGATAGCTGTAGCTCCAGAAGAACTGCTGGGCGGTCACGTCGACGCGCAGCGGATTCGCACCGGCAGCGTCGTCCTTGGCGAGGACGATCGCGCTGACGATCGCAATCGCGATCACCAGCAGCGCAGGCACTGCTGTCCAGGCGATCTCGAGCCCGGTGTGCCCATGGATCGGTGGCCCGTCCGAATCGTCGTCCGGCTTCGCCCGGAACTTCCACACGGCCATCACGCTCACGGCGGCGACGATCGAGAAGATGAAGATGCAGATCCCCGTCAGGAACCAGAAGACGAAGTCGATCCGGCCCGCCTCCCGTGATGCCGGCTGCGGCAGCCAGTCGGGGATCAGCGCAACGGCGGACGCGATCGCGCCGGCCAGCACGCCGATCACGATCAGCTGGACGATCGAGCCCCTACGCACGGACGCGCCGAGCCTACTTCACGCGGGCCTCGGGGTGCGGCGGTTTCCGCCGCGCGCAAGCGGGGAATCCGAGCCTCACATCCAAGGAGGTTGAATGGGACTCGGAGTTGGAATCTTCCTGATCGCGGTTGGCGCAATCCTCACATTCGCCGTCAACGGTACGTCGAGTGCGGTCGACATCAATACCGTCGGCTGGATCCTGATGATCGTGGGACTGCTGAGCGTGCTGCTGTCGATGATCTTCTGGCAGTCGTGGGCGGGCCCCGGCTACTGGTCGCGCCGGCGCAGGACGTACGTCGACGAAGGACCACCGCCGACGTACTAAGCAGACTTCTGGCGAGACGGCCTGCGGGCCGTCTCGCCACATCCGGCTCTATTCCCCGGGCTCGCGCTCGGGTTCGTCTTTGGGCGCGGGCTTGCCGCCGAACATGCCCTTGATCCAACGGCGGAGCCTTCGCGCCGCGAACGTCTCGTCGACGGCGCCGTGGGCCTGAGCGTCGTCGTTCTCGTCCCCGTCGTCGGGAGTTTCAGCCCAGAGGACAGAGCCGACGGTCACACCGCAACTCTTTCACGGCGGCCCATCGTTTACTAGCCCGACTCGTCCGAGATTGGAAGTTCTGCCACGAACGTCGACCCGCCGGTGCCGCTGGACTCGACCCAGATTCTGCCGCCCATTCGCTCGAGCAGCTCACGACTGATGTAGAGGCCGAGCCCGGTGCCGCCGACCCCTCGGGTCAGGTCGGGATCGAGCCGGTAGAACTTCTCGAAGATTCGGCGGTGCTCGGCGGGCGGAACGCCGAGCCCTTCGTCGTGGACGGAAAACCGGAGGCGGGGCCCGGCGACGTTGATCTCGACCCTGACGCGGCCGCCGTCGGGCGAATACTTGACCGCGTTGTCGACGAGATTCGTGAGCACCTGGCGCATCTTGTCGGGGTCGGCACGGACCTTCGGCGTGTGCTTCGGGGAGGAGAAATCCAGCTTGATGCTCGGCGGGACGTAATGCCGTGCCGCTTCCACCACTCCGCGCACGAGCTCGACGGCGTCGCAGTCCTCGATCTTGGGCTGGAGTCCCTCCGCCTCGAGGCGGCTCACCCATAGGACGTCGTTCACGATGCGCGCGAGGCGGTCCGACTCGCTCGCGATCACCTCGAGCAGTCCGGTGCGCTGCGGCTCGGGCAAGAGGACGTCGTCACGCCGAAGCGTGAGCGCGGCCCCGTAGATCGCGGCAAGAGGCGTGCGCAGCTCGTGGGAGATGGTCGAGACGAAGTCCGACTTGAGTGCCTCGACGGCGCGCTCCTCGGTCAGGTCGCGGAAGGCGTAGACGCTTCCGCCCTCGAAGCCGACGCCGGTGATCGAGAGCCAGAGCTCGCGTCCATTGACGTCGACTGCCTGCGTCGCCGCGCGCAGCTGCTTGCTCTCGGACAGCGCCTCGATCGTCTCCCAGGCGCCGAAGACCTCGCTGGCCGGACGTCCCACCGCCTCGTCGGCCGCAAGGCCCGTGATCTCGGCGGCCGCAGGGTTCCAGAGCCTGATCACGCCGGACCTGTTGACGAGGACGACGCCGTCGGCGACGTGCTCGACGACCAGAGCTGCATGGGCGCGACGCTCCGCCCTCCGGTAGAGCCGTGCGTTGTCGACGGCGACCGCGGCACCGCGCCCCAGATGCTTCGCGAACTCCAGATCGTCCTCGTCGTACAGACGGTCGGGATCCGCCGAGACGAGCTGCAGCGACCCGAAGGTCCGGCCGGCGGCGGTGAGAGGCACCACCATCGCCGATTCCATCCCGAGCTGCATCAGGATCTCGTGGTGCTCCGGGTTCTTCGTCGAGGACGTCAGGAGCTCGTCCGGGATCGTTCGGTAGAGCACGGCCTCGCCCGTCCGGACGGCCCGGCCGGGCCCCTCGGGCTCGTCGAGATCGCCGGGATAGAGGCGCCGGGACTTCTCGGCCCATTCCAGCTTCTCGGGATCCTTGTGCACGACGGTCAGACGCCTGAAGCGCCCGGTGTCGCCGAGGATGTCGACCGCGTACCAGTCCGCGAACCGGGGCACGAGGAGGTTCGCAAGGTTGGCGACCGTCGTCTCGTAGTCCAGTGTCGACGCAAGCTGCTGGCTGGCCTCGGCCAGCACGCGAAGCCGTTCTCCGGCAGCCTCCGCGGCTGCGCGTGCCTGCTCACGGTCCGTGACGTCGGTGAGGACGACACCCACCCCGATCGTCGCGTCGGAGACGTCGCGGACGGGGTAGTAGCTCACGAGCCAGTTGCGAGCCTCACCGGGCAGGGCCGCCGTCTTCCCCTGTACGGGCAGGTCCAGAACCGGCTGTCCGGTCACGAGGACTCGGCGATGGAAAGGCTCGATCTCCGCGGCCAGCTCCTCGCCCAGCACCTCGCGGAGAGACCGTCCGAAGTGCTCCTCGGCAGGCAGGCCGTTGATTCGTGCGAGCGCGTCGTTCACACGGACGTAGTGGAAGCTCGTGTCCATGAAGGCGAGGCCGACCGGGGCCGCGGCGAAGACGGCGTCGACGACCGCGAGTGACTCCTGCGCCTGGCGCCGTGAGGCTTCCGCCTCGCGATAGAGGAGCGCGTTGTCGACTGCGGTCGCGGCACGCCGCGCGAGGTCCTGTGCGGTGGCGAGGTTCGCCTCGTCGTACCTGCGTCCGCTCTCGGCCGCGACGAAGGTGATTGCGCCGAGGGCCCGGTCGCGCGCCACGAGCGGCACGCACATGGACGACTTCAAGCCCAGCTCGCGCAGGATCTTCAGCAGCTCGGGCGTATCGGCCGTCGCCTCCTGCAGCAGGGCGTCGGGGATCTCGGAGAAGAGCTCGGCGCGTCGCGTCCGGATCACGTTCGGAACGCCGTAGGCCGCGTCGGGATCGGGCGGATACTTCTCGGCGAGCTCGTTCGCCAGGCGCACCTTCGCGGGATCGGCATGTGCCACGGTGAGCCGGCCGAGCGAGCCGTCGTCCTGGACGATGTCGATCGAGCACCAGTCGGCGAAGCGGGGAACCGCAAGCGCCGCGACGTTCGCCAGCGTTGTCTCGTATTCGAGCGATGAGGCGAGCTGCGCGCTCGCCTCTGCCACGAACCGCTGGTCCTCCGCGGCCCGTCGCTGCGTCTCGTACAGCTTCGCGGTTCCGATCGCCGCGGCGGCGAGGTTCCCGAGCAGCGAGACCGCGCTCCTCTCCGCCTCGGCGAAGCGGCGCGATTCGCGGTAGTAGAAGGCGAGGGTGCCGAGAACGCGCCCGCCGTGCCGAAGTCCCACCACGAGCATCGACCTCGTGCCGGCTTCGGCATGGGCCCGCCGGTGTTCGGCGTTCAGCCAGTCGGCGGCGGCGATGTCCTCGACCACGAGCGGCTCGTCGAGAGCGACGTCCGTCGCGCTGCCTCGGATCGCGGCAGTTGCATCGCGGATGTAGTCCTCGGGAAGACCGGAGTGGACGGCGATCTCCCAGGTACCGAGCGTCTCGTCGTGCCGCCAGAGTGCGTAGGCGTCGGCGGTGAGGGTCCGGCGGGCGAGATCGAGCACGTCTGCGAGCATCGGCTCGACGCTGAGCGAGCCGAGCAGCGTCGAGGACGCCTCCAGGAGCAGCCGGAGGCGCTCGATCTCCTCGGCGTAGAGCCGTTCATCGTCTAGAACTCGGACGTCCTGAGTCGCCAAGAGACCCCCCACGGGTTGGGCTAGCCCTCTGACTTTACTCCCAAAAATTCGCGGTGGAACCCGTCGTTCCCTCATTCCGGCGTTGTTGCGCGACAACGCGGCGTTCCGCCGCTTCTGGGCCGGGGAGACGATCTCGCTTTTCGGCGACCAGGTCTCGCTGATCGCGTTCCCGCTCATCGCTGTGCTCGCGCTCCACGCACACGCGGCGCAGATGGGATACCTGACCGCGGCCGCGCTCGCCCCGAACCTGCTCTTCGCGCTTCACTTCGGCGCCTGGGTCGACCGGCGTGGTCGCCGGCGCCAGACGATGATCGCCGCCGACCTCGGGCGGGCCGCCGCGCTCGCGTCCATCCCCCTGGCCTACGCGCTGGACGTCCTCACGATCGAGCAGCTGTATGCGATCGCGTTCCTGACCGGAACGCTCAGCGTGTTCTTCGCCGTCTCCTATTCCACCCTCTTCACCGCGCTCGTTCCGCGTGAGCGCTATGTCGAAGCCAATCAGCTGACCAACGGCAGCCGCGCGCTCTCCTTCGTCGGAGGGCCCAGCGTCGGCGGCCTGCTCGTCCAGCTCTTCTCGGGACCGGCTGCGCTCCTGGTAGACGCCGTCTCGTTCGTCGCTTCGGCGCTTTTCCTCCGCCGCATCAGGGCTGTCGAGCCGCCGACCGAGCAAGCCGAGAAGGGCCACCTCGTCGCGGGCGCTCGCTTCATCTGGCGCAGCGACTTGCTGCGCTACTCGCTCGCCGCGACGGCGACCATCAACCTCTTCAACTTCGCCTTCTTCGCGCTGTTCCTGCTCTACGCGACCCGGTCGCTCCATGTGCGTCCGGGCACGCTCGGGCTCGTCCTCGGCGCCGGGGCGGTCGGCGGCCTGATCGGCTCGTTCGCGACCGGTCCTCTAAGTCGCAAGCTCGGCATCGGCCCGGCGTTAGTCGCCGGCACGTTTCTCTTCCCGGCGCCGCTCCTGCTCGTGCCGGCTGCGGGCGGGCCCAAGCCACTCGTTCTCGCGATGCTCTTCCTCGCCGAGTTCGGGTCCGGCTTCGGCGTCATGCTGATCGACATCCTCGCGGGCGCCCTCTTTCAGGCCACCGTCCCCGACCGGCTCCGCGCCCGCTTCTCCGGCGCCTTCATGGTCGTCAATTACGGCGTCCGCCCTCTCGGCGGTCTGCTCGGAGGCCTGCTCGGCTCCGCACTCGGACTCAGAGAAACCCTCTGGATCGCAACTGCCGGCGCCATCCTCGGCGGCCTCTTCCTCCTCCCTTCACCGCTGCCACGGCTGCGCGATCTTCCAGAACAGGCGTCTTGACCTCACGGCGCGCCATGAGTGGGCGCGCAGGAATTCGATCAGGATTCGCCCGGCGCGTTCCTTGTACGGCGCGGCGTAGAGCAGGTCCCACCCGTGATAGGAGCCCGGGAAGACGTACAACCGCTTCTCGCTCACGCGGGCTGCGCGGTAAAGGCGGCGCGCATCGGGCACGGAGATGTAGCGGTCCGCGCGACCGAGCATGACCAGCAGCGGCGCCTGTAGATGACGGACGGCCGAGACGGCGGAGAGGCCGGCGCCGGGAAAGAAGCCCTCGAGAAACGATCAGCTATCGGAGCCGCAGAAGGATTGCGTCGCGGCGAACGAACACGACGGTTGCCGGATTCGGACGGAAGGGTGCGAGCTGGACTCTCGGCAGGGGTCGCGTGTGGAGCACGTAGAAGAGGCCGGCGCTCGTGATCGACGCCTCGACGGCGCCTCGGCTTGTCGTTTCGATGGTCGCGCTGCGCCCGTCGCGAAGACGAAGGACGTGGGCATCGGCTCCGACGACGTAGGCGACGAGCCCGTCGGAGACGCCGGCGAGCTTGGCGCGGCGGTCCACGCGCAGGGAGCGGCGAAGGCGGAACGAGGCCGTGTCGTACACGGTGAGGCGTCCGGTCCGCAGGACGACGAGGTTTCGTCCCGAGAGGCCGACTGTCGGGCGGTCGAGGTCGAAGAACCGGAAGTTCGGCGGGGGCCCGCCGGGAACGATGCGGCCGAGCACGCGGCCGTCGCGGCGCAGGAGCGCGATCTGCCCATCCTTCCGCTCCACGGCGATCCTCCCGCGGTCGACTGCGGCGGGCTCACCCGCATCCAGCCCGCGAGCGACCAGTGTCTTGCCACCTCGGTCCTGCGTCCAAAGCTGCGGCTCAGGCGGCAAGTTTCCGCCATCCTCGCGGTAGCTCGCGAAGGCGAGCAGGTCCGACCCGCCCGCCACTCTGCCCGGCAGCCTCGCCGGCGGCAAGCCGTCGCCCACCAGGCCGCTGGCGACCTCGAAGGGACGCGTTCCCGCGGTCGGGAAGACACGAATCGATCGGCCGAACGACGCGGCGTGTCCGGAAGGACAGTCGAACCCGACGCGCCCGTCCAGGACGGCGATGCTCTCCGGCTGGTGGCACCCCGGCAGCGCCAGGCGCGCGGTTCGCCCGCGCTCCGCGTCCCAGAGCACCAGCGGCGGCGTCAAGATCCAGGATGGCGCCCATACTCTCTCGGGCGACACGAGTGCCACCCGTGGCCCGGACGCGGCGAGCAAGGCGACGGGGAAGTGGGTCCGGAGTACGGCGCCATCGGGTCGTCGCGAGACGACCAGGCGGTAGGGCGACGGTGTGGGCGCAAAGCGACCGCGGAGCCAGCCCGGCGCGAGCGGCTCGACGCCGTTTGGATAATTGCTCGTCAGGCGGCGCATCCCGGTTCCGTCAGCGCGGATCGAACGCAGCTGACTGCCGCCAGGCCGCTCCTGTGCGACGTACACGAGCGTCCGCCCGTCCGGCGACCAGACAGGGTCCCAGCCGCCAGAGATGAATCGACGGCCGCTCCCGTCCGAGTCGATGATGACAACGCGCGAGCTCTTGGATCCATACGCGGTGAACGCGAGATGCCGGCCCTCGGGCGACCATGCGATGCGACCGTAGTAGTCCACGCCCACGCCCGGCACGCGTCGCAACAGTCGCCCAGCGGGAACCGAGAGCGTGACGAGGTCGCTGCGCGGATACGCCGTCTCAGGGTGAGGACGATGCAGGAACGTCAGCGAGTGCCCGTCGCGCGACCAGTGGAGCTGTCTTGCGTCGCCGTGCACGCGCCGCAGCACCCGCAGATTGCTCCCATCCGGGTCGACGAGCATCACCCCCCTTCCAGCCCGCGCAAACGCAACCCGCCTCCCGCCCGGTGACCAGGCGGGCTCGTCGTCTGCTGATTTCCGCGTGAGGCGACCCCCGTCCTTGCCGTCTGTGCCGATGATCGACAGCCCGGGCCTCGGCCCCCGAAAGACGATCCGCTTGCCGTCGGGCGACCAGGCGACGCTCGCGGGATATCCCGTCACGAGCGGCTTTCGCCCGGTGCCGTCAGCGTTCATGAAGACGAGTCGGTTGAAGCCGGTTCCGAGGATTAGCTTCCGCCCGTTGGGCGACGGCACGGGCGGCTCGCCGAATGTCGGTTCGGGGGTCGCTGCGACTCGCACCGGGTCTCCGCCCTTCGGATCGACGACGTAGATCGCCCAGTCGCCGTCCCGTGCTGCCGCGAAGGCGATCTTCCACTCGCCCGCGGCACCTCGGCCACATCCGGACACGAGCAGAAGAGCTCCGGAGAGGAGCGTCGCGGCGGCGACCGTCTTCGCGCTCAGGCCCGAAGTGTAGAGCCGCCGCCGTGAGAGTCGATCCGGTGAGCAACCGCGTACTCGTGCTCGGTTTGGGCACGAGCGGGAGCGGGCGGACTTCGAGCGGAGTGGGCGGAACTTGTCGGTGCGCAAACCACGTGCTCGTTGCGACGGGGCCGCTCGACGTTTCCTGACCTCGCTGCGATCGTTGTGGCGACCTCTCAGCGTGCGCGGCGCGCGAGGTCTACGAGCCCGCACATCAGCTCAGTCGCCTCGGCGTCGTCGAGCCGCTGCTCGCGAGCGAGCGAGCTCCAGGTCGTGAACGCGAGTGCATGCCCGATCGCCGCGCCGACCCGCTGGCGAGCGCGTCCGCGCTCGCGCCGGCCTGCCATCAGTGTCTCGCCGGCGCGCGCGAGGTAGTCGCGATAGAAGGCCAGCATCCGGGCAACGGTCGGCATCGTCGCCTCGTCGCGGAGGACGTTGGCGAGCATCCCCTCGCTCTGCTGGTAGTAGGCGTACAGCTCCGCTAACCCGGCGCGCAGGCGCGCGTCCGGGTCTTTGATCGCCGCCCAGCGCGTAAGGTCGGGCTGGGGATTGGCGTCCAGCCAATGCGCGGTGCAGGCGGCGAAGAGCGCAGCCTCGTCTGGGAAGTGACGGTAGAGCGTCGAGCGCCTGACCCCTGCGTGTGCGGCCACCGCGCTGATGGAGGTGCGGGATGGCCCGAGCGTGCCGTGCAGCTCGACGGCGCTCTCGGTGATGCGCCGGCGCGTGCGTTCCTGCAGTTCCGCGCGCTTCTTCATCCGGTAGGGGCGCTTCGATAGTTCGCGAGTCATCAGTGTCCTCTCAATCTTGACAGATCGGGCGCTGTCGCCTAGATTCGCGGGACACTAGTGTCCGATAAAAGGAGGAGAAGCAATGGCGACGACGACGACGGCACGGGTGTTGGGGCCGGCGGAAGGGCGCCTCGGCTTCCTGGGCAGCATCGGGGTACGGTTCATGATCGACGGCGGCGAGACGGGCGGCGGTTTCTCGCTGGTCGAACACCAGATGAGCCCGCGTGCCCTGGCGGCGCCGCTGCACCGGCACGCGCGCGAGGACGAGTACAGCTACGTCCTCGAAGGTCGCGTCGGGGCGCTGCTCGGCGAGCAGGTCGTGACCGGCGGGCCGGGCGACCTGATCTTCAAGCCGCGCAACCAGTGGCACACGTTCTGGAACGCGGGAGACGAGGCGGCACGGATCCTCGAGATCATCTGCCCAGCCGGACTCGAGCGCTTCTTCTCCGAGCTGGTCGACCTGGGCGGCGTGGCGCAAGCCGAGCCCGAGACCCTGATGACGCTGAATCAGCGCTACGAGCTCGAGATGGACCCCGAAAGCATCCCCGGGCTGGTCGAACGGTTCGGACTGCGGTTTCCAGGCGAACCGATCTAACCCACTCAAACCTCGATAGGACCAGCGCACTGCCAAGTTCAGTGGGCCGTGCAGGGATCGAACCTGCGACCTTGGGATTAAGAGTCCCCTGCTCTACCAGCTGAGCTAACGGCCCGAGGCGGGTGCGAAGTGTAGCGCCGGCCGGATCTCGTTCAGTCGCCGCCGCGGCGGGCTTTGCCCGTCGTGGTCAGCCCCGCTTTCCGCCAGCAGCATCGCGTCGAAGTCAGCATGGCTCGGCCGTAGGCCGAGGCGGACTTCGACGCGTTCAGTCCGCTGCTCTACCAGCTGAGCTAACGGTCCGAGGCGGGTGCGAAGTGTAGCCGCGGTGCGCCGTCGATAGCCTTGCGCGCGATGAAGCCTGAGGTCGCCATCGTCGGAGCGGGATACGTCGGCATGCCGCTTGCACAGGTCTTCGCCGACGCCGGCAAGAGCGTCGTGCTCGTCGACGTCGACGACGCCGTCGTCGGGGGCATCAACCGGGGAGTAAGCCATATCGGCGACGTCTCCTCGGGGGCGCTGAAGAGGCTCGTCGACGACGGCCGTGTCGTGGCGACGACCGACTACGACGCCGTCAAGGACGTGGAGGCGATTCTGATCGCTCTACCCACTCCCCTCTCGAGCCAGCGGGAGCCCGACCTCACGATCGTCCGCGGAGCGGCCGAGCAGATCGCGCCTCGCCTCCAAAAGGGCCAGGTCGTCGTCCTGGAGTCGACCACGTACCCGGGCACCACGCGCGAGTGCCTCCAGCCCATCCTCGAACAGAGCGGGCTGAAGGCAGGCACGGATTTCCACCTCGCGTTCTCGCCCGAGCGCGTCGATCCGGGCCGAACCGACTGGACGACCCGCAACACCCCCAAGCTCGTCGGCGGTCTGACGCCTGCCTGCACAGAGCGAGCCGCGGCGCTCTACCGCAGCGCGGTCGAGACGGTCGTCCCCGTCTCCTCCCCCGAGGCCGCCGAGATGACGAAGCTGCTCGAGAACATCTTCCGCGCCGTCAACATCGCGCTCGTCAACGAGCTCGCGCAGCTCTGCGAGCGGATGGACGTCGACGTGTGGGAGATCGTCGAGGCGGCGGAGACGAAGCCGTTCGGATTCATGAGCTTCAAGCCCGGGCCCGGCCTCGGCGGCCACTGCATCCCGATCGATCCCTTCTATCTCACGTGGAAGGCGCGGGAGTACGACTTCTACACCGAGTTCATCGAGCTGGCGGGCAAGGTGAATGCGAACATGCCCTACTTCTGCCGCTCGCTGATCTCGCAGGCGCTGAACCACGGTGCGCAGAAGTCGCTCAACGGATCGCGCATCCTCGTGCTGGGCGTCTCCTACAAGCCCGACATCAACGACGTGCGCGAGTCTCCCGCGGAGAAGATCATGCGGCTGTTGCACAAGGCCGGCGCAGACATCGACTTTCACGATCCACATGTGAACGAGTTCGACGGCATGCGATCGGCCGAGTACGCGCCTGAGCAGTATGACTGCGTGGTCATCGTGACCGCGCACAGCGCGATCGACTACGACGACCTGATCGAGCGCGCGCAGATCGTCGTCGACCTCCGCAATGCAACCGGCAGGAACGGCGCCGGGAACGGGAAAGTCTGGAAGCTCTAGATGACTCGCATCGCGCAGGTAGGCCTCGGCCAGTGGGGCAAGAACCTCGTCCGCAACTTCGACGAGCTCGCTGAGCTGGTGTGGTTGTGCGACATCGACGACGAGCGGCGCGCCGAGCTTGCGCACCGCTATCCGGCCGCCCGAATGACGTCGAGCGTGGACGACATCCTCGCGGACGAGACGATCGAAGCGGTGGTCGTGGCCACGCCGGTTCCGACACACCACGACCTCGCCCGGCGCGCGCTGGAGGCGGACAAGCACGTCTTCGTCGAGAAGCCGCCCGCGATGCGCGGTGCGGAGATGGAGGACCTGTGCGAGCTGGCGGAGGAGCGCGGACGCGTGCTGATGCCCGGTCATCTCCTCCTCTACCACCCCGGAGTGCGGAAGCTCAAGGAGATCGTCGACTCGGGCGACCTCGGCGACGTGCTGTGCGTGTACGGCAACCGTCAGAACCTCGGCACGATCCGGACGCATGAGAACGCGCTCTGGTCACTCGGCGTGCACGACCTCTCGGTGCTCCTCTTCCTGATCGACGAGGAGCCGAGCGAGGTCTGGGCGCACGGCCACGCATTCCTCAATCCACGGGTTGAGGACATCGTCTTCTGCTACCTGCGTTTTCCATCGGGGAAGATCGCGCACCTCCACCTCTCGTGGCTCGATCCACACAAGATCCGCCGGATCACCGTCGTCGGCCGCGACAAGATGGCCGTGTTCGACGACATGGAGCTGGAGCGCAAGGTGACGGTGTACGACAAGGCACCCGAGGAGCCGACGACGACCTTCGGAGAATGGCGCACGCGGACCGGGGACATCTACAGCCCGAAGGTTCCGCTCCTCGAGCCGCTTCGCCTCGAGTGCGAGCACTTCCTCAACCTCGTCGCAGGCGAGGGTGACCCGTTGCGCGCCGCCCGCGACGGCGCCGTCGTCGTGCGCGCGCTCGAACAGCTGCAGGCTTCCCTGGAAGCAATTCCGGCTTGAGCGCCGCTCGCCTTCGGCTCGCTCTCGTAGGGGAAACCATGTTTCCCCTACGAGACCCCTTCTTTCGGTCACGCCTCAGCCCCCGCGCCGCTGAGATCGCCGCGTGGGCTGAGGAGAACAGGCGGGGAAACCTCCCGGTTTCCCCCTTCGCCCCTTCCCCCGCTCATCGGCCGAAGATCGGCCGATGAGCGCCGAAGTCGCCCCGACCGCCGTCGTCTACCCCGGGACGGTGATCGGCGACGGCTGCCGGATCCTCGACGGCGCCGTCGTCGGGAAGCAGCCCTCCCTCTCATCTCGGTCGACGGCGAAGAGCGAGGAGCTTCCGCCGCTCGAGCTCGGACCGGGAACGATCGTCTCCACGGGCGCGATCGTCTTCGCGGGAACGCGAATCGGCGAGCGGGTGATCGTCGGAGATCAGGCCTGCGTGCGAGAGCGCTGCGACGTCGGCGATGATGTCGTCATCGGCCGGGGCACGCTGATCGAGAACGACACGACGATCGGCGCCTTGACGAAGATCCAGGCGATGGCCTACATCACCGCGTACTCGACGCTCGAGGAGCAGGTCTTCGTCGCGCCGTGCGTCCAGACGACCAACGACAACTTCATGGGTCGCACCGAGAGGCGGCACGAGCTGAGGAAGGGGCCGACGATTCGTCGCGGCGCACGCGTCGGCGCTGGAGCGATCCTCTGCCCTGGGGTCGAGCTCGGCGAGGAAGCATTCGTCGGCGCAGGCGCAGTGGTGGTGAAGGACGTGCCGCCGCGCGTAGTCGTGGTGGGCAATCCGGCGCGGGTCCTTCGCGAGGTCGCCCCGGAAGAGCTGCTCGGCTAGCGCTTCGTTCTGCTGATCGTCAGTTCGTACGGTCCGGCGCCGCGGGTGGCGAGCTTCACCTCGATGTAGTACCAGCCCTTCGCGGGCACGCGATAGCCGAGCTTGTGGGACGCCCCCGGGCCGATCGACTGGGCGGCGCGGCGATTCTGCGTCCGGAGATCGCCGACCCGCTTCGTGCCCGGCTTCCAGAGCAGGAGATTCGAGTTCACTCCCTCCGGGCCGTCGAGCGCGAGCTTCAGCCGCTGCCCTTTCCTGAGGTAGATGCGATAGACGTCGATCTGGTCGTCCCAGAAATCGATCGTCGCCTTGACCGACGTGACCGAGGCCGACAGCCTGGCGGAACTGCGGCCCGCGTCGTCGTTCGGCTCCGATCGGTCGGGGTTCGGCAGCACGCCGTCGAGCGCGCCGATCGCCTTCGAGACGTCGAGCCGGCCCCAGCCGCTGAACGTGTCCCGCTGCAGCGGGCACTGCTTGCAGCCGTTCGAGGCGTTCACGTCGGTCGACGAGCGCTCCAGGATGTTGAGCACCTGGTCGGCCTGAAGAGTGGGCTTGAGCGCGAGGAGAACTGCTGCGGCCGCTGTCACCTGGGGCGCGGCGAACGATGTGCCCGCCGCATGGCGAAACTCGTCGGGACCGCAGTCGGAATAGCCCTGGTTCTGGCAGAGCGGGCGGAACGAGGTCAGCGCGCGCGGCAGCGTCGAGTAGATCTCCTGCCCGGGCGCGGAGACGTCGTTGTAGATCCGGTCGCGGTCGGAGAAGGTGGGGACGTTGCCGGTGGGCGTGAGTGCGCTCACGCCGATCACGTGCGGGAGCGCCGCCGGATAGCTGGCAAAGGGCCAGGGTGTCTGCGGTGCCTCGTCCGCGTTTCCGACTGCGGCGACGAGGACGGCTCCGCGCCGAACTGCGTACTCGACCGCGTCGGCCTCTGCGCGGGAAAACGTGTCCAGCTTGGGATTGAACGGGTCGCGCAGCCCTCCGATCGAAAGGTTGATCACGCGCGCGCCGACGTCCACGGCCCAGCGGATCGCCTCGGCTTCGTCACGGACGTCGATGGACTGGTCTGAGCGGGCGATCTTCGCGATCACGAGCTGCGCGGGGAAGGCGATCCCCGCGATTCCTTCGTTGTTGTTGAGCGCAGCCGCGATCATGCCCGCGACGAACGTGCCGTGGCCCTGCTCGTCGGTGAGTGCGCTGCCGCCGACCCAGGTCCGCGCCTGCCAGATTCGCGAGCGGGGAAACTCGGGATGGCCGCCGTCGAGCCCGGAGTCGATGATCGCCACCCGGACCGGGTTGAGGACGGGCAGCTCGGCGGGGAACGCGTCGAAGGCGTGGTCCTGGGCGAGGTAGTACTGGCGCGGTGCGAGCGGGTCGGTCGGCGTGAAGCTCGTTCGAGACGCACCGGCGAGCGCCGACGGCGCCAGCACGAGCACGAGCGCCGCAGCGGCAGCTGTTCTCACGATGTCGAGACCTGGAGCTCCGGTGTCGTGCCGGCGACGAATCCGTGTCCGGAGCCGACGCGCGCTCGATACACCCCGGTGGTGAGCTGCAGCTTCGCGAGGAACGTTCCGTCTGCAGAGACCGTCGTCCGTGCGACCGTCGCCCAGCCGGATCCCTGTTGGCGCTGGATCAGAACCGTCGCACCCGCAAGCGTGACGGGCCGCACGTAGCCCCGCAGCTGGTCCGGCGTGCGCGCGGCATAGAAGCGAACGAGAGATGCAACGGGTACGCGAACCGCCGCGGCGGTCACCTTGCCGCTGGCCAGCCGGTACTGCGTCGTGAGGGTCGGCTTCACGACCACGGTGAGCGCGCCCTCCTTGTCGGCCTTCACGGTGCCGACCGCCTGCCAGTCGCTGCCCGCGCGCTGTTGTAGCACGGCCTGCGAGAGCCCGCGCGCCAGTCCGTTCAGCCGCACGCGCGAGCCGTAGACGACAGGCACGGTCGGTGCGTTCAGAGAGAGAACGCCGACGCTGAACCACGTCGACCGCAGTCCGAGTCGCTTGCGCAGGTCGGTCCCGGGAACCGTGAGCGAGCCCTTCGTCCCGACGGCGTTCAGGGACTTGATCCGGCCGGACGAGTTGAGCTCCGGCTGCAGATCGACGACGCGCCCTTTCATCTTCAGCACCTTCGCGAGCTTCGCGCCGGTGAACGAGAAGGGTCCCCAGTTGTGGTACGGCGAGATCGAGTCGTAGGGGTCAGGCACCGACACGAGATACGGCACGGGCTCGCCCCACACGTCCTCCGCGGACGCCGTGCGTCCTCCCGAGGTGGAGAAGAAGAACGTCCTCGCGACCTCGCCCTGGTAGAGCACGACCTTGCCGGCGGTGGCGTCGACCGCTGCGTTCGTCGACGGCTTCTCGTGCTCGAGCCCGAGGTAGACCTGGCTGCGCGTGTCGGGATAGAGGTCGAACGCGCCGGTTCGGCGCGTTGCGAGAGCGTACGAACGGGCTGCGACGGCCTGCGCCTTCAGCGCCTCGGGTGCCCACGTGTACGGCATCTCCGAGGGTACGACGCCGTACAGATATTGCTCGAGCCCGACCATGTTGACGGCCCGCAGCTTTCCGCTCGCGACGTCGACCTGAATCGAGCCGCGGTACTGGTGCTTGAGCTGGATCGGGGCGGCTCCTGGCTGGAAGAGCAACGGGCCCGGGAGGGCGCTCGCCTTGTCCTGTCCGTCTACCTTCAGCTTGAGCGCCGGCGTCAGCGTGTGCGTCCCCGCGACGACGTCGTGGACGACTCCAGTCGCGTCGCGAACCCGGAAGTCTGCGAGCGATCCGATCTTCAGCATCGCGACTCCGCTCGTCAAGAGCACCCGCACACGCGAGACGGGCGCCTCGCCGAGCTCCGTTCCCGGGAAATAGTGGAGGACGATCTTGGCGTAGCCGACGCCCTTCTGGGCGTATCCATACGCCCCGTATTGGCTGAAACCGACGCCGTGGCCCCAGCCGTGGCCGGTGACGACGAACGTGGCCGTGCCGGTCGCCACCGGCTCGGTTCCGCGCGCAGGGGCCGCCGGACCGGTGCCGAGCAAAAGGATGGAAGCGAGTGCGAGCGTTCGACGCAGCATCGAGCTGAGCCCAGCGAGGACTCGGACGAGGCTAGCAAAGGGCTTCATGAGCAGCACGTTTTCTTTACGGAACCCTGATCTCATCGTTTGCGCCACCATGCCCTGGCTGTGTCCACAGACATCCTTCCGCCTCGCTATCGCGACCCGGAGCAGATCGGGCGCGGCGCGATGGGCGACATCTATCGCGCAACGGACTCGGTGCTGGGGCGCACGGTGGCGATCAAGATCCTCGCCGAGCGCTACGCGCAGGACGACGCCGTGCGCGAACGCTTCACCCGCGAATCTCTGGCGGCCGCCCGGCTCTCCGGTCAGCCGAACATCGTCACGATCTTCGACGTCGGCGAGCACAAGGAGCGTCCGTACATCGTCATGGAGTATTTGAGCGGCGGCTCGCTCGACGATCTCGTCCACAGAAAGGGTGCGCAGTCGCCGCAACAGGTCTTCGCTTGGCTCGCGCAGGCCGCAAGCGCACTCGACGCGGCCCATGCCGAGGGCGTCGTTCATCGCGACGTGAAGCCGGCGAATCTCATGCTCGACCGCGAGGGGAACGTCCATGTTGCCGACTTCGGCATCGCGAGCGCCGCGGGCATGGAGGCTCTGACGATGACGGGCACGGTGCTCGGAACCGCGGGTTACCTCTCACCCGAGCAGGCGCAGGGGGAGCGCGCGACTCCTGCCAGCGACCGCTACGCCTTCGGCATCGTCGCCTTCGAGCTGCTCACCGGCGCTCGACCCTTCGCCGCCGAAAGCCCCACCGCCGAGGCGGCGGCCCATGTGAACGCGCCCGTTCCGTCCGTCTCCGGGAGGACCGGACTGCCCCGTGAGCTCGACGCCGTCTTCGAGCGCGCGCTCGCCAAGGACCCGCGCCGGCGCTTCGAGACATGTGCCGACTTCGTCGCAGCTCTGCGCGCGGCGTTCGCGGATGCCGCAGGGCCGACTCGGGCCCTCCCGGTCACGGCAGCTGCCACGACGGCGACGAGGCCTGTCCCCGTTCCTCTTCCTGCACGCTCCGCGACCTGGCCGCTCCTCGCAGTCCTGCTCGTGGCGGGTGCCGTCGCCGGCGCGTTGCTCGCTTATTTCCTCACGCGCGGTGCAAACGCGGACGAGGCGGCGACGACCGTCGTCACGCAGGTCAAGACGGTGACGACTCAGGGCCAGGTCTCCACCGTCGAGAAGCCGGTGACGATCACGACCGCGCCGACATCGTCGCCCGGTGCGGTGTCGAGCGGCACTGCGCTGAACGATGCGGGCTACGCGAAGATGCAGGAAGGGGACTTCGAAGGCGCGCTGCCGCTGCTCGAGCGCGCGGTCGAGCGGCTCCGAGGCACGGGCACGCTGACCGAGGCGTACGCGAGCTACAACCTGGCCTACACGCGCTTCCAGCTCGGCAACTGCGACGGCGTGCTCGAACTGCTCGACCGCGCGGAGTCGCTCGAAGGGCAGAAGGCCGCGATCGACCGCCTGCGCGAGCAGGCGCAGGAGGAGTGCTAGCTCTCGAGCCGGGCCGCGTACTGCCGGTCGTAGTACCCGCGGAAGCTTTCCGACCGCTTGATCTGCTCCCACCAGTCTCGGTTGTCGCGATACCAGTCGATCGTCGAGCGAACGCCTTCCTCCCAGGCGCGTCGCGGCTCCCAGCCGAGTGCACGGATCTTGGTCGTGTCCAGCGAATAACGGCGATCGTGTCCGGCCCGGTCCTCGACGTGACGGACGAGCGAGGGATCGACGTCGAGGTGCTCGATGATGATCTTCGTCAGCTCTACGTTCTCGTGCTCCTCGTTGGCGCCGACGTTGTAGACCTCACCCGCTTCGCCTTGACGGAGCACGAGCTCGATCGCAGCGCAATGGTCGTCGACGTGCAGCCAGTCCCGAACCTGCCGCCCGTCGCCGTAGAGCGGCAGCGGGTGTCCGTCGAGTGCGTTCGTCGCGAAGAGCGGCAGGATCTTCTCCGGATACTGATTCGGGCCGTACGTGTTCGAGCTCCGCGTGATCGACGCGTTCACCCCGAACGTCCTCACCGCGGCGAGCACCTGCAGATCCCCGCCCGCCTTCGAGGCGCTGTAGGGGCTCGAGGGTCGCAGCGGGTCGTCTTCGCGGGACGACCAGCCGGGCTCGACGTCTCCGTAGACCTCGTCCGTCGACACCTGCACGAGCCGCGCGCTCAGCTCCTGAGCAGCCTGGAGGAGGACGAGCGTGCCCAGCACGTCCGTGCGCACGAACTCCTCCGGCCCGAAGATCGAGCGGTCGACGTGCGTCTCGGCGGCGAAGTTGACGATTGCGTGGACGTGCCCGATCTGGTCGACGTCGTCCCGCACGGCGATGTCGCCGCGGCGGCAGTCCACTCCGTCGGGAAGGTTGGCCTCGTTTCCCGCATAGGTGAACTTGTCAAGGACGACCACGTCTTCGCCGGCCGACAGCATCCGCTTGACGAAGTGCGAGCCGATGAACCCGGCGCCACCCGTGACTAGTACGCGCACAGCGTCACGGTATAGACTCCGGGCGTCGTCGAGGCAACGGAGCCTCGGGTGCGTCGTCCGCGCCTGAGGCTTTTCGCATTTCAAGGGAGGATTCATGGCGCAGGTCGGGACAAGAAACAGGGCCACGTCGAGCGAGGACTCGCGGAAACAGGTCCGGGGGAGGATCGAGAAGGAAGGCGTGGAGTTCGTCCTCCTCTGGTTCTCGGACATCGAGGGTCACCTCAAGAGCTTTGCGATCACGCCGAGCGAGGTCGAGGACGCGCTCGACGACGGCATGGGCTTCGACGGTTCCTCCATCACGGGCTTCAACGCGATCGAGGAGTCGGACATGATCGCGATCCCCGATCCGGAGACGTTCCAGCTGATGCCGTGGAAGGAAGGGGAGACGAAGGTCGCGCGGATGATCTGCGACATCGTCACGCCGGACGGGAACCCGTACGAAGGCGATCCCCGTTACGTCCTGCGCCGGGCTCTCGACCGGATGGTCGCCCTCGGCTTCGACACCTTCAACGTCGGACCGGAGCTCGAGTACTTCCTCTTCCGCGACGACAAGGGCACCGAGACGCTCGACGAGGGCGGCTACTTCGCCATGACGACGATGGATGCCGCGAGCGAGCTGCGCCAGGAGACTGTCCGCGCGCTCGAGTCGATGGGAATCCCGATCGAGTACGTCCACCACGAGGTCGGTCCCTCGCAGCACGAGATCGACATGCGCTTTGCCGACGCGCTCTCGATGGCCGACCACACGGTCACCTACCGGCTGATCGTCAAGGAGATCGCGAAGAAGGCGGGCTTCCACGCGAGCTTCATGCCGAAGCCGATCTTCGGCGAGAACGGCTCGGGGATGCACACGCACCAGTCGCTGTTCAAGGACGGGCGGAACGCGTTCTTCGATGCCGACGACGACTGGCATCTGTCGGACGCAGGGAAGGCGTTCATCGCCGGCCAGCTCCGCCACGCGCGGGAGATCAGCGCCGTGTTCGCGCAGTGGGTCAACTCCTACAAGCGGCTCGTGCCCGGCTACGAGGCACCGGTGTACGTCGCCTGGTCGCGGCGAAACCGCTCCGCCCTGATCCGGATCCCGCTCTACAAGCCCGGCGCCGAGCAGGCGACCCGCGCCGAGATCCGGTGTCCCGACCCGGCCTGCAATCCGTATCTGACGTTCGCCTCGCTCCTGCACGCCGGCCTGGAGGGGATCGAGCAGGGCTACGACCTCCCCGAGCCGATGGAGACGAACCTCTACCACTTGACGGCGGAGCAGCGGCGGGAGCGCGGCATCGTCTCGCTCCCGGAGACCCTCGGCGAAGCGATCGACGAGTTGTCGACGTCAGACCTGGCCCGTGAGGCCTTAGGCCCGCACATCTTCGACCGCTACGTCGAGCTGAAGCGAGGCGAGTGGGACGAGTACCGCGTCCAGCTCTCCCAGTGGGAGCTC
Organism: Gaiellaceae bacterium; assembly: GCA_036394855.1. Taxonomy (GTDB): domain Bacteria; phylum Actinomycetota; class Thermoleophilia; order Gaiellales; family Gaiellaceae; genus 3-1-20CM-4-69-9. The sequence goes on along the minus strand of DASWEF010000070.1, from coordinate 62,445 downwards.
GACAAGTACCTCAGCGTTCTCTAGCTAGCCGAACCACCCGGCGACACGTGGTGTAAGCCGGCGCCGAAGCGACACACCTTTTTCACAGCCAGGGTCAGACCCTGCCTTTTGGGACCCGTCTGTTACGCGCGTTGGCCCTGGGGAGAGATCGTCCCGCTTCCTTCACACGTAGGGTCAGACCCTGGTTTTTGGGACCCGGCTGTCGTCGACCGGCGACTTGTCCGAAATCCGGAAATGGAGGAAGATTGAGGCCGGTCCCGCGAGCTCTGCGGCCTGCGGGATCCAACTGACGGCCGACTGCGAGCTGCCGCGTCTTCGCGCAGCTCGTGGTCGTTCTAGGGCCGACTAGAGAAATCTACGAATGGTCTCGCGCGCGACGCGAAGGCCGACGACCCGGCTTGCGGGATCGACGTCCGCGATGGTGTCGGCCGGGACGAGCCGGCGGTGTCGCGCGAGGAAGCCGCTCTTGACCGCGAGCGCGTCCGGGACGTCAGGAAGCGTCCCGTACATCGGGCACTCGACCTTCCCAATCACCCGGCCACGGTTGTCGGCGACCAGGAACCCGGCTGTATCCACGAGATTCAAGGGGAGAGCGGACACGTGCGAAACCTATTCCCCGTCTGCAAGGAAAATCCCCTGCGCAACGTAAGGGTTTTGTTAGGCACCGGGCTTGCCGCTCATGGCGAACATCGCCACGAGGAGCGCGACGAGGTACAGGGAGGCCAGCACGGTGAGGAGCTGGGCCGGCCAGCGCTGCTGCACCCTTCGGGCGCTCCACCAGCCGACGACGGTCGCAACGATCAGGACGATCAGTCCGATGTCGCCCACCATGAAGCCGATTCCCAGCCAGGTGGGATCGCCGGGAATGTCTTCCTTCGAGTCGATCCACTCCCCGGCCACCCGCATCAGCACCCAGGCGGGAAGCACGACGGTGAGCAGCGTCCAGAACGCGAGCCGCCGAAGGAGCGGCGAGTCGAGGGAACGCCCGGCGGCAAGAGCCACCGCCGCGACGGCGCCGACGAGCGCGACCGCGCCGAGCACGTGCAGGAACAGCGGCAGGTTCCAGCTGTCCGGACGGACGACGGCAACGATCATGCGCCCGGCTTCCAGATCATCAAGCCGAGGATCGCAAGCGCGGCGAGGCCGCTGGACCAGCTCAGCGCCAGAGCGACCGGATCGCGGAGACGGGCGCGCAGCTCCTGACTCGGAGCGTCGCCGGCCGCGGCGAGCCGTTCGGCGAGCAGACGCGCCTCCCGCTGCATCCGCCCGCCGCGACTCCCCAGGAAGCCGGAGAAAGCCCACAGCACGAGCGAGACGACGATCCAGGCTTCTCCCCAGCCGTAGCCGGCGTTGTGCACGAGCCAGAGACCGAATCCGAGCGTGACGAGCAGGCCCGCTGAGATCGCGATCACGGCCCAGCGAGTCAGCCCGAGGAGCAGCGCGATCTCGCTCGGCCGCTCCCGTCTCAGCGCGGCGACGTTGAATACGCCCGCGACAAAAGCGCCGCCGAGCAGGAGGAATGCGCCCGAGACGTGGAAGACGACCAGCCAGTGATAGCGATCCACGACGGCTAGCCTACGAGGTCGAGTGGACGTACGTGAACGTCATCTGCGCCTCCTGACGGAGACGATCGCCGCGGTGAACTCGACGCTCGATCTCGAGGAGGTGCTCGCTCTCGTCGCTCGCAAAGTCGCCGACGTGCTCGCGGCGGAGGCGTGCTTCGTCTACCTCTACGACGAGCGGACCGACGAGCTCGTGCTGCGCGCGACACACGGTACGAGCGTGGAGGAGATGACGAAGCGTCCGCGCATGCGTCCCGGCGAAGGGATTACCGGCACCGCCGCGGCGGAGGGCGCGCCGATCATGATCCCGGCCCAGGCGCACCTCGATCCGCGCTTCAAGTTGTTCTCCAACCTGCCCGAGGATCAGTACGAGTCGATCCTCGCCGTGCCGATCGTCGCGCGCGAGCGGCTGGCGGGTGCGCTGAACGTGCGCACGGTCGAGCCGAGGGAGTTCACGCAGGACGAGATCGACCTCGTCGCTGCGATCGCGGCGCAGGTTGCCCAGACGATCGAGCACGCCCAGCTCTATGCGCAGGCGCAGCGGCGTGTGGCCGAGCTCGAGGCGCTGGCGAAGATCTCCGAGGCGGTCTCCGAATCGCTCTATCTCGAGGAGTCCCTCGAGGCGATCGTGAAGACCACGATGGAGGCGGTTGGTGCGACCGGTGCGGCGCTCGTGCTCGAAGACGGAAACATCGCCTGGCCTGAGGGCCGCCCGGGCCTGCACGCGGTACGCCTACCGCTGCGCTGGAAGCGGCGACAGATCGGTGAGCTCGTCTGCGACCGCGACACGCCCTTCACCGCAGACGAACGTGCGCTGCTCGCGTCGATCGCGCATCACGCAGCCGTCGCGCTGGAGCACGGCCGCGCCGTCATGCGCGGTGTGCTCGCGCAAGAGATCCACCATCGGGTCAAGAACAACCTGCAGACGGTGGCGTCGCTACTGCGGCTGCAGGCTCGCTCGGTGCATGCGGACCCACGGAAGGCGCTCGAGGACTCGGTCAACCGGATCCTTGCCATCGCGGCCGTCCACGAGGTCCTCACCGAGCAGCGAGAGGAGGTTGTCCAGCTCCGGGAGCTCATCGACCGGCTGCGCGCGATGCTCGTCCAGGGTCTCGCGACCGGAAAGAACGTGCGCGCGGAGCTCGAGCCGGTTTCTCTGGCCGGAAACCGAGCGACCGCGCTCGCCCTGGTCTTCAGCGAGCTGCTTCAGAACGCGCTCGAGCACGGCGGCGAGGCCGTCCGCATCGAGCTCGCGCAGCGCAACGGCGAAGTCGTGCTCGCAATCGCAGACGACGGTGCGGGTATCGATGTCGAAGCGGCCGGCACCGGCCTCTCGATCGTTCGTGCGCTCGTTCGCGACGAGCTGCAGGGCAGCCTCGAGCTCCGCAACGAAGGCGGCACTCGTGCCGAGGTCGTCTTTCCTGCCTGACGAATTAGTGTGACGCGAGGAAGGCGAGGAGCAGCGGTCCGAGCGTTGCCGCCAGACACACCGTGTAGAAGGCCGCAAAGCTCTTGCGCGACAGGACGGCCGCCGACGGCTCCGGAGGCGTGAAGTGCCGGATCGGGCCGGGGAGAAGGCGTCGCGCTCGCGCCGCGACTTCCGGCGGCGAGACGAGGACGAGCTCCGGGCTGAGGATCTCGGCGGCGGCGTGCACGACGCGCCGATTGTCCCGCTCCCGCTTGCGGGCAGGCATCCCCCGAACGAGGGACTAGCCGGGGGTGCTAAGGACGGACGCCGCCGTCGCCGCCGGCCGGCCGCGACCACCAAGCGTCGTCGCCGGAGATGGCGCCCTGGAGCTGATCGACGTAGCTGACGATGTCGCGCTCGCGCCGGTCGAGCGACTGCTCGAGCTCTTCGAGCTCCGTCCGCCAGCGCTCGATCCTGTCTTCCCGGAACTGGACGTCGGCCTCGAACAGCGCCTCACGCTGCTCCAGATCGCTCTCCCGTTGCCGGAGCTCGAGGACGCGGACGTCGACCGCCTCCTCGGAGATGGGCCGGGCCGGCGCCTGGGCGACGTCCTCCCGCCGTCCCTCGAACAAGGGAATGACGGAGGCCGCCTGCTCCGGGGAAATCTCCACGCGGAGGACAAGTGGCTTGGGGAGGATGTGTTCCTGGTCCGACATGAGGGTGGCCGCCCTTTCAGGATCGCCCACCCGGAGGCGAAACACCATCCCTCGCGTGAGCGTTTCGGCACACTTTGTGCTCCTCCCAGCAATGCAGTCGGCCTCTGGCCCGCGATCACGCGGCGCCAGAGTCCACCCTCGCTCTTACCAAGGCTTTAGCCTTGGCTGCGAGCGAGTGCGGCCCTCTGGCTTGGTGCTCGCGACCCAGAGACTCGACAGCATCACTGGAAGGAGCACCGCTGCGGATCCTGGTCGCCGAAGACGAGACGATCATCCGGCTCGATCTCCGGGCGCTGCTCGAGCGGGCGGGCTTCGAGGTCTGCGCGGAGGCCCGGGACGGAGAGGAGGCGGTCGCGCTTGCCCGCTCCGAGCGGCCCGACGTCGCCGTCCTCGACGTGAAGATGCCCAAGCTGGACGGGATCGAGGCGGCCAGGCGGATCCTCGACGAACGGCCGATCCCGATCGTGATGCTGACCGCCTACGGGCAGGACGAGCTCGTCCAGCGGGCCGCGGAGGTCGGCGTCTTCGGCTACCTCGTCAAGCCGTTCCGCGAGCAGGATCTGCTGCCCGCGATCCGGACGGCGCGTGCTCGTCACGAAGAGCTCGTCGCGTTGCGCCAGGAGGCGGAGTCGCTCGCCGAGGCACTCGCGGCACGCAAAGCGATCGAGCGCGCCAAGGGTCTACTGATGGAGAAGGAAGGCCTGTCGGAGCAGGACGCGTTCGCACGCCTGCGCAAGGCGAGCCAGATCTCCGGCCGCCCTCTGAAGGTCGTGGCCGAGGCGCTGATCGCCACGCTCGCGGAGAGCTGATCCGCTAAGTCTGTGCCCGCTCGAAGGCCGTTTCCCAGCGCTCGAGCAGCGCGTGCAGCTCGTCGCGCGCCTGCCTGTGGGCCGCGAGGGTCTCGACGTCGTTCCAGTCTTCTGCGAGGCGGCGCTCGAGCTCGGCGACCGCCTGCTCGCGTTCTGCGATCTCCGCCTCGATGCGTTCGAGCTCCGACGGCCTCTTTCGTTCGGCCGGAGCCTTGTCCGTCTTCGCCACCTTGATCTCGGCCGGCGCCGGCGCCGGAATCGGCTTGGGCTTCTCTTCGCGACGGCTGACGTACTCGGCCCAGCCGCCCTCGTAGGAGTTGAGCCGCCGATCCTCGATCGCGAGCGTGCGCTCGGCGACCGCGTCGAGGAGCGCGCGGTCGTGCGACACGAGCAGGATCGTTCCCGGGAAGGCTTCGAGCGCCGCCTCCAGCGCCTCGCGACTCTCGAGGTCGAGATGGTTCGTCGGCTCGTCCACGACGAGGAAGTTCGCGCCCGACGCGACGACGAGGGCGAGCGCGAGCCTGCGGCGCTCGCCGCCTGAGAGCGCGACGACCGGCTTCTCGTGCTCGTCCCACCCGGAGAAGAGGAACCGTCCCAGGAGTTTCTGCGCGTCCGGGCGCTGCAGTCCGGTCGCCCGCTGCGCGCACTGCAGAACGCTCCCGCGTGTGTCGAGCTCCATCTCCTGCTGCGAGAAGTACGTGGGGATGACGCCGTGTCCGAGGCGGACCGAGCCGGCGTCCGGCTCGCGCTTCTCCAGCATCGTCTCCAACAGGGTTGTCTTCCCGGAGCCGTTCGGGCCCACCAGCGCCACGTGCTCGCCCCGCTCGATCGCGAAGCCGGCGTCGTCGAGAAGGACGCGGTCGCCGGCCCGGAGCTCGAGTCCGTCGGCCTCGACGACCGTGCGCCCGCTTCGGGCCGGCTTCAGGAACTCGAATCCCAGGCGCCTGGTCTTCCGAGACAGGAGATCGATCTCGCCCTTCGCCTGCGAGCGCTCCTTCTCGAGGCGTCCGAGCTGCGTGAGCTTCGCCTGGGCCTTGCGCGCCATCTTCGGCGTCGATGCGCGGAAGCGCGCGACGAAACGCTCCAGCCGCTCGATGTCGCGGCCGACCCGCTCTGCGGTCCGCGAGGCGGCGTGCAGGCGCGCCGCCTTCTCGCGCCGCCATTCGTGCCACGGGCCCGAGAAGTAGGTCGAGCGCCCTGCTTCGAGCTCGAGCACCGCGGTCGCCACCGCCTCGAGAAACCAGCGGTCGTGGGCGACGATCATGATCCCCGCGTCGAGCGACTGGAGCTCCCGCTCCAGCCACTCGAGGCTCTCGACGTCGAGGTGGTTCGTCGGCTCGTCGAGCAGGAGCAGGTCCGGATCGCCTCCGAGCGCACGGGCGAGCGATGCCCGCGTCAACTCCCCGCCGGAGAAGCTCTCGAGCGGTCGGTCGAGATGCTCGTCGCCGAAGCCGAGCCCGCGCAGGACGGCGGTGGCATGGTCGCGCCAGGCGTAGCCGCCGGCGTGCTCGAGCCGCGCCTGAGCCTCCGAGTACCGACGCATCGTCGCGGGGCCGTGCTCGCCGCCCGCCATCGCCTGCTCGAGGCGGCGGAGCTCGTCCTCGACGGCGATGAGATCCGCGGCTCCGGAGAGGACGTATTCGCGTAGGGTCAGCCGGCGTTCGAGCGGCGGGCGCTGGTCGTGCAGCGCGACTCGCATCCCCTTCTGGAACGCGAGCTCGCCGCCCTGCAGGCTCGTCTCGCCGACGAGCGCGCGGAGCAGCGTCGTCTTCCCGGCCCCGTTCGGCCCGGAGAGGGCGACCCGGTCGCGACGCTCGACCTTGAAGGAGACGCCGTCGAAGAGCGGGTCGCCGGAGAGCTCCTTGCGGAGGTTGGATGCGATCAGGACGGCCATCACCCAGAGGCTAGCCGCGGTGGGGCCTGACGTTATCGTCACCGCGTGGCGAGGATCCTCGCGGTCGACGTCGGCACCTCCTCCGTTCGCGCCCAGGTCTTCGACGCCGACGCGCGAGAACGCGAGCCCGCCCGCCGTACCTATCCGGGCGAGAACGATCCGGCGCGGGTCGTCACGCTCGTCCGCGAGGCGATCGACGACGCCGTTCGCGGGCAGCGGTACGACGCCGCGGGCTGCTCGTGCTTCGGGCACAGCCTGCTCGCGCTCGATGAGGCCGGCCGGCCGCTCACCGAGATCCTCGGCTGGCGCGACACGCGCTCGGCCGACGCCGCCGATCGGCTTTCGCGCCGGCTCGACGCGGTCGCAATCCACGAGCGGACGGGCTGTCATCTCCACACGAGCTACTGGCCCGCGAAGCTCGCGTGGCTCGCGGAGGAAGAGCCGGAGACGTTTCGCTCGGCACGCCGCTACGTCTCGTTCTGCGATTACCTCTACGCGCGGCTGCTCGGACGTCGGGTTGCGACGAGCACGTCGATCGCTTCCGCGACGGGCCTGGTCGATCTCCACACCCGCGCGTGGGACCAGGAGCTTCTGGACGCGCTAGGACTCGACGCCGAGCGCCTGCCCGAGATCTCCGACGAGTCGGTCGACGGCTGGTACCCAGCGGTCTTCGACGGCGCCTGCTCGAACCTCGGCGCGGGCTGCGTCACTCGTGAGCGCGCCGCGTTGATGGTCGGCACATCGGGCGCATTCCGGACCGTCTACGAGACCGAAGAACCCCGGCCGCGCCCGGGCCTCTTCCTGCACCGGCTCGACGGGCGCCGTGTCGTAGAAGGCGGATCGCTGTCGGACGGCGGCAACCTCCACTCCTGGATCGAGCAGACGGTCGGGGACATCGGGGAGTCGCTCGCAGACCGCGATCCCGGCGCCCACGGACTGACGTTCCTCGCTCTGCTCGGCGGCGAGCGCAGCCCCGGCTGGCATCGGCACGCCAGAGGCGCGATCGACGGCTTGACCTTCGCCACGACGCCGCTCGACCTTCGTCAGGCCGCGCTGGAGGGAGTCGCGTTCCGCTTCGCCGAGGTTGTCGACCTGATGCCGGAGGTCGGCGAGATCATCGCGACGGGCACGGCATTGCTGGACGACCCCGACTGGCTCCAGATCATGGCCGACGCGCTCGCGCGTCCGATCACCGTGTCAGGCGTGAACGAGGGTTCCTTGCGGGGTGCGGCCGTACATGTGCTCGAGCGTCTGGGGGAGTCTCCGCCTTCGGCTCCGCTCGGCCGTGTGATCGAGCCGCGCGCCGATCGCGCGGATGCGTATCGCGCGGCGCGCGAGCGTCAGCGGCGGCTCTACGACGCGGCGACTTCGGCGCCGACGAGCTGACGCGCGGCGGCTGCAATGTGCGCCGCGTCGATCCCGTAGGCGCTGAGCAGCTCGTCCGGCTTGCCGGAGTGGGGCATCTCGCGCACGGCGAGCTTCAGGACGCGCGGCCGCTCGTCGCCGTCGGCGAGCGCGTCGAGCACCGCGTCGCCGAGCCCGCCCTCCGGCCAATGGTCCTCGACCGTGACGATACGGCCGGTCGCTTCGGCGGCAGCCTGCAGGGTCTGCGCGTCGATCGGCTTGATCGAATAGGCGTCGATCACACGCGCGCTGATCCCCTCTTCCTCGAGGCTGTCGGCAGCCTTCAGCGCCTCGTGCACGGTCACGCCTGCGCCGACGATCGTGACATCGTCATCGTCCGACGAGCGGACGACGCGGCTACCGCCGATGGGGAAGTCCTCGTCGGCGTCGTAGATGACGGGCGTGTTCGGCCGCAGCGTGCGCAGGAAGATGATCCCGTCGGTGTCGGCCATGGTCGCGACGAGCCTGGCCGTCTGATTCGCGTCGCACGGGTGCAGGACGGTGCTGGAATGGACGGCGCGAAACGCGGCAATGTCCTCCAGGGCCATCTGGGACGGACCGTCCTCGCCGATCGAGACGCCGGCGTGCGAGCCGGTGAGACGGAGGTTCACCCGGCTGATCGCGGCCATGCGGATGAAGTCGTAGGCACGGGAGAAGAACGCGGCGAACGACGAGCCGAACGCGTTCCAGCCGCGAGCCTGCAGCCCCACGCAGGCGGCGAGGAGCTGTTGCTCGGCGATGTACATCTCGAAGTACCGCTCGGGATGCTCCTTCTTGAAGATCTCCGCGAAGGTGGAGTTGCTCACCTCGCCGTCGAGAGCGACGATGTCGCCGCGTGCGCTGCCCAGCGCCGCGAGCGCTTCGCCGTAGGCCTTCCGTGTCGCGACTTCCTCGCCGAGGTCGTAGCGCGGTAGCTCGAGCTCACGTGTCTCGAATCGGTGCGGCTCTGCGGCATCGGGCTTCGCGACGTCCATGGAGATGTTGCGGATCCCACCGAGCTCTTCGATCGCCGCGTCGGGATCGTCGAGCGCCTTGCCGTGCCAGCCGTCCTTATCCTCGACCGCCTTCACGCCTTTGCCTTTGATCGTGCGCGCCACGATCACCGTCGGACGGCCCGGGATCCCGGCCGCTTCCTCGTAGGCACGGTCGATCTCCTCGGGCTCGTGCCCGTCGATCTCGATCGCGTTCCAGCCGAAGGCACGCGCGCGCTCGACGTAGACGCCCGTGTTCCAGCCGACCATCGTCTCGCCGCGCTGACCGAGCCGGTTGACGTCGATGATCGCCGTCAGATTGTCGAGCTCGTAATGGGCCGCGTGCTCGAACGCTTCCCACATCGATCCCTCCGCCATCTCGCTGTCGCCGCACAGGACCCAGATGCGGTACGGGAGCCGGTCGAGCCGCTTGCCGGCGATCGCCATCCCGACTCCATAGGGAAGACCCTGTCCGAGCGAGCCGGTGGCGACGTCGACCCACGGGATAATCGGCGTGGGATGACCCTCGAGCATGCTCCCGAACGTCCGGTACTCGAGCAGCTCCTCGTCCGTGATCGCGCCGGCGGCGCGGAACATCGCGTAGAGCAGGGTCGACGCGTGGCCCTTCGAGAAGATCAGCCTGTCGTTGGCGGGCAGATCGGGGGTGTCGAAGTCGTACCGGAGATGGTTCGCGAGGAGGACGGCCATCAGGTCGGCAGCCGACATTCCGGAGGTGGGATGGCCTGACTTGGCGGCGGCGGCGCAGCGAACCGAGTCGACGCGGAACTGCTGTCCCAGCTCACGGAGCTCAGTCGCGTCCATCGCAGCCATTCTAGGGAGCGACTGCAGGCCACGGCCGTGGGGTACGGTCCAGTCGTGAGGATTGCGGTTGCTTTCGACCATCGCGGCGTCCTGCTGCGAGACGCCGTCCTCGACGCTCTTTCAGCGCACGAGGTCATCGATCTCGGGACTGACACGGACGCCGTGCGGATCGACTATCCGGACAAGGCGCGGGAGGTCGGCGAGGCGGTCCTCGGCGGCGACGCAGAGCGCGGAATCCTCGTCTGCGGCTCCGGCGTCGGCGCTTCGGTCGCCGCCTGCAAGCTTCCCGGGATTCGCGCCGCGATCTGCCACGACGTGTACTCCGCGCACCAGGGCGTCGAGCACGACGACATGAATGTCCTCTGTCTCGGCTCCGAGGTCGTCGGGCCCTCGCTCGCCCGCGACCTGGTCGGAGCGTTTCTCGGGGCACGTTTCGACGGCGGCGAGCGTTATGTGAGACGACTGAAGAAAATCGAAGATCTTGAAAGGGCGATGTCAAGTGCCTGAATCGAACTTGCACAAGCTGTCCGCGCTCGGTCAGAGCGTCTGGATCGACTACCTCTCGCGCGACCTGCTCCAGACCGGCGAGCTCGCGCGGATGATGAAGGAGGACGCCGTTGTCGGCGTGACCTCGAACCCGACGATCTTCCAGAAGGCGATCTCGCAGGGCGATCGTTACGACGCGCAGTTGAAGGAGATTCTCGAGTCGGGGGAGGAGGATGCGAAGGAGATCTTTCTCCAGCTCTCCTCCAACGACATCGCCGACGCCTGCGATCTGCTCCGGAAGGTCTGGGACGGTGGCGGCGGCCTCGACGGATACGTCTCGTGGGAGGTCGATCCCACGCTTGCCTACGAGCAGGAGGCGACGATCGCGGAGGCACGCCGGCTGCACGAGTGGATCGAGCGGCCGAACTTGTACGTGAAGATTCCGGCGACGGAGCCGGGCCTTGGCGCGATCGAGGAGATGATCGCTTCCGGCCGCAACATCAACGTGACGCTGATCTTCTCGCTCGAGCGGCACAAGGAGGTCATGGAGGCATACCTCCGCGGTGTCGAGCGACTTGTCGAGAGCGGCGGGGATCCTTCGACGGTGCACTCGGTGGCGAGCTTCTTCGTCTCGCGGGTAGATACCGAGACCGACAAGCGGCTCGCCGAGCTCGGGGGCGACGCGACGAAGCTCGCAGGCAAGCTCGGGATCGCGAACGCGAAGCTCGCGTACCAGAACTACCTCGACACGTTCTCCGGTCCGCGCTGGCAGGCCCTCGAGGCGAAAGGTGCGACGAAGCAGCGCTGTCTCTGGGCCTCGACCTCCACGAAGAATCCCGACTACCGGGACGTCATGTACGTCGAGGAGCTGATCGGGCCCGAGACCGTGAACACGATGCCCGAAGAGACGATCCAAGCTTTCCAGGATCACGGCACCGTGGCCGAGACGCTGACGAAGGACGTCGACGCCGCGCGGCAACTCCTCGACGATCTCCGCGAGGCGGGAATCGACTACGACGACGTCGTGGAGACGCTCGAGCGCGAAGGCGTGCAAAAGTTCTCGGACTCGTTCGAGGAGCTGATGGACGGAATCAGGGCCAAGCGCGGCGAGCTGGCCGCTGCTTGAAGTGAGCGTCGCCGCGCAGCAGGAGCTGGTCGAGCGCGTCTGGGCGCGGGACGCGACGGTCTGGACCGGCGCGGACGAGGACAAATGGCTGGGCTGGCTCGACGAGCCGAAGCGCATGCAGGAACGGGTCGGCGAGATCGTTGCGTTCGCGGAGGAGGCGCGCACGACGTACGAGACGTTCGTCCTGCTCGGGATGGGCGGCTCCTCGCTGGCCCCGGAGGTCCTGAAGCGCACCTTCGGCAGGAAGGGCTTCCACGTTCTCGACACGACACACCCCGCGATGATCCGTCACGCGGAGGAGTTGCTCGACCTCGAGAAGTCGATGTTCGTCGTCTCGTCGAAGTCGGGAACGACGCTCGAGACGCTCTCCCACCTCGCGCACTTCTGGGTCCAGGTTCAGCGACCAGAGAGCTTCGTGATCGTCAGCGATCCGGGCTCTCCCCTCGAGAGCCAGGCGCGCGAGCACGGGTCGTCGGTGTTCGCGGGCGAGCCGACGATCGGCGGGCGGTATTCGGCGCTGTCGCCGTTCGGCATCGTCCCCGCCGCCCTGATGGGCATCGACGTGGAACAACTGCTTGTTGACGCAGAGCGGATGGCGGAGGCGTGCCGTGCGGAGCAGAACCCAGGTGTCGAGCTCGGACTCCAGCTCGGCGAGGCGTGGCGCGAGGGGCGCGACAAGGTCTGCATCGCCGAGACAGAGGGGCGATTCGGTCTCTGGGCCGAGCAACTGATCGCGGAGTCGACCGGCAAGCACGGAAAAGGGCTCGTGCCCGCGCCCGGGGAGGTTCCCGACGGCCCCGATCGGCAGGGGGCGGAGGTGCGGCTCGACGACCCATCCTCGATCGGCGCCGAGTTCTTCCGCTGGGAGTTCGCCGTCGCGATCGCCGGCTCGATTCTGGGGATCAACCCGTTCGACCAGCCCGACGTCCAGGCGGCCAAGGACAAGACGAAGGAGGTGCTCGCCTCGGGCGAGGATCCCGCGCTCGCAGGCGAGGGCTCACTCGACGAGCTGCTCGCCGAGGCGGAGCCGCCGAATTACGTCGCCGTTCAGGCGTTCATCGATCCCACACGCGAGGGAGAGCTGCGGCCGCTGATCGAACGTGCGCGTGCGACCGGATGCGTCGTCACGCACGGGCTCGGGCCGCGCTATCTGCACTCGACGGGACAGCTGCACAAGGGCGGCCCGCCGACGGGCCTGTTCGTCCAGGTGGTCGACGACACCGGCGACGAGATTCCGATTCCCGGCCAGGACTTCGGGTTCGGGCGCCTGATCCGCGCCCAGGCCGAGGGCGACTACCGCTCGTTGCGGGAGCGCGGCAGGAAGATCGTGCGCGTCAGGTTGGAGGATCTCTAGTGCAGCTCGGGATGATCGGCCTCGGACGAATGGGCTCCGGCATGACGGAGCGCCTGCGCGAGGGCGGTCACGAGGTGCAGACGTACGACCCGAACGTCGAGGCTCGCACCGCGTCGTCGCTCGCGGAGCTCAAGGGTCAGCTCGACGCGCCGCGCGCGTTCTGGCTGATGATCCCCGCGGGAAAGATCACCGAGGACGTCTTCCAGCAGCTATTGGGGATCGCCGACGAGGGCGACACGATCGTCGACGGCGGCAACTCGAACTTCCGCGACTCGAAACGTCGCTACGTCGAGGCGCAGCACCGCGGGATCCACTTCGTCGACGCAGGGGTGTCCGGAGGAATCTGGGGCCTCGAGGTGGGCTTCTGCCTGATGGTCGGCGGCGACGAGGAACCGGTCAAACGGCTCGAGCCGATCCTGGAGACGCTTGCGCCGGAGGAGGGCTACGCGCACGTCGGCCCGTCCGGCGCAGGGCACTTCGTGAAGATGGTGCACAACGGGATCGAGTACGGCCTGATGCAGTCGTACGCGGAGGGCTTCGAGATCATGGAGCACTCCGAGTTCGACCTCGATCCGCATCAGATCTCCGGCATCTGGCGCAACGGGTCGGTCGTGCGCTCGTGGCTACTCGAGCTGCTGCACGCCGCGTTCGAGCAGCACGGCTCGAAGCTGGAGGACATCGCGCCGTACGTGGAGGATTCGGGCGAGGGTCGCTGGACGATCAACGAGGCGATCAACGAGAACGTCCCTACGCCCGTGATCGCCGCCTCGCTGTTCGCGCGGTTCCAGTCGCGCGACGAGATGAAGTTCTCGGCCAAGGTCGCGGCCGCGCTGCGACAGCAGTTCGGCGGTCACGCCGTGCGCGCGCTCGAGCGCGCGAAGGCAAGCGACGACCCGCGCTAGGCCAGTGGCGACGACACAGGAGAACCCGCTGCTCGAGGGACTGCAGCTTCGCCGCACACCCGATGCCTGCATCCTCGTCATCTTCGGCGCCTCCGGCGACCTGACGCAGCGCAAGCTCTTCCCGGCGCTCTATTCGCTCGCGTTCCGGCGACTGCTGCCCGAGAGCTTCGCCGTCGTCGGCGTCGCGCGGACGGAGGAGACTGACGACGAGTTCCGCGAGCGGATGAAGGAGGCCGTCCAGAAGCACGCGCGCGACGAGTTCCGCGACGACGTCTGGGATGCGCTCGCCGAGGGGATGCGCTACGTGGCCAGCGACTTCGCGGACGAGGCGGGCGAGCACCGGCTCGCAGAAGTGCTCACCGAGCTCGACGAGCAGCGCGGCACCGGCGGCAACCGCGTCTACTACCTCGCAATCCCGCCCACGGTCTTCGGGGCCGTCGTGCAGGCGCTCGGCAAACGCCGCAACGCGACCGGCTGGATGCGGCTGATCGTCGAGAAGCCGTTCGGCCGCGATCTCGCCTCCGCGCGCGAGCTCAACAGCGCGATCGAGGAAGACTTCGAGGAGAGCGAGGTCTTCCGCATCGACCACTACCTCGGCAAGGAGACCGTGCAGAACATGCTGGCGCTGCGGTTCGCGAACGGCATCTTCGAGCCGATCTGGAATCGCCAGTTCGTCGACCACGTGCAGATCACGGTTGCCGAGTCGATCGGGATCGAGAACCGAGCGGGGTACTACGAGCAGGCAGGTGCGATCCGCGACATCTTCCAGAACCACCTGCTACAGCTGCTCGCCATCACGGCGATGGAGCCCCCGATCGACTTCACCGCCGATTCCGTGCGGAACGAGAAGGTGAAGGTGCTGCGGGCGCTGCACACGCCCGGACCGAAGTCGGTCGTCCGCGGGCAATACGGACGCGGCTTTGTCGAAGGGGAAGAGGTGGCCGGCTATCGCGAGGAGGACGGCGTCGATCCGCAGTCGATGACGGAGACGTACGTCGCCGCGAAGCTCTACGTCGACAACTGGCGCTGGGCCGATACGCCGTTCTACGTCCGCATGGGGAAGCGACTCCCTCGTCGCGAGACGACGATCGCGATCCAGTTCAAGCGGGCGCCGCATCCGCCGTTCGAGGAGCTGGCGGCGGAAGGGCTGCGCCCGAACGTCCTGCTCGTGCACGTGCAGCCCGACGAGGGCGTGTCGCTGGCGATCGGGGCCAAGGTGCCCGGCCAGGGCCTGACGATCCGGACAGTGCACATGGACTTTCTCTACGGCGGCGCGTTCCGAACCGGACTTCCCGAGGCGTACGAGCGACTGATCCTCGACGCGATGCTCGGCGATGCAACGCTCTTCACGCGCATCGACGAGGTCGAGGAGCAGTGGTCGCTCGTGGACGCGATGGTCGCCGCCTGGGGACGCGACCGGCCCGCCTTCCCGAACTATCCCGCCGGGACCTGGGGGCCGCCCTCGGCGGACGACCTCCTCCACCGAGACGGGCGATCATGGCGCCGGCACTAACTTCGGTTCGGGAGATCGAGCGCGGGGTCACCTCCTTGCGCACCTCCTCCGGCTCGGCTGCGCCGTACCAGCGGACGAGCGTGATGACCCACACGGCGTGGGTTCCGCCCGAATGGGTGGAGGCCGCGGAAGACGTGCTGTCGGGACTGGCCGAGCGGCACCCGTCTCGAACGATCGTTCTCTTCCCTCAGCCGGACCAGGAGGACGGGCTGGAGGGCGAGGTCGAGGTGGACGCGTTTCCGGTCGGCGACGGTCGGCAGATCTGCACCGAGACGATCCGCATTCGCCTCAAGGGGCGGCGTGCAGCTGCGCCCGCGAGCGTCGTGCAGCCGCTCTTCCTCCCGGACCTGCCCGTGTTCCTGCGCTGGCGCGGCCTGCCGCCCTTCGGCGCCGACTACTTCGAGACGCTCGTCGACGTGGTCGACCGGCTCATCGTCGACAGCACGGAGTGGCCTGACCTGCCTGCGCCGTACGGCGATCTCGTGAACGTCTTCGACCGGGTCGCCGTCTCCGACATCGCGTGGACGCGTACGAGCCGCTGGCGACCGCAGCTGGCGTCGCTCTGGCCCGGCGTCGCGGATGTTCGTCGAATCCGCGTGATCGGCACGGCCGCGCAGGCCCAGCTCCTCGCCGGCTGGCTGCGCTCGCGCCTCGACCGGCCCGTCGAGGTCGAGCACGAACCGTCCGATCGGCTCGTCGGCGTCGAGATCGACGGTGAGCCGGCGCCGTTCCCACCCGGCGACCCTCCGGCGGCCGCAGATCTCCTCTCGGAGGAGCTGGACCGGTTCAGCCGTGACCGGATCTACGAAGAGGCGGTACGGGGCACGCTCGGATGAGCGAGTTCCAAGCCCGTGTGAAGCCGCTGATCGCGGGCATCCCGGGGTGGCTCACCGACGAGGAAGGGGAGGCGCTCTACGACCTCGCGCGCGCGTGTGCCGGAAAGGGCGTGATCGTCGAGATCGGTTCTTGGAAGGGCAAGTCGACCGTGTGCCTCGGCCTCGGGACGAAGGCGGGGGCGGCAGTGCCCGTGTACGCCGTCGATCCGCACGCCGATTACCGCTTCGGCGACTTCAAGAAGAACGTCGAACGCGCGGGGATCGCCGAGCTGGTCAGACCCGTGCCATCGCTGTCGCAGGCCGCGGCAGACGAGTTCCATGAGCCGATCGAGCTGCTCTTCGTCGACGGCTCGCACGAGTACGACCTCGTTCTCGAGGACTTCGAGAAGTGGGTTCCGAAGGTCGTCGACGGCGGCTGGGTCGCGTTTCACGACACGACGTGGACGGCGGGGCCGCGCAAGCTCGTCGGGAACGCCGTCTACAGATCGCGGCGGTTCAAGAACGCGAGGTTCGTGGTCGGCTCGATGACGGTGGCCCGTAAGGTCGAGCGGAACACGCTGGTCGACCGAGCGCGCAACCGTTACGTGCTGGGCGTCAAGACCGCGTTCTGGCTCGGCTCGACAGCGCTGAAGAGACAGCGGCGCCTGTTGCCAAAGCCTGTCGAACGCCTGGGGCGGCGCTTGCTCAAGGTCATTCAGTAAACCGCGCGAATTACGTTGCCATGAAGGCCGGAAGGTAGTGCAGGCGAAGCCGCACTACCTGGAGGCGAACTCACGCAGGCGGGGACGCGTCAATGCCACCGCCTGCGGACCACACCAGTTCGACAACCGGGATTCCGTAGGAGTGCGCGGGCTTTGCCCGCGCACGTTCAGCCGCGAAGCGGCCGACCTGAGATCCGCGCGAAAGCGCAGCTTTCGCGCGGGCTGCTACTTGCCGCCGCCGACGATTTTGAATTTTGGCTTGGCGACGACGATTCTTGCCGGGTCCGACCAGGACATTTGCTGGGCGCCGGTGGGGAGCGTGTAGTTGAAGCCACGCACTCGGTAGTACCAGGTGCCCGCCTTGAGCGGCAGGACCGCAGACGTTCCCATCGTCAGCGTGCCGAGCGCGTTCTGGTTCTGCGGGTTCTGCTCGGGCTTGAAGGGATAGCGCGTCTTGCTCCACTGCACCTCGTAGACCGACGCGCCGAGCGCCGGCGTCCAGGCGACGAGCGGGTAGCCGTAGAACGCCTGGCTGCTGCGTCCGGCCGTGAGGCGACCGCTCGGAGAGAGCCCGGATGCAAAGAGCTCGCCGGCAGCGGTCAGCGAGGGCTCGCTGTTCTTCCCGAACCGCGCCACGCGGTTGTATGGAGCCGCGCACACGTCCTGGGGAAGCTCGAGATCCCGATATTGCAGATTGCCTCCGGTGCGCACGATCGGCTCTCCCGTGCCGTGGGCGAACTTCAGAGCCGAGGCGAACGTCAGCGCGGCCCCGCTCGCGGAGACGACGGTCGTCGTCTCCTGGTTCGCCGCGTTGCCGATCTGGACCGTGTCGCCGGCGCCGAAGCCGTTCGCGTTCACTGCGGACAGGCTGACGGCGCCGACGGAGCTGGTGCCGGCGATGCTCGTGCTCAGCGCACCCGGCGAGACCGCGTCAACCGCGACGACGGTCCAGTAGTAGCCGCTGCCGGGCCAATCGGTGTCCCAGAGGTCAACAGGCGCTCCGAGGTCTCCCTTGATCGTGATCTGCTGCGGTCCAGCGGCGGGAGCCGTAGCGCCGCCCGAGTTCGTGTCGGAGTCGGCCGGCACGGCCGTGGTCGGGACCGCGGCTGCCTCCGACTCCGTGGTCTTGACCGGCTCGCCGTCGAAGGTGTAGCCCACGGGCTCGGGTCCGTCCCGGAGATACGTCGCGCGAGCCGAAGGGATCGCGGTGGGAATCGAGGGAAGCGCCAGCGGCCCAAACGGTCGCGGCGCGTATGCCGGACCTCCGATGACGGGGCTCGTGTAGACGCGGTTCAGGCACTGACGGTCGGTGAAGATGTAGAGGCGGAAGAGCTCGGCGCTCGTGCCGTCCGCCGCCTGGTCGCCGCTGAACACGAAGGCGGGCATGAGACGGTGCGCCGGGGAGGATGCATCGCCTGTCGACACGACGTCCGACGACGTGCGGAGGAGCTTGATCGGACCCCCGACGTAGGACGGATTCGTCGAGCTGTACACGGGACTCCACGGGCCGTAGCCGACTGCAGGGAGCCCGTTCTGGCGACTGGTCTTCTGGTTGTCCGCGCGGATCGCACGGATCCGCCAGCGCACGGTTCCGGTCCAGCTCGAGGTGCGGTGGAACGTGTAGAACTCGCGCTCGTCCAGCACGTTGGTGAACACGACTTCGACCTTCGGGACGTCGATGAACCAGACCTCGTAGCCGTCGGCTCCCTCGATCGGAGTCCAGCGCACGAGACCGGGTTCGCTCGGCAGCGGTTTCGGCGCCGACGCGGGCTCCATGTCGAAGCCGAATGCAGCGCTCCAGGGGGTCGAGGACGAGGCCTTGATCGCGCGGACACGGGCGAAGAGCGCGTGCGGATTACCGGTGATCCACGGGAGGGTCACCGTCGGCGCGGCGACGGGCGTCGTCAGGCCGGTGGCGCTGTAGACGACCCCGCTCTCGCGGAAGCTCGAGCTGGTCGCAAGCTGAAACTGGTACCGGATCGCGCCGGGAACCGGATTCCAGGCGAACGACGGCGTGCGCGGAAAGGAGTTTTCGACCGGCTCGTCCGCGCGCAGCAGAAAGCCGTGCAGGTGGCTCGGAGCGGCTCCGCGGACAGGGGTCGCGGCGTCCGCTGCCGCCGCGAGCGCGAGCAGGCTGAGACAGACGGCCGCAAGAGAGAGGACACGCATTCCTCCTGTTTTGTCGGCACGCCCCGCAGCTCGGCTGTCCCTCGAACGAGGGATGCCTGAAATCAGTGCAGCCGAGCTTCGAGCAGGGTGCCGGCCGCGAGGACGAGCGCATCCGCGCCTGGACGTCCGACGAGCTGGACCGAGGCGGGGAGACCGTCCTCCGCTGTCCCGCAGGGGAGGGCAAGCGCCGGCCAGCCGAGGGCGTTGAAGGCAAGGGTGTTGCGTATCAAGGTGCCGCGGAGCGCCTCGTCCCCGATCCCGGTCGGCGGGGCAACGCACACGAGCGTCGGCGTCAGGAGCAGATCGAGGCCGTCCAGGAGCTCCTCGCAGCGCTGGCGGTACTCGTTCCGGGCCCGCTCGGCGAGGGCGATTTCCCGGTCGGAGACCGCGAGACAACGCTCGACCTTGGCGGCAATCTCTTCGCCGTAGAGCTCGGCCTGCTCGGCATACAGGTCTCGATGCACGTCCGCGACCTCGCCCATGAACGACGCGTCGATCTTGGCTAGCGGCCAGTCGAGGTTGCGGCGACGAGCAAAGTGCGCTGCCGCCTCGGCGACGCGGGCGGCGACGAGCGGTTCCGCTGCGTCGAGCCACGCGACTCCCACGGCGATTTCGTCGAGGGAGTCGAGCGCCGCGCGCTCGAAGGCAGGGACGAGCGCTTCGAGCAATGCGAGGCAGTCGTCCACCGTGCGCGCCATCGGGCCGACGTGGTCGAAGCTCGGGGCAAGCGGAAAGCATCCGCCTGCCGGCACGAGGTCGTACGTCGGCTTGAAGCCGACCACGCCGCAGCAGGCCGCGGGAATCCGGATCGAGCCACCCGAGTCGGTGCCGAGCGCCGCGTCCGCGAGACCTGCGGCGAGCGCGGCGGCGGAGCCCCCGCTCGATCCGCCCGCGATCCGGCCGGGCGCGAGCGGATTGGGGACGGTGCCGAAGTGTGCGTTCTCCGACGTGATTCCGTAGGCGAACTCGTGCAGATTCGTCTTGCCGACGTTCGCGTAGCCGGCCGACTCGAGTCGCACAACCGCTTCTGCCGATTGAGCTGGAACGTGCTCGGCGAAGATCGCCGACCCGTACGTCGTCGTCAGTCCGGCGGTGTCCAGCAGGTCCTTGACCGCCAGCGGAATTCCTGCTCGCGGCCGGTCGGGACGAGCGAGAAAGATCCCGTCGGTCGCCGGCACGGCGGCGACTCTAGTTGCTAGCGGCGGCGCTTCGGCTTCTTCGCGGCCTGCAGGACGACGCGCCGTGTCACGGTCGCCCCCCTGCTGCCGCTCGGCGACATGCTCGTCAGCGCGAGGACGTTGGAGGCGCTCTTCGCGCGGAGCTTTGCGAAGAGCTGCTTCGGAAGGACGAACCGAATGTCGTTGTTGCCGCCCCGGAGCGCCGCGGAGCCGAGGCCCGCAGATCCGAGCGTCGCCTGCAGCGTCCCGCCGCCGCTCGAGAAGACGGCGAAGCGCAGCAGCCGTGTCTTCGCGGACACGCGAATGACCTCGGGGGCGTAGACCTTGAGGCTGGGCGCCGGGTCGCTCGTGGGCGCCGAGATCACCGGGCCGATGACGCTCCTCGGCGCCGGCGGCTCCGACGGACTCGCGGGCTTGGTCCTGTCCACCGTCACAGTCGTCCTGAGGACGAACTCGCGCCCGTCCAGTGCGGAGGAGTCGTGAGTGTCGTTCGGGAGCGAGAGATACGCATCCGGGCTGCCGGCGCAGGTATTCCAGGGCACGGTCAGCGATGCGGTGGAACCTGAGACGGACAGCGGTTGGGCGACGGCGCCCTTCGTGTTCGCGAAATACGTCGGCGTCGACACGACCCCACCCGGGATGGTGACCGTGATCGCCAGGGACGCTGTGTAGCAGGGACCGTCGCTCGTTCCGTGCTGCAGAGCGATGTAGCGCACTGCCAGGTGGTTCACCGCGATGTTGCTCAACGACACCGTTCCGCTGGATTCACCCACGGGGAGCGTCCCGTACGCCGCCGGCAACGTGCCGGCGAGGAGCGGCGACGCGAAGTTTCCGGTCAGGCGGGCTGTCGTGTAGTCGTTGAAGAACGTCTCGAGGGTGCCGCTGGGAAGGGCGGCCTCGAGGTCTGCTGTTCCTGTTGCGGCGGGGTCGGCGGCGGCCTGGTCCCAGACTGCTTTGACCGTGCTGTCGCCGTAGCGTTCGGCGAGATACTCGAACAGCATCCAGCCCGGATAACCGTTCCGGTCGTACTCCGTATCGCCGCACTCGGACCCGACGCAGTCGCTCGTGCGGTCCGGGTTCTGCTCGGTGCCGCCGACGGCCGCGTCCGCCCGGACTGCGGCCCACTCGGCGGTGCCCTCATGGAGCCACTGATCCGCCGAGGCGTTCATCGCGCGCGTGAAGAGGTGGAAGACTTCGTGCGCGACGATGTGGAAGTTGATGCCGCGCGTCGCGTTCAGATGGATCTCGCCGGCCCCGGCCGGTGCGACGGGATTGATCAGCGCGTCCCAGCGCTCGAGCGTGCCGTCATTGTTGGTGGGGATGCTGGGATCGATGACCCCGTAGCTGATGCACACGGGCGCCGGCTTGTCGAACTCGTCAACCGCGATCTCGAGCAGGAGGTCGCCGTCGCCGTCGAGGATGGGCGCGCTGTAGCCCCAGCTGGTGTAGAGATCGTACGCCCGGTCCGCCCAGCCCAGAACGTCGCCCGCCGTTTCCTGCGTGATGTACATGGTCGGACAGTCCGTACTGAGGTTGTCGCGGTTCCAGTGAATCTGGAAGTGGTTGCCCGACAGAGTCGCGATCCCGGTGTTCGGAAACGGGTCGATCGCCGACGCCTGCGGAACGGACACGGCGAGCCCGGCCGCGAGCAGGGTCAGTGCAAGCGCAGCCAGGGTGGGCCCAAGACGCGGACGCCTCATCAGAGGCCAGATCGGCCGCCGGCCTCGATTCCTTTAGTCGGCTCGCCCGGCCGCTCGGACCGGGCGAGCATGTACAGAGCGTCAGCTAGCTCGTCTGTATGAAGACGTTCTCGCCTTCGATGCTGTGATTGAAGTTGATGATGCCCGGGAGGTTGAGCGTCACGCCCTCCGTTCTCGGCCCGAGGACGGCACCCGGCGCGTGGGTACCAATCACGCAGATCACGGTCAGGATTCCCGACAGATCTCCTAGCGGGCTGTGGAGCGTGACGTTCATCTTTACGGCACCGCCGCACAGCTCCGGTGGAATCGGGTCACCGAAAACCTCTCCGCAGCCGTAGGACTCGTACTCGATGAAGCCAGTCGCCTCCCAGGTCCCGGTGGCGATGACGGTTCCGCCCGCGTCGGTGTGCGTGAACGTTCCCTCCGCCTCGACCGAGCCTGGATGGACGGAGAACTCGCCGTCGCCGGTGATCGCTATCTGGTCGCCGTTCGGAGCCTGACCGATGTTCGGCGCGTCCATCTCCAGTAAGTACGTATGTGTCGCGCTGTCGGCGACGGCGGTGGTCGGTAACAGCACGAGCGAAGCAGCGAGCCCGAGCACGAAGAGCATCAAACGTCTCATCTACCCTCCCCTGGTCGTGAGACTTTGCGGGCAATCTATGCCCATCGACTCGACCGTTCAACCAGGCTAATCGAACTGCAAGTAGATCAGCGACACCACGACCGCGCCCCCCGCGATCAGGAGTGCAATGCCCAGAAGGGCGAGCCCGAGGATGATGTTCTTCCGGGCGAGCTCCGGGGACGGGCCGACCGGCTCGTTCGTCGTCCGCGGCGGGGCGGGCTCGGAGAGACGCTCGGCCATCAGAGCAGCGGATCCAGCGCCATCGCCGCGAAGAGCAGGGCGAGATAGAGCAGCGAGTAGTGGAAGAGCAGCGAGGCATGCCGTGGCGTCGTCTCCCGCCTGAGCCGGAGCGCGAGCCAGACGAAGGCTCCGCCGAGCGCAAGCGCCGCGACGAGATACGCGAGGCCCAGCGGTCCCCAGAGGACCGGGACGACCGTCACTCCGACGAGGACGATCGCGTACCACAGGATCTGGCGCGTCGTCTCCCGCGTGCCGCGCACGACCGGCAGCATCGGAATCCGAGCGGCCTCGTAGTCCTTCCGGATCAGCAGCGCCAGTGCCCAGAAGTGCGGCGGCGTCCAGAAGAAGACGATCAGGAAGAGCCAGAGGGCCGGCAGCGCGAGGTTTCCGGTGGCGGCCGCCCAGCCGACGAGCGGCGGCACCGCCCCTGCGGCGCCGCCGATGACAATGTTCTGCGGCGTCGTCCGCTTCAGCCAGCGGGTGTACACGAGGACGTAGAAGAGGTTGCCGACGAGCGCGAGGGTGGCGGTGAGCACGTTCACGAACGAGGCGAGCAGGACGAAGGAGAACGCCGACAACGTCAACCCGAACTCGAGCGCGCGAGACGGAGGCATTCGCTCCGCCGGAAGCGGCCGGGCGCGCGTCCGCTTGCCCATCAGCCGGTCGATGTCCTGGTCGAGCACATGGTTCAGCGCGGAGGCGCCGCCGCATGCCAGCGCGAGACCGCTCATCGTCGCGACGGCGAGCCAGGTGGGCGGAGCCCCGCCGGCGCCGACGAACATCGCGCCCAGCCCGGTGACCAAGAGGAGCGACATGATCCGGGGCTTCGTCAGCGAGACGTAGTCCCGCCAGGCGGCGCGAGGGGCCGCTTCGCCCCGGTACGTCGCAGCCGTGGCAACGAGCGCCGCGCCGAAGGCGACGGCCGACAGCGCGAGGTGAAGCCCCGGCGCGGTCACGAGCGCCGCGATCCCGAAGAGGACGAGTGCGCCGAGCGCAGGCGCGAGCAGCCGCGGATGCGAGATCCGCGCCGCGATCACGAGCGCAACGAGCGGAGGCAACGCGAGCGCCGCGAGGACACGGTGTGCGGCACCGAGCGACGCCGCGCCGCTCACGACCGCGAGCAGCATCGCGCCGGTGGCGAACAGGGCCGTCAGCCGCAGCCAGGGACCGGGCCTAGGCACGGCCGCCTTCCGCCAGCCGCCGTCGCAGGTCGCGGAGCGGGCGCGCGCTCGCGACGTACGGAACACGGTCGAAGTTCCAGGGGGGAGGCGGCGAGGTCGTGTACCACTCGAGCGTGTCGGCGACCCACGGATCGTTCGCGGCGCGGGCGCCGGTGCGCGCCGTCTTCACGATGTTCACGAGAAAGAGAAGCAGGCCGAGCGCCATCACGCCGGACCCGATCGACGAGATCAGGTTGTACACCTGTGTCAGTCCGTGCTCGTGGTATGTGAAGTTCCGGCGCGGCATTCCCATCAGCCCGAGCAGGTGCTGCGGGAAGAACGTGACGTTGAACCCGATGAACACGAGCCAGAACTGCGCCTTCCCCAGCCGCTCGTCCAGCAACCGCCCGAAGATCTTCGGCCACCAGTAGAAGAGCGCGGCGAACACTCCGAAGACGGCGCCGCCGAAGAGCACGTAGTGCATGTGCGCGACGACGTAGTACGTGTCCGTTACCTGCCAATCGACGGGAAAAGCGGCGAGGAAGATCCCGGACAGGCCGCCGATCGTGAACACCGCGATGAAGCCGAGCGCCCAGAGCATCGCCGTGTCGAAGATGAGATTCCCGCGCCAGGTGGTCGCGATCCAGTTGAAGATCTTCACGCCGGTCGGGACCGCGATCACCATCGACGAGAGCATGAAGAAGACGTTGAGGAAGTTCGGCATCCCGACGCTGAACATGTGGTGGGCCCACACGAGCATCGAGTAGAAGCCGATCGCGACCGTCGAGAACGCGATCGCCTTGTAGCCGAAGATCGGCTTCCGCGAGAACACCGGGATGACCTCGGAGATCACTCCCATCGCCGGCAGGATGATCACGTACACCTCCGGGTGGCCGAAGAACCAGAACAGGTGCTGGTAGAGCACAGCGTTTCCGCCCTGATCCGGGATGAAGAAGTGCGTTCCGACCTGGCGGTCGAGGAGCAGCAGCGTCAGCCCGACGCCGATCACCGGCAGCACGAGGAGCAGCAGGATCGAATAGATCTCGATCGTCCAGACGAAGAGCGGGATGCGCATCCAGCTCATTCCGGGGCTGCGCATGTTGTGGATCGTGCAGATGAAGTTGATCGCTCCAGCCAGCGAGGAGAGGGCGACGAGATGCAGCGAGAGGATCCAGAGGTCCTGCCCGTTCCCCGGCGAGAACTGGCTCTCCGACAGCGGCGGGTAGCTGTACCAGCCGGCCTTCGCCGCCCCGCCGCCGGCGAAGAAGCTGAGGAACATGGTCACGCCGCCGAACAGGAACAGCCAGTACGAGAGCGCGTTCAGACGCGGAAAGGCCATGTCCCGCGCCCCGATCATCAGCGGGACGAGGTAGTTGGCGAGGCCGGCCCAGAGCGGGACGATGAAGAGGAAGATCATCGTCGTCCCGTGGATCGTGAACAGCTCGTTGTAGGTGTTCCGCGTGATGAATTGCTCGTCCGCCTGCGCGAGCTGCGCGCGCATCAGCAGCGCGAGCAGCCCGCCCGCGGCGAAGAAGACGAGCGACGTGACGAGGTAGAGGATCCCGATCCGCTTGTGGTCGGTGGTCGTGGCCCAGCCGGCGACCCGTCCCTGCCGCCAGTCGGCTCGGTACGGCTCCGCTCTAGCCGCCACCGGACTGTCCCTTGTAGACGTTCTGCTTCAGGTACGCGAAGAGCGCGCGGAACTGCTGGTCGTTCCAGCCGCGCGCGACGGGCGGCATGTAGCTCGAGGTCGGTTTCGTCTGGTTGCGGCCGTTGACGAGGAGCTGACGCAGGCTTTGCGTCTGCACGAGCAGCGAGCTGTTCGAGATTGCCGGTCCATAGCCGCCCTGACCCTGCGGGCCGTGGCACTTGGCGCAGACGCCTTCCCATTCGTTCCGGCCGAGCTGCGCCCCGGCCTGCGAGGAGAGCCACGACTCGTAGTCGCCCTGGGACTCGATCAGGACGCGAGCTCGCATCTCCGCGTGGAAGACGCCGCAGAATTCGCCGCATCTCCCTCGATACGTCCCGCTCTGGTCGGCCTTGAACCACGTGTGCGTGCGCTCGCCGGGAATCGCGTCGAACTTGCCGCCGAGCTCCGGGATCCACCAGCTGTGGTCGACGTCATGGGAGTAGATGTCCACGCGGACGACCTTGTTCACCGGCGCGTGCAACTCGTCGACCGAGACGGCGCCGTTCGGGTACGTGAACTGCCAGTAGAACTGGTGCGCGTCGATCCTGATCCGGAGCGGCCCGCCCTGCGCGCTCGCACTCGGGACGTTCTTGATTCCCGGCAGCTTGTAGAAGAGGAAGCCCGCGATCGCAGCGAGGATCAGGACCGGGATCACGGTCCAGATCAGCTCGAGCCGCGTGTGGGCGTGGATCTGCGGGCCTTCGGCGGTACGCGGCCGGCCTCGCCGCCGGTAGCGGAAGACGAACCAGAGCAGGGAGCCCTCGACGACGACGAAGATCAAGCCGGCGAAGATCGCGATCCACTTGTAGGAGTCGTCGATGCGCTGGGCGTTCGGGGAGTGCGGCGTCTCCGGCGCGAAGCCGCCGCTGCCGGCGTAGGCGATCGAGGCAGCCGCCAGCGCGGCGCCGAAAGCAAGCACGAGGACGAGGGTCTTGCGCCTCACCGGCGGTGGCATCCTATGAAACGTGGATGAACCGTCGCGCGTCTACCTGCCCGCCGGAGTCGGAGATAGTTACGAGGTGTACGTGAACGGGGTCCGCCAGGAGCCGGGCCGTGACTTCGACCGCCTCGGCGACCAGCTCGTCTTTCGTCGCACGCTCGCCCAGGAGGGACGCCTCGGACCGATTCGCTGGCTGTCCATGCTGCTTGGCGTAGCCGGCACCTACCGCAAGCACGAGACCGTCGACGTGATCTACGAGGTGGACGGCCGGAGGACCGTCGCCACGCTCACTCCATCGGGCTGATGCCGACGCCGATCGACCGGGCCGGAGTGCAACGCCTGCGCGAGCAGGGGGCTCAGCTCGTCGAGGTCCTCCCGCGGCCCGAATACGAGCAAGAGCACCTGCCTGGTGCGATCAACATCCCGCTCAAGGAGCTCAATCGGGAAGCGGCGGCGCAGCTCGACCGAAGCCGTCCCGTCATCGTCTACTGCAACGACTACCAGTGAGACCAGAGCCCGCGGGCCGCGTGGCGGCTCGAAGCGATGGGGTTCGAGCAGGTCTACGACTACGAGCACGGTAAGCGCGACTGGGGCTCGTCCGGGCTGCCGCGTGAGGGAACTGCGACGGACGAGCCGTCGGCCGGCGACCTCGCGCGTCGCGACGTTCCGACCTGTGGTCTCGACGAGGACCTCGGCGCGGTGCGCGAGCGCGTTCGCGCGGCCGGTTGGGACACCTGCATCGTCGTCAACGATCGGAACGTCGTCTTGGGGCGCCTCGGCCGCCGTGCGATTCGCGGCGACGACGACGTGACGGTCGAGGACGCGATGAGGGAGGGGCCGAGCACCGTTCGCCCCAGCATCGGGGTGCAGGCGCTCGTCGACCGGATGCGCGAGAACGATCTGACGAGCTACCCGGTCACGACCTCGGACGGCCGGCTCGTCGGGTTAGTGCTGCTGGAGGATGCCGAGCGCCGGCTCGGTTAGTCGTCGTCTCGTCGCTTCGATCCGAGCCACGTGATCGAAGCGCCCGTCGCCGTCGCTCCAAGGCACGTCGGACACGTTCCGCAACAGGCCGGCGCGTATTCGCCCCACCGCTCGAGAAACGGCAGCGCCCGATACAGCCAGAGCCGGAAACGAAGGAGCATCGCTTCGAACTCTAGCGGCGCCCCTTTTCTCGAGTCACATCCGCGACGAAAAAGCCACACTTTCGTCACGGCCAGGGTCAGACCCTGCCGTTCGGGCCACGGCTCGATCGGGCGCGGCTAGTCTCGCTTCGACATGGGCTCGAGCCGGTAGCCGACCCCGTAGCGCGTCTGGATGAACGTATGCCGCGACGCGCGCCGGTCGATCTTGTCACGTAGGCGCCGCACGAAGACGTCGACGGTGCGGTCGCGATGCGTCTCGCGGCGGCCCCAGATCTTCTGCAACAGCTCGTCGCGGGTCACGACGCGACCGCGCTCGAGGGCGAGCTGGTAGAGGAGCCGGAACTCGGTGGGCGTCAAGCCCGCGCTCTCGCCTTCGACGAACGCCTGGACCTCGTGCGGATCGATGCGGAGCTCTTCGATCTCGATCGGCTCGCCGCGCGTCGCATCGTCTCGGCGCAGCGCTCTCCGTGACGCCGCGCGTACGCGTGCGACGAGCTCGTTCATCGAGAACGGCTTCACGAGGTAGTCGTCCGCCCCAATCTCGAGGGCGTGCACGCGATCGTGCTCGGTCCCGCGCGCGCTCACGACGACGATCGGCGTCGGAATTCCCTCGGCGCGTGCGCTCTCGATCACGCTCCAGCCGTCGCGTCCCGGCAGCATCAGGTCGAGGACGCAGACGTCGGGACGCTCGAATCGCAGCCGGGCCAGTCCCTGGTCTCCCTTGCCAACGACGACGGGGTCGAATCCCGCGGCGGCGAGGTGCCGCGCCATCCCGTCCGCGATCACGGAGTCGTCCTCGACGATCAGGACCTTGGCCATACTCGTGTCCGATGCAGGAAGGGACACGGGCCTACGAGGAGCTGCGCGTCGGATTCACGGCTGCAGTCTCCCACGAGCTGCGCACGCCCCTGGCACGGCTGCTGGCGCTGCTGGAGACTGCGGCGCTTCCCGAAGCCGATCGCGACGCACTCCTTGCCCAGGCTCGAGAGCAGGTCGAGGAGATGAGCGAGCTCGTCGACGATGTGCTCTTCCTGTCCGAGCTCGAGAGCGGCCGCGAGGTCGTCGCGCTCGGCTCGACGCCGGCGCTCCCGGTGCTCGAGGAAGTCCGCGACCGGCTCGCTGACAGCGCGGAGCGGGCGGACGTCGCCGTGCATATCGAAGCGGCGACCGCTGTCGCGCTTCCGCTGCGCCGGCGGATGCTGCAGATCGTGGTGGAGAACCTCGCCGAGAACGCCATCCGGTACGCGGGCCCGGGCTCGACGCTGACCCTGACGGCGCGCCCTGATCTGCTCGAGGCCGCGGACGACGGTGGTGGGCTGGAAGAGGACGAGCTCGCCCGTGTGTTCGAGCGCTTCTACCGCGGGGACCGGGCCCGCGCCTCGAGGGGCACGGGCCTCGGCCTCGCGATCGTGAAGCACGTCGTCGTCGCCGCCGGCGGCGAGGTGGAGGCGACCGGCGGGCCGGGTCACGGACTCACGGTTCGATGCAGCTTTCCTATGCGTGCACCGAGTTGACCGCCGTGAGGGACGCCTTGAGGACGACCTTCGGGATCGGCGCGAAGAGCAGCTTCGGCCCGGACGCCTGACCGCGCGTCAGCGCCCAGCGGACGAACTGCTTCAGCTCCTGCGCCTTCGACGTCTTCATCGGAAGGATGACGTAGGTGAAAGTGCAGATCGGATAGGCGAGCGGCTGTCGCTGCGCGGGGTTGACGATCGAGATGCCGCTGTTGTTCGGCGCCACCCGGAGGATCGTCGCGCCCGCCGCCGCGATGCCCCGGAGCCCCGGGAGCTGGTAGACGCCCGCACGGTTTCGGATAGCCGCGAAGTCGAAGTGGTTCTTCAGCGAGTACGCAACGTCGACGTACGTGATTCCGCCGTTGGTCTGGCTCAGGGTTGCCGATACGCCCGAGCTGCCGCGGGCCCCGACACCTGTGGGCCAGTCGACCGCGACACCCTTCCCGACGCGACTCTTCCACTCCTTGCTGACACTGTTGAGGTACTCGGTCAGGTTGTACGTGGTCCCGCTGTTGTCGCTGCGATGGATGACGGTGATCTGAAGGTCGGGCAGGCTCCGGCCCTTGTTCAGCTTCTTGATCGCGGGGTCACTCCACTTCTTGATCCTCCCCAGGAAGATTCCGGCTACTGCCTTCCCGTCGAGCTTGATGTGGTTCGGCAGACCGTTACCCCGATAGGCCAGCGACGTCGCCGAGAGCGCCCACGGGATCTGAACGCAGCCCTTGCACGCGGCGAACTGGTCCGGGGTCAGCGGAGCGTCGCTCGCGCCGAAGTCGACGGTGCGGTTGATGATCTGCTGGATGCCTCCGCCTGAACCGATCGGCCCATAGGTGACTTTGAGGCCAAACGCCGAGTCCACCTTCGGAATCCACGCCGAGACGAGAGGCGCGACGAACGAGCTGCCGGCGCCGACGACGGATCCGCCGGTCTGCTTCGCGCCTGCTCCGCTCGTGAGAGCGAGCGCAGCGGCAACGGCGCCGAGGACGGCCAGTGTCCTGCGAGTCAAGATTTCTCCTCTCCTTTGCTCCAGGTCACGTCGAGCCTGCCTCGCCTCCTCCCGCATGTGGGAAGAACCTTGGTGACGGGTTGGTGACAATGTGGTGAACCGCGTCCGCGGCCTGGCTGCGTCGCAGTACGCTCGCGCGCGGTGAGCGCCGTCCCGACGACGAGCCCGCTGCAGACCCGCCGCCGGTTCCGCGGGCGCGTCGGGGACCTATTGCTACACGGCCTGACGCTTGCCGCGGCGCTCGGATCCGTCATCCTCGTCGGCGCGATCGTCTGGAAGGTGCTCCGCCTGTCGGGAACCTCGTTCGACCGGTTCGGTCTCGATTTCGTCACCGGCCGGACCTGGGATCCGGTCAGACACGTTTTCGGGGCGCTGCCGTTCGTCTACGGCACGGCTGTCAGCTCGTTTGTCGCGCTCGTGATCGCCGCGCCGCTCGCGATCGCGATCGGGCTCTACCTGAGCGAGCTTGCTCCGCGAGGGGTGCGCGGGCTCGTCGGCTCGCTCGTCGAGCTCCTCGCGGCGGTTCCGAGCGTCGTGCTCGGACTCTGGGGCATCCTCGTGCTCGGTCCGTTCGTCGCACATCACGTCGAGCCGTGGCTCCACACCACCCTCGGCTTCATCCCGCTGTTCGGCGATCCGCAGCAGACCGGCCAGGGGCTCTTCACCGCCGCGCTGATTCTCACGATCATGATCGTCCCGATCGTCGCCTCGATCAGTCGCGAGCTCTTTCTCGGTGTTCCCCGCGAGCTCGAGGAGGGAGCGCTCGCACTCGGGACGACGCGCTGGGAGATGGTCCGTGGCGTCATCCTGCCGGCGACGCGCTCGGGCATTGCCGCGGCGCTGATTCTCGGGCTCGGCCGCGCGATCGGCGAGGCAATCGCCGTCACTCAGGTGATCGGCGGCGGCACACGGATCGGGTGGTCGCTCTTCCCGCCCGCGGACACGCTCGCGAGCAAGCTCGCCTCGAGCTATCAGGGCGCCAATCCGGGACTCGAGACTTCCTCGCTGCTCTACCTCGCAGCCATCCTGCTCGTGATCGGGCTCTTGGCGAACCTCATCGCCCAAATCATCGTCCGGCGATTCGATCCGCTCCGTGGAGCCCGAGCATGAGCCGTTACAGCCGCCGCCGGCTCGTCAATCGCGCCATGGAGGGGATCGCAACGGTGGCCGCGCTCGTCGCCGTCGCCGTCCTCGTGATCGTGGTCGTCTCGGTCACCTTGCGTGGCGCCGGCGCGCTCAGCTGGGACTTCTTCACGAAGCCGCAGGCGCTCTTCGGCCAGCCGGGCGGCGGAATCGCGAACGCGCTCATCGGGACGATCCTGCTCGTCGCGCTTGCCACGGCGATAGCCCTCCCTGTCGGCGTGCTGACGGCGATCTATCTGACGGAGTTCGCGCCGAGGCGACTGGCGGTCCCGATCCAAATCGTCATCGACGTCCTGGCCGGTCTCCCGACGATCGTGATCGGGATCTTCGTCTACGCGCTGCTCGTGATCGGCCACACACAGAGCGGCTTGGCAGGCGCGATCGCGCTGGCGATCATCATGCTCCCGCTCGTCGCGCGTGCGACGCAGGAGGTCCTGTTGCTCGTCCCGTCGACGCTTCGCGAGGCGAGCCTGGCCCTCGGGGTGCGTCGATGGCGCACCGTCCTCGGCGTGATCCTGCCTTCGAGCGTCGGCGGCATTCTCACCGGGACGGTGCTCGCCGTTGCACGGGCCGCCGGCGAGACGGCGCCGCTCCTCTTCACCAGTTCGATCTTCGCCAACACGGTCCAAACGGACATCACTAAGGCGCTGCCGAACATTCCCGTCCTCATCTTCACGTACTCCGAGCAGGCGGATCCCGCGCTGCACGAGCAGGCCTGGGCCGCCGCGCTCGTTCTGATGGCGTTCGTCCTGTTGGCGAGCCTCGCCGCCAAGGCGTTGCTCGCACGCAGCCGCAGGAAGCTGAACCCATGAGCGGGAGCTTTACGATGCCGCGGGTGATAGACGTCGCGCAAGCGAGGAGGGAGTCGGGTCCGGTCCAGCGCGAGGTCGTCTTCGAGGTCCAAGGGCTGACGGTCAACTACGGGCGCGCGACGACCGCGGTCAGCGACGTCGACCTCGAGATCTACCGGAACCTCATCACCGCTGTGATCGGCCCGTCCGGCTGCGGGAAGAGCACCTTCATCCGCTGCCTCAACCGCATGAACGACCTCGTGCCCGGCGCGAAGATCGAGGGCAGGATCCTCTACCACGGCGACGACCTGTACGCGTCAGGCGTCGACCCGGTCGAAGTGCGCCGCAGGATCGGGATGGTGTTCCAGAAGGCAAATCCCTTCCCGAAGTCGATCTACGACAACGTCGCCTGGGGACCGCGCGTGCTTGGCATGAAAAAGAATGTCGACGAGCGTGTCGAGAACGCGCTGCGCAGTGCCGCGCTCTGGGAGGAGGTCAAGGATCGGCTCAAGAAGAACGCGCTCTCCCTCTCCGGAGGGCAGCAGCAGCGCCTCTGCATCGCACGCGCGATCGCGATCGAGCCCGAAGTCCTCCTCCTCGACGAGCCTGCATCTGCGCTCGACCCGATCGCGACCTCGGCGATCGAGGACCTGATGCACGAGCTCAAGCGCGACTACACGCTCGTGATCGTGACCCACAACATGCAGCAGGCTGCGCGTGTCGCCGACCTCACCGCCTTCTTCAGCCTCGAGGTCGATGACCACCGCCGGACCGGCGTGCTCGTCGAGTACGACGCGACGGACAAGATCTTCACGAATCCGTCCGACAAGCGCACCGAGGATTACGTCACCGGGAGGTTCGGATGAGAACGACCTTCCAGGAGGAGCTCGACCAACTCGAGGTGACCCTCCAGGAAGAAGGAGCGCTCGTCCTGCGCGCGCTTCGCGGCGCGATCAACGCCCTGGAACAACGCGACCATGAGCTCGCCGACGAGGTAATCGCCTTCGACGACGACGTCGACGAGCGCTACATCAGGATCGAGGAGGGGATCCAGCTGCTGCTGGCCCGGCAGACCCCCGTGGCGAGCGACCTGCGTCTCGTGCTCGCGATCCTGCACGTCAACCTTCATCTCGAGCGCATGGCGGACTACTGCGTCACGATCGCGAAGCTGTCGAAGCTCGTCCCGGAAGTGGACCCCGGCCCGCGCTTCGTCGAGGGCTTCGAGGAGATGGGCTCACGGTGCGAGGAGATGATCCGGATCGCGCTCGACTCCTTTGGCAACCGGGACCTCGAGGGGGCCGAGTCGCTGGTCGACCTCGACGAGCTGGTCGACCGGGCGAACCGCCGCGTCGTCCAGCGCATCCTGGAGCTGGGCGAAGACCCTGAGATGCGCGAGTACGGCCTGCGTATGGTCATCATCTCGCGCGCACTCGAGCGGATCGGCGATCACGCCGTCGACATCGGGGAGCAGACGGCCTACCTGCTGACGGCGGAGTTTCGCGAGTTCACGGACGCTTCGCACCCGACGCCGCGCGAAGCCTGACAGACTCCCGCGGTCAAACTTCGGGAGGGAGCGCCCGTGGCACGCATCTCGCTGGTCCCGCAGAACCGTGAGTTCTTCCGGCTCCTGGAGCGCGCGTCGAGCAACGCGGTCGGCATCGCGGGCCTGCTCGTCAAGCTGCTCGACGAGTTTCCGTCCAACGGCTACCTGCTGAGGGAGATCAAGGAGCTCGAGCACGAGGGCGACCGGCTCACGCGTCAGGTCGTGGACCTGATCAACCGAACCTTCGTGACGCCCTTCGACCGCGAGGATCTCTATCGCCTCGCGGGCGCGCTCGACGACATCTGCGATCACGTCGACGAGGCCGCCGGGAACATTGCCGGCTACGGCGTGGAGAACATCCGCCCGAAGGCGAGGGAGCAGGCGCAGGTGATCCTTCGCAGCGCCGAGAAGCTCCACGAGGCGGTCGAGCGGCTCGAGGGGTTCAAGGATTCGGCGAGCCAGTTGCACGCGCTGCGTGACCTCGAGGACGAGGGCGACCGTCTCAACCGCGACGCCGTCTCCGAGCTCTTCTCCTCGGGCGAGGACCCGATTGCCGTGATCCGCTGGAAGGACATCCACGAGCAGCTCGAGGAGGCGGTCGACGCCTGCGAGAACGCGGCGGACGTCCTCGAGGGGATTCTCGTCAAGAACCGGTAAGTGGACAGCGTTCTTGTCGTTGTCGTCGTCTTGGTCGCGCTCGGCTTCGACTTCACGAACGGATTCCACGACACGGCGAACGCGGTCGCGACCTCGGTCTCGACGCGTGCGCTGACGCCGCGGATGGCGGTGCTCGTCGCGTCCCTGGCGAATCTCGCCGGGGCGTTCGTGACGACCGCGGTGGCGAAGACGGTAGGGAAGGACGTCGTCGACAGCGGCCTGATCAACACGCGCACCGTGCTCGCCGCGTTGCTCGGCGCGATCGTCTGGAACCTCCTGACCTGGTGGTTCGGGCTGCCGTCGAGCTCCTCACACGCGCTGATCGGCGGGCTTGTCGGCGCGGCGCTCGTCCAGTCGGGCGAGAACGGCGTCCTGTGGCACGGTCTCGCGCACAAGGTCGTGATCCCCGCCCTGATCGCGCCGCTGATCGCGTTCACTGCGGCCTTCCTCCTGCTGCTCGTCATCTTCTGGGCGTTCTCGTGGATCACGCGCGGCGTCGCGAACCGTGGGTTTCGTCTCGGCCAGCTCGCGTCCGGCACGTTCATGGCCTTTACGCACGGCGCCAACGACGCGCAGAAGACGATGGGAGTGATTGCGCTCGCGCTGTTCGCCAACGGCTCCATCGATCACTTCTACATTCCGACGTGGGTGAAGGTCGCTGCCGGTCTGGCGATCGGTCTCGGCACCTACGTCGGCGGCTGGCGGATCATGCGGACGCTCGGCCAACGGATCTTCAAGATGGAGCCGGAGAGCGGATTCGCCTCGCAGGCGGCGGCCGGCGCGACCATCTATGCCGCGACGAAGTACGGCTACCCCTTGTCGACGACGCACGTCATCTCCGGGGCGGTCATGGGGGCGGGCGCGACGCAACGCCTCTCCGCGGTGCGGTGGGGCGTGGCGGGAAACATCGTCGTCGCCTGGATCCTCACGATTCCTGCCGCCGGCGCTGCCGCGGCGGCCTTTTACTGGCCTGTCCAGGCGCTTTTCTGAGGCACCTCGGTGGCTTGTGCCGCCGCTTCCGTACCGCGGGGGGGCGGTTTTTCGTTGTCGCTCTACGGAGAAAGCTGTTAGCAGGTCGACACCGAGAAAGGGAGGCAGAAACCGCATGGGCATTCTCTGGATCATCCTCATCGTGATCCTCGTGCTCGCGTTGCTCGGCTTCTTCTCGCGCGGGTACTGGTAGTAGGACCCTTTAGACCGTGAACTGGGTCGCCCGGCCCTTGCCGGGCGGCCCTGTTGTGGCGATCATGGACAGGTGGACCGGGGAGCCGTCCTCAACGAGCTCGAGCGGGGCGATCTCGCCGCGGCTGTCCCGCGCCTGGGTGGAATGGCGCGCAGCGGCGGCGTCGTCATCGTCAGCCAGCGTTACTGGGCCTATGCCGGCGTCGACGGGAGCCTGAGAGAGGGGCCCATGCCACAGGCGCCGCGGACGCTGCGCGCGATTCCGCTCGCGCGCGGACTCGTTCGACTGGCCGCCTCGTTCTCGCCGCTCTTCCGGCGCACCGGGGTCGCACGGGGACGCGAGCGCCTCTTCCTCGCAGCTGCCATGGTGGCCCCGGTTCCGCTCGTGTTCGCACCGGACTGGGTCGGTCTGGCAGCCGGTCTCGCCGTCACGGCTGCGCTCCTCGGCTGGCTGTTGCGTGGACGCACGCTGTATCTCCACGGCGCAGAGCACCGCGCCATCGCGGCCCTCGAGGAACGGCGTCTGCACGAAACCTGGGACGGCTCGGCACGCCCGTCCCGCTTCTCGCTTCGCTGCGGCACGAACTTCGCCGCTCTGCTGATGCCGGTTGCGATCTCCGGTGGCCGTCTCTGGCCGCTTCCGGTCACCGCGTTCACTCCGCTCGTCGTCTCGGTTCTCGCGCTCGCGTTGACGATGGAGCTCTGGTCGCTCGTCCAGGCCTCGCGTCGCCTCGCACGCGTCGTGCTCCTTCCGGGCCTGGGGCTCCAGCGGCTCACGACACGCGAGCCCGATCTCGCAGAGACGCGCGTCGCTCTGACCGCCGTCGCCGCAGTGCTTCGGAGCGAACGAGAGCATCGGTAGCCTGCGGGGGTGGACCGCCCCCGCGACAACAGCATCGAAGCGCACGGGCTCGTGCGCGAGTTCAAGAAGGGGCCGCGGGCGGTCGACGGCATCGATCTCCACGTCGAGCCGGGCGAGATCTACGGCTTTCTCGGCCCGAACGGCGCGGGCAAGTCCACCACCGTGCACATGCTCACGACGCTCCTGCCCCCGACGGCAGGGACCGCGACCGTCGCCGGCTTCGACGTTCTCAAGGAGGGGCCGAAGGTACGCAAGGTCATCGGTGCGGCGCTCCAGGAGGCGGCGCTCGACCCGTTCCTCACCGGCCGGGAGCACCTGAGACTTCAGACGGCGATGCACGGAATCACCGGCGAGGAGCGCCGGCGCCGCAGCGACGAGCTGCTCGCCCGAGTGGGACTCGCAGAGGCGGCCGACCGGAAGGTGAAGGGCTACTCGGGCGGGATGAAGCGGCGTCTCGATCTCGCGCTCGCTCTCGTGCACCGGCCCCGCATCCTCTTTCTCGACGAGCCGACGACAGGACTCGACGTGCAGAGTCGTACCGCCCTCTGGCAGGAGGTCGGTCGCCTGGCGCGGGACGAAGGAGTCACGGTCTTCCTGACGACGCAGTATCTCGAGGAGGCCGACGTGCTCGCCGACCGCGTCGGCATCATCGATCACGGCCGCCTCGTCGCCGAAGGAACGCCCGATCAGCTCAAGGCGGAGATCTCCAGCTCGACGGTCGAGGCGGTGCCCGCCGATCCGGACCAGCGCGGGGCGGTGGCAGCCATCCTCGAGCGCTTCGGCGAGCAGACGACCGGCTTCGGTCCGGGCAGCGTGGCGGTGCAGCTCGCCTCGAGGGACGGTGACATCGCCAAGATCGTCCGTGCGCTCGACGCCGAAGGAGTCCGCATCGCCCACCTCCAGATCCACGAGCCCACGCTCGACGACGTCTTCCTCGCGAAGACGGGACGGCACCTCGAGGGTGCCGGCGAGGAGGAGGAGGAGGAACAGCAGGAGCCCGACGCGGTTCCCGAGCCCGCGCGAGCCTGATGATCAACGGCCTCGTCCAGACGGCGACGCTCGGTCGGCGCGCAGTCATTCGGACCGCGCGGCAGCCGGCGAACGTCGTCTTCCCACTCGTCTTCCCGATGCTGTTGGTTGCGGTCACGGCCGGCGGGTTGAAACCGGCGACGAACCTCCCGGGCTTCCCCACGAACTCGATCCTCGCCTTCGTGATCGCGATCCCGTTCATTCAGGGTGCGCTGCTCGCAACGATCAACGCGAACGTCGAGTTCGCTCGAGACATCCAGACGGGCTTCCTGAACAGGCTCGCGCTCACGCCGGTGCGAGGGCTCGTCCTGCTCGTCGGTCAGCTCGGCGGGCTGCTGACGATCGCGGTGGCGCAGGGTGTCTTCTACCTCGTCGTCGCGCTCGCGTTCGGCGTTCGGCTCGAGACCGGAGTCGGCGGGGCCGCGTTGCTGCTCGTGCTGGAGACCGTGATCGCGCTTGCCTTCGCGTCGTTCGGCACCTGGGCCGCGTTGCGGACCGGCTCGACCGAGGCCGTGCAAGGTCTCTTTCCGGTCTTCTTCGTCTTCCTGTTCCTGTCGTCGATGAACATGCCGCGCAATCTGATCGAGGCCGACTGGTTCCGTTGGGTCGCGACCGTCAATCCCGTCTCGTACCTGATCGAGGCCGTCCGGTCGCTGGTGATCGAGAACTGGCACTGGGAGACGATCGGACTCGGCTTCGCCGTCGGCGGCGGGATGAGCCTGATCGGTTTCGCGCTCGCCGCACATGCCCTCGTCGGGAGGCTCACGCGCACATGAGAGAGGCCCTGGATGTTGCGCGCGGCGTGGCCTGGCGCCAGATGCACACGTTCTTCACGAACCCGGCGTTCCTCCTCCCGTCGATCGCGTTCCCGCTCTTCTTCTTCACGGCGTTCGTCGGCGGGCTGTCGCGCATCCGCGAGGTGCCGGGTTTCGATTTTCCCTCCGGCTACACGGCGTTCCAGTTCGTCTTCGTGCTGCTGCAGTCCGCTGCGTTCGCGGGCGTGTTCACGGGTTTCGGGATCGCGCGTGACTTCGACAGCGGCTTCATGCGCCGCCTGATGCTCGCCGCGCCGAACCGGACCGGCATCGTGCTCGGTTACACGCTGTCGGCGCTAGTGCGTTGGCTCACCGTGGCCGTCGTGGTCACGATCGTTGCAGTGCTCGCACGCATGGAGATCGGTGGCAGCGGCGTGGACCTCTTCGGTCTCTACGCGCTTGCACTGCTGCTGAACCTCGCGGGAACGTTCTGGGCAACCGGCGTCGCGATGCGGCTGCGGACTCAGCAGGCTGCCCCGGTGATGCAGATGCCAGTCTTCCTGGTCCTGTTCTTCGCGCCGGTCTACGTCCCGCTCGATCTGCTGCAGGGGTGGATCCACGGGATCGCGACGGTCAACCCGATCACGGCGCTGCTGGAGGCCGGCCGTGGCCTGATCTCCGGTGAACCGGTACGAACGCTGGCCGCCTTCGCGATCGTTCTCGGGCTGATCGGCGGCTTCACGCTCTGGGCAATCCGGGGCCTGAGGCGTGCCGAAGCCGCTGGCTAGACGGCGTCCCAGGTAGTCCGAAGGGCCCTCAACCTAGGGGGTTGGTTAAGACGGCCGCGCGGGCGAAGCCCCGCACGGCCTCTCTGCGACTTCGCCAAGTCGACGCCTTAAGGCCATACTTCCGAGCATGGAACCAGAGGCCTGGCCGACTCCCCAGACCCCGGCGCGCGAGCCGCTGCCACGCGTCGAGGACCTTCCAGTAGCCGAACAGGGTTACGAGCAGGAAAGCGTCAAGGCTGCCTTCGACTCGTTCTACCGGCACGCGGCGCAGCTCGACGCCGCTCTTCGGACGCTCGAGGCGGTCGACTCGTTCCATCGCCATGCAACGGCGCTGCGCTCGGATCTTCGCGCGATGCGGGCAGCCGGCTGGACGCAGCAGTCCTGGTCGGCGCCGCCGTCCTACGGCTACGGATTGCCCGCGCCGCGTGAAGGGATTCCACCCGTCGTCTGGCGCGTCGGTGGTGAGGTGGCCTTCCTCATCGCGGTTGCGGTTGCGCTCGGGCTCGCGAACCTCTCGTGGTGGGCGATCCTGCTCGCCATGGCGGGTGCACTGGCGATCGTGTGCGCGATCGAGTGGCTCGCCGGACGCGAGGAGCTGACCTTCGCGC
Organism: Gaiellaceae bacterium; assembly: GCA_036394855.1. GTDB lineage: Bacteria > Actinomycetota > Thermoleophilia > Gaiellales > Gaiellaceae > 3-1-20CM-4-69-9. The sequence goes on along the minus strand of DASWEF010000070.1, from coordinate 23,219 downwards.
GGCCGGCCCCGGCGGCCCCGGTCCATCCAGTGTTGGAGGCGCAACGCGCAGACGACACCGAGGAGCAGGAGGCGCTCGGCTGGACTGCCTTCGAGGAGGCGCAAGAGCCCTCGGACGCGATGACCATCATCGGCGCCGCGCCGAGGGAGGAAGACGAGCGGGAACCCGAGCCGGTTGCGGAAGCTGCGCCGACGGCTGAGCCCGAGCCGGAGCCAGAGCCGGAGGAGCCCGAGCCAGAATTGCCTCCGGCGGCCGACGTCGAGCCTGCGGCGGACGGGAGCCGACGTTGGTGGCGCCGAGGGAGACGGCTCGACGAGGAGCCCGAGCCCGAGCGCGAGCCGCCTCGGCACGTTCGCGTCTTGCCGGCGGACGAAGGAAGCGCAACTGCGGATCCCTGGGAGGACGGCTTCGATGCCCCCGTCGCAGCGGAGGCGGAGGAGATCGGGGAGCCCGGGGAGGAGACGGAAGACTCGGTCCTCGTCGAGGAGCCGGCGCGCCGCCGCTTCCGGCGCCGCTGAGCTCCTGCTCTAGGCCGCGCGCTTCAGCGAGTCGATGAGCTCGAGGAGCGCACCGGGTGCGTCGAGACTGCCGATGCGGAGCGGTGCGCCTTGGCGGCGGTTGAGCCGAAGCTCGCCGCGGCAGTAATCGATCGACGCGATCTCGTCGAACGGGACCGCCACGCGTCCGCTGCCGTTGCCGCTCAGCAGTGCGTGCAGCGGCCCGAGCTCGAGCTTGCCCGCATGACGCGGGCCCTCACCCTCGTTCCACCAGACTGCGTAGCTGCGTCGGAGCATGGACGGAGGATGAGCGCTCCAGCCTAGGTTCGCATCAGCATCGGCCGGTAACGGCGTTGCGGGAAACCCGCAGGCAGATTGAGGCGTCGCGCGGATGGCGGCCCGCGAGAGGCCGCCGACACTGAGCGGAACGTCCAAAGGAGGAACCATGCCCACGAAGAGAACGCTCCGCCGTGCGACGCTCGGCCTCGCGGCACTCGTCGCGCTCGTGATCACGTCCACGGCGCCTGCCGGTGGGACGGCCACGATCACGATCAGCCACCAGACGCGCGGCTGCCATATGTGGCAAGTGGGGAACGGGAACCCGCACCCCTCGCTCTCCACGTCGGTCAAGGCTGGGACCGTGCTCAGGTTCGTGAACAACGACGTCATGCCTCACAAGCTGATGCAGACGGCCGGTCCGAAGCTGCGGCTGTCGCGCGCGAACATGAACCACATGACTGCGTCGACGTCGGTCAGGCTGATGCAGAGAGGCGTCTACCGCTTCACGACGAAGGCAGGAGAGGACTATCCGTCGATGTCGATGATGAAGACGACGGGCGAGGATTACGTCCTGCACCTGACCGTACGCGTGAAGTAGGTTCCGCGGGGTGCACGCGTTCGAGGTCGCGGCTGTCAGAAAGCGGCTGACAGAGGCCGGCGGAGGGTACGAGATCGTGCACGAATCCGCCGGCCTCGAGTTCGGCGTCTATGTCCTCGTCGCACCCGAGCCCGACCGCCAGCAGCCGCACGACGACGACGAGATCTACGTTGTCCTCGATGGGACCGGCGTACTCGAGGTCGAGGGCGAGCAGGTGTCCGTGAGCGAGGGGAGCGCCGTTTTCGTCGAGGCCGGCGCCGACCACCGCTTCACCGCCTATGAGCATCTCGCCGTCCTGGTCATCTTCGAGCGCAGGCCTACGGGAAACCCGTAACGAATTCCGCATTTGTCCCGGATGGCGGCGGACCCCGCGCCGCGGCATCCTTGGCGCAATACAACCGAGGAGGATCCGATGAACCGTCTGATGATCGTCGCCCGCCTCAACGAGGGCGCCCACGAGGAGGCCGAGGCCCTCCTGGCCAAAGGCCCGCCCTTCGAGCCCGAGGAGCTCGGCTTCCACCGCCATGGCGCCTATCTGACCGCCGGCGAGGTCGTCTTCCTCTTCGAGGCGCCGGAGGTCGAATGGATCGTGAACGACATCGTCGACGATCCCGTGCTGGCGGCCGCGTTCGGCCCCTGGCAGAAGCTCATCGAGGGAACCCCGCGTCTCGCCCACGAGCGCTTCTACTGGTCGCGTGAAGACAGCAAGGTCGGTGTCGGGTTGGGCGCCTAGTCCGGCTCCTCGGCGAGCAAACCTTGTGAGAGCGCGTAGCGCACGAGCTCTGCGCGGGTCGAAAGGCGCAACTTCTGCATGATGTGCGCGCGGTGCGATTCCGCCGTGCGCACCGAGATGTAGAGCTTCTCCGCGATCTCCTGGTTCGTGTGACCGAGCGCGAGCAGGCGAAGCACCTCGCGCTCACGTTCTGAGAGCGGATCGGCCTCGGCGGCCGCCCGCTCGTCGGCTTCCGCCGCGACCATGCGCGCGCCGAGAGCAGGATGCACGTACCGGCCTCCGCCGGCGATCTCGCGCACCGCCGAGACGACTTCCTCGTCGACCGCCTCCTTCAGGACGTAGCCGCTTGCGCCGGCAGCAAAGGCCTCCCGCACATAGCTGGGGTCATCTTGCATCGACAGCACGAGCACCTTCGTTTCGGGGGACTCTTTGAGAAGCGTCGGCAATACCTCGATGCCGCTCTCGCCGGGCATGACCACGTCGAGCAGGATCACGTCCGGCTTCAACGCGCGCGCCCGGAAGATCGCGTCCTTGGCGTTTCCCGCCTCTCCAATGACTTCGAGGTCCTCCTCTCCGTCGAGCAGGAGACGGAGACCCGAACGGACGACGGCGTGGTCGTCGACGAGGACGACGCGGATCACAGCGGCACCTCGACCACGAGTGTCGTGCCCGCTCCCGGCGCAGTTTCGACGGCGAGACGCCCCTCGTGGAGCTCAGCACGCTCGCGCATCCCCTCCAAGCCGAGCCTGTCTGTCGGCGCAGTCGCAGGATCGAAGCCGCGACCGTCGTCTTCGATCACTGCGGTCGCGGACCCGTCCCGGCGCACGAGCAGGATGCTGACGCGGCTCGCTTCTGCGTGCTTGACGACGTTCGTCAGCGCCTCCTGCACGATGCGATAGAGCGTCGTCTCGACCTCGGCCGGCAGCCGCTCCTCTCCGAGCTGAGGTTCCAGGTCGACCCTGATGCCGCTGGTCTCGGCAAACGTCTGGACGAGTCGCTCGAGCGCAGGGACGAGCCCGAAATCGTCGAGGGCCTTGGGGCGAAGCTGCATTGCGAGCCGGCGGACATCCTGCAGCGTGGCCACCACGAGCTCGCGCAGATCACCAACAGCCGTACGAATGTCGTCGCGCCCGCCGGCCTCCTCGACGGCGCGCAGGCCCAGGAGGATCGACGTCAGCGCCTGTCCGGTCTCATCGTGCAGTTCGCGGGCGAGCCGTCGGCGCTCGAGCTCCTGGCCCGCGACGACGCGGCCTAGGGCGTCGCGCGCGACGCGCTGCGAGAGGTCGACCGCGATCGACGCCCGCACGGCGAACTGCTCGGCAAGTCGGAGATCGGCGCTGCTGAAACGCTGATCGGATCCGATCTTGTCGTGGGCGACGAGCACGCCGATCGGCCGCTCGCGCACGAGCAGCGGGACGTACAGGCCCGTCGTCGCCCCGAGCCGCCGAGCGACCTCCTGGTTCACCTCGGGGTCCTCCAGCAGCGAGTCGACCCGCTCGCTTCGTCCTCGCTCCAGCACCCGGCCGGTTTTCGAGTCGTGCGCGACGAAGTTGATCTCTGAGAGGTCGGCACCTCCTTCCCCATCCGCAGCGGCGATTCGCAAGGCGTCGCCGGTCGGAAGCGCGATTGCGACCAGGCGGGCACCGATCAGCTCCCGCAGCCTCGTGGCCACCAGGTCGAGCAGAGGCTCGAGCTCCAGCTCGCCGACGAGCGCGGAGCCGACCTCGTTGAGGGACTCGAGCTGCTGCGACCACGAGGTGGCGGATTCGTAGAGGCGCGCGTTCTCGACCGCAACCGCCGCCTGCGCGGCGAGGAGCGTCACGAGCTCCTCGTCCTCGCCGGTGAAGTCCTCGCCCCTCTCCTTCTCGGTGAGGTACAGGTTGCCGTACGCCACTCCGCGCAGAAGGATCGGGACGCCCAGAAACGCCGCCATGGGAGGATGGCCGGGCGGGAAGCCGACCGAGCGAGGATCCTCGGTCAGGTCGTGCAGCCGGAGGGGCCTGGCTTCCTGGATCAGCACGCCGAGAATGCCACGGCCCTGGGGAGGGTCTCCGATCTCTGCCTGCACTTCCGGCGTTACGCCGTACGTGACGAATCGCTCGAGCTGCGTCCCCGAGGGATCGATCACCCCGAGGGCCGCATAGCGGGCTCCCGTCACGCGCGCGGCGGCCTCGACGATTCGCTCCAGGACGCCGTCCAGCGACAGCTCGGAGTTGATCGCGATGCCCGTCTCGACGAGCGCCCGCAGGCGGTCGGTCTCGTGCGTCGTCGCCATCAGGCTCGAATGCTTTCAGAAGCAGCCCAACCGGGATCGCGCGTCAGTAGTTGCCCCGATGGCGACGCCACTCTCGGGTGCAACAGTGGGCCGGAAGGGAGGCACGCCATGGGCGACAGGACGCGCATCGAGCTTGCACGTGAGTCCGAGGCGGCGGATCTCGAGCGCTTCGTCGATGAGCTCGGTCTGCACGCCCGCCGTGACGGCACCGTGGTCGAGATCTTCGACGCGTCCGACGCGATCGGGAACACGGTTACCGCCTGGCTGGCGGAATGGCACGAGCCGCTCGTGCCGACGGAGCTCGAGAACGGTGCGCTCGCGCTTCGGCCGCCCGCCGCCTGAGTCGGCGCCGGGTTCCGGCCGACCACCTGCTCCGGAAAAGCCGCAACCCTTATAGTCGCGCGACCGGATGCGATCGCCCGGGCGGCGCGTCAGCCTCGACACCAACACCCCAAACATAGGAGGCAGGCTATGGAATTGACGTCGCGCGAAACCTGGACGTTGATCCACGGGCTGATTCTCGGCTCGCTCTTCCTCCTCGCGTTTGCGGGCGGCCTTGCCGGCTTGTACAGCTTCCGGACCGAGCTCGTGACCGCGGTGGGAATCCGGGAGCGGCTGTTTCGGCTCAGGGTCGGCGTGACGGGGATGGCCGTGCTCGCATGGGCGACGGTCATCACCGGGACGTGGGTCGTCTATCCCTGGTATCGCGAGACGATCGCGGGCAAGTCGCTTGCCGCGTGCGGGGGTCTCCAGGCTCCCAACAGCAAGTGCTCGCCGAAGGAGTTCCTGCTCTCGAATACCTCGGGTGATACCAGCGACTGGCACGAGTTCGGGATGGAGTGGAAGGAGCACATCGCCTGGATGGCGCCGATGCTGGCGACCGCGGCCGCGTTGCTCGTCCTCTACTACGGCCGCAACCTGGTCGCCGACAGGCGGTTGCGCATGATCGTCCTCGTCCTCTTCGTCGGCGCCTTCGCCACCGCGGCGGTTGCCGGCCTGTTCGGCGCGCTGATCACGAAGGCCGCGCCGGTTCGCTGAAAGGAGGCACCGATGAACGTCGAGACAACGACCCCCTCCGCTGCGCCGCAGCCCGTTCCGGCCGAGGGCGCGCGTCCGTTCGGGCCCGCCGCGGCGGTGCTGCTCGCCGCCGGTTTCGGCATCTTCATCCTCGGACTGCTGACGACGCTCGCGGAGGCGAGCACGGGGATCAAGGACGGCCTCCAGTGGAACGATCGGGTGGGACCGCTCTCGGGCAAAACGATCATCGCCACGGCAGTCTTCTTTGGCACCTGGGCTCTATTGACAGCAGCGCTGCGCAGGTCGGAACCGCCGTGGAAGCCGGTCGTCTACGCGACGGGCGGGCTGGTCGTCCTCGGGCTCTTAATGACCTTCCCGACGTTCTTCCAGGCCTTCGCACCCGATTAAGCGACCGAGCTGACCCGTCGGGGCGCCTTCGGAAGGCGCTCGTGGCGTTACCGTGCTAGCCATGGTCCTCTCGTCCTGCGCACGCTTTGAGGAGGACGGATCATGGCAAGCTTGATCTGGCTCATCGTCTGGCTCGTGCAAGGAACGCCGAACCTGGAATGGTTCGGCTCTTGGAACGATTGGGCCGTTCCGCTGCTCGGTTGCGTCATCTTCGACGTGTTCAGCGGTCGGGAGGCTGCCGGCTCCGGCCGCAGGAGAGCTCGCTAGCGCGTCGGCTGTCCCGATGCGACTGTCGCACCGGGGAGCGCATCGAGAACTGCCGCGACGACCTGTCTCGATCCGGCGTTCACCGGCACGACCGTGCAGCCTTCCAGCAAGTCGCCGAGCTCGAGGGTCTCGCCGACCGTCGCCGCGACGACGAGCGGTCTGCTCGGGTAGCGAGCTCGGAGGCCGCGCACGACCTCACGGCCGTCTTCCTCTTCGAGGTCGAGCACCGTGACGACGAGGTCGGCTCCCTCGACGGCCACGCAGGGCTCGAGCCGGTGGAGCGGGCAGCGCGTCACCGGATCGGCGGTTGCGTCCGGCCCTCGGCAGATCCCGACCGTGCAGCCAGCGCGCCAGATCGCGGTCGCGAGCTCCAGGGCCGTATCCGGCTCAGGATGCTCGATTAGGACGCGTGGTCGCTCTGGATACGGCCACGGCTGGAGCTCGATCGTGGCGGCGCGCTTCCTCATAGCAGCGACGGTGACAGCCGATTCGCGGGCGCACATCCGCGTGGCGCCGAATGTTCGGTACGTAAGAAGTACGGATCGCGTCCGTCTTGTCAGTCCAGATGCGGGCTTTCCCCCCGCCTCTTCCCGGTCCGGGGATCGCGGAACCGATCGACATGATGAGCGAACGGGCTCATCTCGAAGAGCGCGTACGCGAAGACGGCCAGCACCACGAAGACAAAACCGAACGCGACGACGGTGAAGAGCGTGTTCATAGCCCTCCCTTCGTTGAGTGTCACTCTCACGAGTGCAAGGGACACCGTCATCGGTGGCTTCGTGGACCTGTGCGGCCAAAACTACGGATTTACCGTCAGCGGGCGCCGCCGACGGCATGATTTGCGGTCGGGACCTGGGTAGCGCTGAGCGCTCCGCAGACACGGGGTGCCGGGCGCTTCCGTAGTAGGCCGCAGAAAGTCCGCGGCCAAGTCTCACCAAATCACGGGGCCGTTCCGGATGGCGTAGAGCACGGACGGAGCTTGACTTCGGCTAACCCCGGAACCACCCAAGGATTGGAGGCAGAGATGAGCACGTACACAGCACCGAACCGGGTAATAACAGCCGTTCGCGAGAAGAGCGATACGCTCCGGACGTTCCTCGAGTGGGGTGGCTTTATCGCCGGGGCGATCCTGGTCGCTTTTGGCATCGTCGCGATCGTCATGGGCTTCAGCGGCCGCTCGACGGTCACCGACAGCCTCAAGCAGGAGAAGATCGTCGGCACGGCCGACATGACGCCTGCGCTGATCGCGAAGGAGGCGAAGGAAGCCGGCCTGACGGGCGTTGACCTTCCGACCGTCGCAGTCGCAGGCAAGCAGATCAATAGTGGTCCGAGGGCTCGCGCGTTCGCGAGCTACATGCGAATCCACGCGCTTGAGGCCACGGGCGGCTACACCTACGCCCAGATGGGCCGATTTACCGCGAAGCCGGGCACGCCGAAGGCGCAACTGGCGGTCGGCGGCGGGACCGACAATTCGCAGTTCGCCGTGATCGATCCGAAGACGAAGCAGCCGGTCGCAAACGGTGTCCGCAACCTCTGGGTGACCGAGACTGCGCTGACGACCGCGCTGAACGTGTCCTACATGGCCGACAGGCTCGGACTGTTCGGGATCGTCGTCGGGATCGCGCTGCTGCTGAGCGGGATCGGCTTCATCATCCTGGCTTTCGCGGCATTGCATCGCAAGAGGATCGCCGCGCTCTCGATCTAAGACGCGGCGCGAGACGGGCCGGCGCCCGGTGGTTTCCGAGCAAGGCGCCGGCCCGTCTTCACCAAGACCGCTCCCGGCTCGGCGGGGGCGGTTTCTCTTTGTCGTGAGTCACACAGCCGACCATGAAGCGCTGTCGCGCGGGTCGACTTCGACCTCGACCTCGACTGCACCGGCTCGCCTCGACTCGGGCAGCGCGGTTCCCAGCCCGAGCTGTGTCGCGAGGAAGGGCGCGAGGTAGCGGCCGACGATCTTGGCCGGGGGCCACCAGAGTGCCTCGGTGTCGACGATCGATCCGCCCGTGCTGGTGTCGGAACGCAGATAGCGCGGAACGAATCCGGTGAGCAGCAGCCCGCGCAAGATCGGGCGAAACGGCATCGGCTGCGCGTGGGCCCCGATGTCCACCGCGATTGCGGCTGCCACGGCGTCGGCTTGCTGCGCCGCCAGGCCACCCTGCTTGGGCCGGAACTGTGTCGCATCACCGGCCGCATAGACGTCCGTTGTTCCCGGCACGCGGCCCTCATCGTCCGTCGGCACGAATCCCGCGCCGTCGTGCGGAAGACCCGGGAACGAAGGCCCCAGGAGCTGGGGGAGCGCGACGGCTGCATCTGCGTCGATCGTGGTCTCGCCCGCGACGCTCAGGAGGCCTTCGCGCCACGCGGTCGCGACAACGCCGGTCTCGAGCTGGACGCCGCGAATCTCGAGGAGCTCGCGGATGGCGTTGCTGGCCTCGGCGCCGAACAGCTCGAGGGCACGCTCTTCGGGAGTCACGATCACGACCTCGACTCCACGGGTTCCGCGGTCGCTGAGGTATTCCGCGGTCAGAAGCGCGAGCTCGTACAGCGGCAGCGGCCAGGTGACTGCGGCAGGCACCACGAAGGCGATTCGTCGTAGGTCTCCGGCCGCGGCGCGATCGAGCAGTCCGGCCAGCGCGGCGCTGTCCTCGGCGCCGCGGAAAGTGAGGGCTCCGTCCACCGCCTCGTGCGGACGCGCGCCCAGAGCCAGGACGAACGCGTCGAAATCGACCGCGTCGCCGTCGTCCAGCGTGGCGATCTTGTTCTCGGGATCCGCGCCGGTAATCGCGGCCCGCCGAAACTCCGCCCCTGTCGCGGTGACGAGCTGTGCGAGGGGAAATCGGCGCACCTCACCCGTGCGGAACGGCTCGGCGACTGCGAGCGGACGGTACGTGAACTCCGCCTCGGGCGCGATCAGCTCGACCGAGACGAGGTCCTCTGCCAGCGCGCGGAGACCAAGAGCAAGCTCCAGGGCGGCGACGCCGGCTCCAGCAACCACCACGCGAAATGGCACCGCTCTCACCTCCAGCGTTCCGTGTTCGGCCATCGTCTCAGGAGCCGGTGCCTTCTCCATCGGGGCAAAGTACTGATTCCGGCCGCTTGCGGCACTGTTAGCGAGTCCGGCCCATCGAGGATTGGCTTCGGCCGCAGGCCCGCTTTTGCGCATCTGTTCCTCGAGGCTCAAGGGATCGTGAAGCACATTCAGCGCCGGGTCGACGAGGAGTGGGGGACGCTTGTCCGACGGTGCGAGCAGGACGCGGCGATCGGATCGGCGCTCGATGTGAAGAGTCATCACGCGGTAGCGCTGCTCGCAGGAAGCTGAGCGCCGGCCGGCCGCGCCATTCGCGGAAAACCCGTAGCGAGGATCGGTCTTTGACCCGATGCCGCTGCCGCCGTCCCGCCGGAGAGTGCTCTTGAAAGCAACGGAGGAGGGTGCGATGACGACCCTAGAGATCGAAGCCGTTCGCGAGGATCACGCTCATCTTCGCGAGCACGTCGAGCACATCAGGCTGGCTGCGAGCGAGATTCCCAGGCTCTCGCCTGAAGAGCGAGAGAAGCTCGTGGGGAGGATTCTCGACTTCCTCCGAAACACACTGCTGCCCCACGCCGACGAGGAGGAGCGGACCGTGTACCGGGAGGTGGCGAAGCGGCTGGGCCGGCCGGAGGCGACCGCGCCCATGACGCATGACCACGTCGCCATCCGCATACGGACCGTGCAACTCTCGACAACCGGAGGCGACGAGGTCGACCGTCTGCAGGAGCTCCTGTACGGGCTCTATGCCCTGATCTCCGTGCACTTCTGGAAGGAAGAGCAGCTCTACCTTCCGCTCATCGGGCCCTCGGTCCTGCCCGTCTTCGACGGATGACGGACGTGAGACATCCCTCGGCGTCCTTCAGCGCGACGCTCCGCGTCCATCTGGACGACAGGCCCGGTGCCTTCGCCGACCTCGCGCGCGCGATCGGCGATGCGGGCGGTCTGCTCGGTGCCATCGATCTCGTGCGGGTTGAACCGGGCAAGAAGGTGCGCGACGTGACGGTGATGGCAGGTGACGCCGACCACACGGACACGATCGTGGCGGCCGCGCGCGCCGTCCACGGCGTGGAGGTGGAGCATGTCTCCGACCGAACCTTCCTCATGCACCTTGGCGGCAAGATCGAAGTCAACGCGAAGACGCCGCTGAAGACCCGTGACGACCTGTCCATGGCCTATACGCCCGGAGTCGCGCGCGTCTGCATGGCGATTGCGGACGACCCCGAGCTCGTCTGGAACCTGACCGTCAAGAGGAACACGGTCGCCGTCGTCACCGACGGCACCGCCGTCCTCGGCCTCGGCGACATCGGCCCGGAGGCGGCGCTCCCGGTGATGGAGGGGAAGGCGCTGCTGTTCAAGGAGTTCGGGGGCATCGACGCCTGGCCCATCTGCCTCGCGACGACGGACGAGGACGAGATCGTCGCCGCGGTGCGGGCGATCGCACCGGTCTTCGGCGGGATCAATCTCGAGGACATCTCCGCGCCGCGCTGCTTCAGGATCGAGGAGCGCCTGCGTGATGAGCTCGACATTCCGGTCTTCCACGACGACCAGCACGGGACCGCGGTCGTCGTCCTCGCCGCGTTTCTGAATGCGTTACGCGTCGTCGGCAAGCGTCCCGAGCAGGTCAAGGTTGTCATTACGGGCGCAGGGGCGGCGGGCGTCGCGACGACGAAGATCCTGCTGGCCGCCGGCGTGGAGAACATCATCGGCGTCGACCGCCACGGCGCCCTGTGGCGAGGCGATCCGGCGCTGTCGAGCGTCAAGGCGGAGTACGCCGAGCTCACGAACCCCAACCTCGAGCGCGGGCGGGCCGACGACGTCCTCGCCGGCGCAGACGTGTACATCGGAGTGTCGGCGCCCGGCGCGGTCAGCGTGCAGGGGATTCGCTCGATGGCCGACGGCGCCGTCGTGTTTGCCATGGCCAATCCGATACCGGAGATCCTCCCAGAGGAGATCGAGGGGGTCGCCGCCGTGATCGCGACCGGGCGATCGGACTACCCGAACCAGATCAACAACGTGCTTGCGTTCCCCGGGATCTTCCGCGGCGCGCTCGATGCGCGCGCGTCAGACATCACCGAGGCCATGAAGGTTGCGGCGGCGGAGGCGATCGCGGGCGCGATCCCGCCCGACGAGCTGAGTCCGGACTACATCGTGCCGAGCGTCTTCAACCGGGAGGTCGCAGCCCTCGTCGCAGCGGCCGTTGCTGAAGCCGCGACCCCGGCGCTCGTCTGAGCCCAGAACCGCGGAGGGGGCCCTGCGGCCCCCTCGGTGGCCCAGTCGGCGACGGCTCAGACCTCGAACCGCGCCTTGAGATTCGTCAGAATCGCGTCGGCCTCGACCTCGTTCCGCCGCTGGAAGAAGGTCAGGTCCTTCTCGGGAAGGAATCCCTTCTGCTCGTACTCGGCGTCGAAGGTCACCTCCGTCGTCCCGTTCTCGCTGGCAAACGTCCACTTGAACGTGCCGTCGACGTCGCCGCTCGCCTTGTCGACGATCAGCTTCGGGCTCTCGTACTTGAAGGTCTCGACCGTCCCCTTGACCGGAGTTCCGATCATGTTGTACAGCCACGCAAAGCGGTGGCCACCGTTGGAGATCTTCTCGACCTCGCTGACCTCATAGAGGCTGGGCCAAATCTGCGGCAGGTTCTCGGGCTTCTCGATGTAGCCGAAAACCCTGTCAACGGGCGCCTTCACGACGATCTGCTTGTGGAGCTTGAGCATCGCACACCTCCTCTCCGTGCTCCCGGCCATCGTCGCGTGCGCGACACGGTGCCGCCTCGCCAAAGTTGACGATCAGGCCTGAAGGAGCCCGGCGCGGCGGGCCTTTGCGAGCGCCTCGATCTGCGAGTGCGCGCCGAGCTCGCGGAGGATCACCCTGATGTAGGTCCGGACGGTCGTCTCCGCGACGCCGAGTTGTGCGGCGATCGCCTTCGCGGAAAGGCCGTCCGCCATCAGCCCCAGCACCTCGCGCTGCCGTGCGGTCAGCTCGGGGGCCGTGCGCGCCGGTCGCCGGCCGCGGACGAGCAGGTGCAGCAGCCGTCCGTCTCCGAGCGCTACGGTCGAGACGTCGACTCGCGTGCGGCCGCCCCCGGTGCGGACGAGCATTGCATGGCACGGGACCGGGAATCCCTCGCGCGCGAGCCGGGCGTGCGAGCAGCCCGCCTGGCAGATCACGTCCCCTTCCTCTCCCTGGCCGCCGAGGATCTCCCAGCAGCGGCGGCCGACGGCGTCCGATCTCCGGACGCCGGTCAGCCGTTCGGCGGCGGCGTTCCACGAGGTGACCGTCAGCGAGCGGTCGACGGTGAAGAGCGGATCACCCGTGCGGAACTCCTCCGCTTGCATCGCGGCCAAGCTACGTGGGTCGAGGCTCGGCGCACATCGGGGCGTGGACGGAACACCGGTGCGGGAAAACGCTGAGCGGGACGCACCGCCTGGCCCGGTCCGTAGAACGCCGCAGCCGAATCAGTGGGCCGACGGATGTCCTCGCCGGCACCCGCAGCGGACACTTGAGACGTGAGCCAGATCGAACCCAGGAACTGCACGCTACGGCTCGTCGCTCAGGGTCAGGTCGAGCCGTGCCCACACGAGCTGTGCGCTTTTTGGGAGCCCGGCGGAGCCGTCGTCGCAGGGGCGTGCGTGATCGATCGCCTCGGCGTCGACGTCCGCCGGCCCGATCTGGCGGCATACCTGCTGGAGGCGCGCGAGCGGCTCGAGCAGGCCAGAGATCTGGCCGAGGCCGAGGAGGCGCACAGAGAGTTCTCGCGCCGCATCGGTCGCGACCTCTGAGTGAAGGAGGAACGTCATGAAACCCGTAATGCTCGCGACCGACGGATCGCCGACGGCTGTAGAGGCGACCACGACTGCCGTCGAGCTCGCGCACCTGCTGGGCACCGACCTCGTGATCGTGACGGCGTGGGATGTCCAGTACGGCGCATACAACGCGATGGGCTTTGCCCCCGTCCCCACGAACGGCGAGTTCGCCAAGCTCGGCGAGGAGCAGGCGCGGAAGATCGCCGCCGAGGCCGCGGCCCGCGCGGAAGAGGCCGGCGTCGAGACGCGCTCCGTCGTGCTTCGCGGATTCCCGGTCGAGGAGATCTGCATTGCCGCGGAGAACTTTCGCCCTCGCTTCCTCGTCATCGGTTCCCACGGATGGGGCGCGGTGAAGCGCGCGCTGTTCGGCAGCGTGTCGACCGGCGTGCTTCATCACGCCAAGTGCCCCGTGCTCGTCGTCCGGGGCGATACCACCGAGACCGAGGCGGCCGTCGAGCGCGCTCGCGAGAAGGTGCCTGCGTGACGTGAGTCGGTGAGGCGAGCCCGGTCGACGCTGCAACGGAGGCGACGCATCGATCGCAAAGGCTCTAGCGTTCCACTGACGTGACCGAGACTCGCCACATCGAGTCAGACACCCTCGGCGATGCCGAGGTCGCGCGTCTCGAGGCGTACTGGCGCGCGGCGAACTATCTCTCGGTCGGGCAGATCTACCTGCTCGACAATCCCTTGCTGCGGGAGCCCCTCGCGCCGGAGCACGTGAAGCCGCGACTGCTCGGCCATTTCGGGACGACCCCTGGGCTGAACCTGATCTACGCCCACCTGAACCGCGCCATCCGGCGGCGCGCGCTCGACACCCTCTACGTCACCGGACCCGGTCACGGTGGTCCCGGCCTCGTTGCCAACGCCTATCTAGAAGGGACCTACACCGAGATCTATCCACATGTCGGTCGCGACGAAGCCGGCCTGCGCGAGCTCTTCCGGCAGTTCTCGTTCCCCGGCGGGATCCCGAGCCACGTCGCGCCCGAAACCCCGGGCTCGATCCACGAAGGCGGCGAGCTGGGCTATTCGCTTGCCCACGCCTACGGGGCCGCGTTCGACAATCCCGAGCTGCTCGTCGCCTGTGTCGTAGGCGACGGCGAGGCGGAGACGGGACCGCTCGCGACGAGCTGGCACGCGAACAAGCTTCTAAACCCGACGACCGACGGCGCAGTGCTGCCGATCCTCCACCTGAACGGGTACAAGATCGCGAATCCCACGCTGCTCGCGCGCCTACCCGAAGGAGAGCTCGATGCGCTGATGCGCGGGTACGGCCACGAGCCGCTGTTCGTCTCCTTCCAGGCTCACGACGAGCACGAAGACGTGCACCGCCGGCTCGCCGTGGTGCTCGACGACGCGCTCGACCGGATCGAGGAGATCCAGCGCAACGCGCGCGTCGACGGGATGACGGCGCGGCCGACGTGGCCGATGATCGTCCTGCGCTCGCCCAAGGGCTGGACGGGGCCGGTCGAGGTGGACGGCCTCCCCATGGAGGGCACGTGGAGATCGCACCAGGTGCCGATGACCGACGTGCGCTCGAATGCCGATCATCTGCGTCTGCTGGACGAATGGCTCCGGAGCTACGGACCCGAGGAGCTCTTCGACCACGATGGGAGCCTTGTTTCGGAGCTCGCGGAGCTCGCGCCCGACGGCGACCGCCGTATGAGCGCGAATCCGCACGCGAACGGCGGCCTGCTGCTGCGCGATCTTGCACTCCCCGACTTCCGTGAGTACGCGCTCGACGTGAAGAAGCCGGGCGTCGACTTCGCAGAGTCCACACGCGTGCTCGGCGCGTTTCTCCGTGACGTGATCGCGCGCAACCCGAAGAACTTCCGACTCTTCGGCCCGGACGAGACGGCATCGAACCGGCTCGGCGACGTGTTCGCGGTGACTGCCCGCAGCTGGAACGCCGAGCGCGAGCCGACTGACGAGGGGCTCGCTCCCGACGGGCGCGTCATGGAGGTCCTTTCCGAGCATCTGTGTCAGGGCTGGCTCGAGGGCTACTTGCTCACCGGTCGGCACGGGCTCTTCAACTGCTACGAGGCGTTCATCCACATCGTCGACTCGATGTTCAACCAGCACGCGAAGTGGCTGAAGGTCACGCGGACGATCCCGTGGCGGCGGCCGATCGCATCACTCAACTACCTGCTCAGCTCGCACGTGTGGCGCCAGGACCACAATGGGTTCTCACACCAGGATCCCGGCTTCATCGACCACGTCGTGAACAAGAAGGCGGAGATCATCCGCGTCTACCTGCCGCCGGACGCGAACACGCTGCTGTCGGTCGCCGACCACTGCCTGCGCAGCCGGGGCTACGTCAACGTGATCGTGGCGGGCAAGCAGCCCGCGTTGCAGTACCTGTCGATGGAGGACGCGATCCTCCATTGCACCCGCGGGATCGGCATCTGGGACTGGGCATCCAACGACGAAGACGCGGAGCCCGACGTCGTGCTCGGGTGCTGCGGCGACGTTCCGACGCTGGAGACGCTCGCCGCGGCTGCGATCCTGCGCGCGCGGCTCCCCGAGCTTCGGGTCCGTGTCGTGAACGTCGTCGATCTGATGCGGCTGCAGCCCGACACGGAGCACCCGCACGGCCTCTCCGACAAGGAGTTCGACTCCCTGTTCACTACTGACCGCCCCGTCGTCTTCGCCTATCACGGCTATCCGTGGCTCATCCATCGCCTCACGTACCGGCGCACGAACCACCGCAACCTACACGTGCGCGGCTACAAGGAAGAGGGCACGACGACGACGCCGTTCGACATGGTCATGCTCAACGACCTCGACCGGTTTCACCTCGTCATCGACGTCGTCGACCGTCTGCCCGCGCTCGCGGGGAAGGCCGATCACCTTCGGCAGGAGATGACGGACAGTCGCCTGCGTGCCCGCGCGTACGGTCGGGAGTACGGCGAGGATCCGCCGGAGATCCGCGACTGGACCTGGCCCGGCTGAGCCGCGCGTGGACGCGATCCTCGTCGTCAACGCAGGCTCGACGAGCCTGAAGCTGCACGCGGTCGGCGAGGACGAGCAGAGCGTCTCGGTCGCCTCCTTCACACAGGTACCGCCCGACGTCGCAGCGGTCGCTCATCGTGTCGTGCACGGCGGTCCACGTTTTCGCGACCCCATACTCATCGACGCGAACGTGCGGGGGCAGATCTTCGAGCTCGTGTCCCTCGCGCCACTGCACAACGCACCGGCGCTCGAGGCGATCGAGGCCGCGGTAGACGCGTTGCCTGAGGTGCCCCATGTAGCGGTCTTCGACACTGCGTTCCATCGGACGATCCCGGACGAAGCTGCCGTTTACGCGGTCCCGCCACTGTGGCGTGACGGCTGGGGAGTGCGGCGCTACGGCTTTCACGGCCTCTCGGTCGAGTGGTGCGCGGAGCGCGTTCCGCAGCTGCTCGGCCGGACGGTGGAGCGGCTGGTCGTCTGCCATCTCGGAGGCGGATCCTCCGTTACCGCCGTCGTCGAGGGTCGCTCTGTGGATACGACGATGGGATTCTCGCCGCTCGAAGGCGTTCCCATGACGACGCGTTCCGGCTCGGTCGATCCCGGTGCGGTCCTCTACCTCCTGCGCGCACACGGACTCGATCCCGACTCCCTCGAGCACGCGCTCAACTTCGACTCCGGCCTGAAGGGATTGGCGGGCGGCAGCGGCGACATGGTCGAGGTGGAGCGCGGAGCGGCGGCTGGCGACGCCGATGCCTCGCTCGCACTCGACGTGATCGTCCATCGACTCGCCGCGGCGGTCGCGGCGATGGCGGCTGCCGCCGGCGGGATCGACGCGCTTGCGTTCACAGCGGGAATCGGAGAGCACTCGGCGCGCGTGCGCGCGCGGCTCTGCGATCGACTCGGCTTCCTCGGCGTCGGCCTCGACGAGACGCGAAATCGGGACGCGAAGCCTGACTGCGACGTTTCCCTTGACGACTCCGCCGTACGCGTCGTCGTCGTGCAGGCGCGGGAAGAGCTCGTTGCGGCCCGCGCCGCGCGAGCTCTACTCGCCTCGAACGGCGGCGCCTAGCTTCGCTTCGGCGAGCTTGCGCTGCGGGCAATCCGCAACCCTCCTGCGGCCGCCTTCGGATGCAAGCGACCCCAGCAGCGCCGAAACTTCCCGAGTGATGAGCGCTGCTCCCACACGCACGGCGGCGCCGCCGGTCGCGGACGTCGTCCTCCGGGACGGCTCCACGATGCGATTCCGGTCCCCGGGACGGGCAGACGGTCCGGGGTTGCTTGCCTTCTTTCGCGGCCTCTCCGACCGCAGTCTCTATCTCCGCTTCCACGGGCACCCCAGCGTCGACGAGCAGCTGATCGAGCCGGTCCTCGCTCCCGATTGGATCGAGCGCGGCGCGCTGGTCGGCACGAAGGAGGACCGGATCGTCGCCGTCGCCAACTACGTGCGCCTGCGCGACCTCCGGACTGCGGAAGTGGCGTTCGCCGTCGCGGACGATCTCCAAGGCCGCGGGATCGCGACGCGGTTGCTGGAGCAGCTCGCGCCGGTCGCCGGCTCGGTCGGCATCGAGGAGTTCGTGGCCGAGGTCATGCTGGACAACACGGCGATGCTTCGGGTCTTCGCCGATGCGGGGTTCGAGACGACGCGCGAGACCGTGTTGGGAACCGCAGAAGTGCATCTGTCGCTCGGGGCCACCGAGACCCTGCGCACGCGCGTGGACGAGCGCGACCACGTGGGCGTCGTCACCTCGCTCGAGCCCTTCTTCGAGCCCAAGACTCTGGCCGTCGTCGGCGCATCTCCTCGCTCCGGCACGATCGGAGGTGAGCTCTTCCGCAACGTCTTGCGTGGAGAGTTCGCCGGGGTCGCGTATCCCGTCAATCGCTCCGGCGCCTCCGTGGCGGGCGTGCGCGCCTATCAGAGCATCGCCGAGATCGGCGAGGCCGTCGACCTGGCTGTCGTGTGCCTACCGGGCCCGGCCGTCCTGGATGCCGCGGAGGAAGCGCTCGAAGCAGGTGTCCGTGCGCTCTGCGTGGTCTCGGCCGGCTTCGCGGAGATCGGGGCCGACGGGGAGATTCGACAGGAGAAGTTGCTCGAGCTCGTCAGGGGTCACGGTGCGCGGCTGCTCGGACCGAACTGCCTCGGCATCGCCGTCGCGGCGCCACGGCTGAATGCAACCTTCGGCCCGCGGGGCCTGCCGCCCGGCAACGTCGGCTTCTCGTCGCAGAGCGGGGCACTGGGACTGGCGGTGCTGGAACGGGCGGCGGAGCGCCGGCTGGGCCTGTCCGCATTCGTCTCCGTCGGCAACAAAGCGGACATCTCGTCGAACGACTTGCTCGAATACTGGGAGGACGACCCGGCCACGGACGTCGTTCTGCTTTACCTCGAGTCGTTCGGGAATCCGCGCAAGTTCGCGCGCGTGGCGCGGCGAGTCTCGCGAACGAAGCCGATCGTGGCGATGAAGTCCGGCCGCACGAGTGCCGGAGCGCGCGCGGCGAGCTCTCACACCGCCGCCCTTGCGGGATCCGAGGGGGCGGTGGACGCTCTCTTCCACCAGGCGGGCGTGCTCCGGGTCGACACGCTGGAGGAACTGCTCGATGTCACGGGATTGCTGGCGACGCAGCCGCTCCCGCGCGGACGAAGAGTGGCGGTACTAACGAACGCGGGAGGGCTCGGGATCCTCTGCGCAGACGCCTGCGAGGGCGCAGGGCTGACGCTGCCGCCGCTGGCGGAGGCGACGGTCGAGGAGCTTCGAATCCTGCTCCCGGCCGAGGCGAGCGTCAGCAATCCCGTCGACATGCTCGGATCCGCGGTCGCATCGAGCTATGAGCAGGCGCTGCCTCCACTCCTCCGCGACCCGGGCATCGATGCCGTGATCGCCTTGTTCGTTCCGCCGGTCGTCGCGAGCGCGGAGGAGGTGGCAGCTGCGATCGCGAAGGCGGCCGAGCAGGCGGCTGCGGAGGGAAAGCCCTTGCTGGCCTGCGTGATCAGCTCAGAGGGCACACCCGAGCGACTCCTCTCTGCGCCTGTCTCCGCCTTCGCGTTCCCGGAGTCTGCGGCCAGGGCGCTCGGCCGCGCAGCCGACCGCGCCGAATGGCTGCGCCGGCCGCAGGGTCGCATTCCCGAGGTCGATCGGATCGACGGCACGGTCGCGCGGCATATCGTGCGCGACGCCACCGACCGCTGGCTTACACCCGACGAAACACGGAGCCTGCTCGATTCCTACGGCGTCCCGCTCGTTCCGCAGCGAACGGCCGATACAGTCGCCGAGGCTGTCGCCGCCGCGGACGCGCTGGGATACCCGGTCGTGCTCAAGACAGCGCTGGCCGGGGTCCACAAGACGGAGCGAGGCGGCGTCGCGCTCGATCTGCGTGACGAGCAGGCGGTCCATGAGGCGGCCGGGCGGATCGGTGCGCCCTTCATCGTGCAGCCGCTTGTACGCGCCGGTGTCGAGCTGCTCCTCGGCGCGGTCCAGGATCCAGTCTTTGGTCCCCTCGTCGCGCTCGGTCCGGGAGGGACGCTGGCCGAGCTGATCGGTGACGCGGGCTTTCGCCTGGCCCCGCTCACGGACGTCGACGTGGACGAGCTCGTCCACGAAGGGAAGGTCGGGCGGCTCGTGAGCGGATTCCGCGGCGCTCCGCCCGCGGATCCAGGTGCGTTACGCGACGTCGTACTCCGCGTCGCGCGCCTTGCAGACGATCTTCCGGAGGTCGCCGAGCTCGATCTCAACCCTGTGATCGCCGGACCGGCCGGATGCGTCGTAGTCGATGCCCGGGTCCGAGTCTCTACGCCGCCGGGAGTGCGTACAGCCAAGACCTGGTAGCGCGCTGCGGGAAACCCGCAGCCCGGTTCAGACAGCGCACCGATGCCGATCCTCCCGGGCGCAGCGAGGCTTCGTTTGCACATAGGAGGTATCGAGATGTCCACGCTCAAAGACTTTCGCTTTCAGGTCGAAGTCGGACGCAACGATGGCCGCACCCTCGACGTGGTCGCGCCCGGAAAGCCGGTGCTCACCGTTGCGACGCCGCCCGAGTTCCGCCGCGGCGTCCCAAACGTCTGGTCGCCCGAGGAGATGCTGATCGCGGCATCCGCGTCCTGCTACGCGCTGACCCTCGGAGCGATCGCGGAATGGCTCGGAGTCCCGATCCGAGACCTCGGCGTCACGGGCGCCGGCCACGTCACGCGGCGCGCCGACGGCCGTTTCGGGTTCGTATTGATCGAGCTGGCGGTCAGCCTGACAACCGACCACGGGTTCGAGCACGAGGCCCGGAAGGCGGCACGTCTGGCCGAAGCCCGCTGCCTCGTCGATCGCGCTCTCACGGTCCCGGTCGAGGTCGAGCTGACGATCGAGACCGCAGATTCAGCTACCTACGAAGCCGTCGGAGCAGTGTCATGAGCTCGCACGCACGTTCAGCGGTCCTGGCGCGCTGCTGACGAGGCGTTTGCGGAAAAGCCGCAGCTGACTTCCGCGCGCGCGCCGATGGCGGCACGTCGCGCCGGTCGGACACTCATGGCAAGCGAAAGGAGGGCCTTGCGATGAAAGCGCTCATCTACCACGGGCCTGGACAGAAGGACTGGGAAACGACGGCCGATCCGAGCATCCTCGCGCCGAGTGACGCGATCGTCCGGATCGACTCGTCCACGATCTGCGGGACCGATCTGCACATCCTCAAAGGCGACGTTCCCGCAGTTCAGCCAGGGACGGTGCTCGGACACGAGGCGGTCGGCACGATCGTGGATACCGGCTCTGCCGTGACGACGCTCGCCGAGGGCGACCGTGTCCTCGTCTCGTGCATCACGTCGTGCGGCCGGTGCCGCTTCTGCAAGGAGGGCCATTACGGCCTCTGCACAGGCGGCGGCGGCTGGATCTTCGGCCATCTGATCGACGGGCTGCAGGCGGAGTACGCCCGCGTGCCGTTCGCCGAGACCTCGGTCTACAAGGTGCCGGAGAGTCTCACCGACGAGCAGGTGTTGTTCCTCGCGGACATCCTGCCGACGGCGTACGAGGTCGGCGTCCTGAACGGGAAGGTCGACGCGGGTGACACGGTCGTCGTCGTCGGAGCCGGACCGATCGGGCTCGCCACGATCATGACCGCGAGGCTGTACACCCCGGCGCGGGTCGTTGCCATCGACCTCGCTGACTCGCGGCTCGAGAAGGCGCGCGAGTTCGGCGCCGACGTGACGATCAACAACGGCCGCGAGGATGCGGTTGCGGTCGTGCAGGAGTTGACGCGCGGCCTCGGAGCGGATGTCGCCATCGAGGCCGTCGGCGTACCGGAGACGTTCGAGCTTTGCACTGCTCTCGTGCGACCCGGTGGACACGTCGCGAACGTCGGCGTCCATGGGCACTCCGCAACGCTGCACCTCGAGACGCTGTGGATCAAGGACATCACGATCACGACGGGGCTCGTCGACACGTTCACAACTCCGCGGCTCCTGCAGCTGATCGCCGAGGGACGGCTCGATCCGAGTCCCTTTGCGACGCACCGCTTCGCGCTGAACGAGACGCTCGTTGCCTACGAGACGTTTGCGGCGGCAGCGGAGACGAACGCGCTCAAGGTCGTGCTCGAAGGCGAGTACGCGGTCCGCGCCGCGGACCGCGAAGCCGCAGCCGTGCCTGCATGAGGAAAGGAGAACAGATGAGAGTCAGCGACGTCATGACGGAAGACGTGTTCACGGTGACCGAGGACACGCCGCTGAAGCTGGTCGCGGCGCAGATGTTGCAGTACGGCATCTCCGGAATGCCCGTCGTCGAAGGGGAACGGGTGCTCGGAGTCGTCTCCGAGACGGACATCCTCTTCAAGGAGCGGACCGCGCCGGACCGGAAGGGTGTGGTCGACTGGCTCGTCCACTACGGAGAGGATCCGCCCCAGGCCAAGCTCGAAGCCCGCACGGCCGGGGAGGCGATGACGACGCCGGCGGTCACGATCCGATCGAGCCGTTCGATCCCGGACGCAGCCGGGCTGATGCTCGAGCTCAGGATCGACCGCCTCCCCGTCGTGGACGGCGACAGGCTGGTCGGTATCGTCACGCGCGCCGATCTGGTCCGCGCCTTCACGCGCAGCGACGCGGAGATCGCGGGTGAGATTCGACGAGGCGGGATGCTCCAACGGCTCTGGCTGGACCCCGAGCGCCTCGACGTCCAGGTCGAGCAGGGCAACGTTCTGCTCGGAGGGCGCCTGGACACGCAAGACCTGGCCGAGTCGATCGTCGCGATCGCAGAGCAGACGCCGGGCGTCGTCTCGGTCGAGTCGAAGCTCACCTGGCCGCGCAAGACGAAGACGGTGCCTCGAGAACGGACGCCGGCGTGATCGCCGATACGGACCTGACGCGGTGCAAGGGCTACCGCGTCGAGACGCACGACGGCAGGATCGGCAGCGTCGCTGCCGTCCTGCCGCGTGCCGGCCGGCCAGAGCGCGGCGTGCTCGTCGTGCACTCCGGCCTGCTGAGCTGCAGGCTGACGGCCGTCCCGTTCGACGAAGTCGAGACGGTCGACGTAGATCGAGGGCGGATCGTGCTCCGCGAGACGCCCGGGACGATGCGAGAGGGGGCGCCCGCCGGTGCCCGCGACCGGATCGTCATTCACGCCTAACCGCACGGGACCGGCGCCGGTGCGGCGGCTCTCAGCTGGACGCCGCGTGCGACCCGCTCGTTCGGCGCGCGGAACCCCGGTCACGCGTGAGCAGGTGCGTGCCTCATGGACGCATGCGATCGACGCGGCCGATCGGGCGGTCCACTCGGCACGGCAGATCGAGGTCTTCAGCGCGGAGGAAGTCAGGGAGCTCGAACGGCGGTTTCGCGCCGAGCGCGACTGGCTGAGTCGTGTCGCCGGGCCCGACACCATCCGCGGATTCCCTGAGGACGGATGCGAGGCGCCACCGATGCGCTCCTCTCCTGAGCGTGGACGAGCGCGCGAACGAGTATGTCGTCCACCTCGCCGTGCCGGGTTTCTCCCGGCAGGAGCTCGAGGTCGAGATCGCGGACAGCATCGTGACGGTGCGCGGCGATCAAACCCAGACCGGCGTCGATGATGGCCCGTTTCGCATTCACGAGCGACTCGAGGAGCGATTCGCGCTTCCGGCCGACGTGGATGCAGTCGGCGTCAGCGTGACGTATTCGCACGGTGCGCTGGAGCTGCATGCACCGCGAACGAACGGCGGTCCGAGAAGGCCCCGCAAGGTGCCGATCGGCCACTCCCTCGCGGTGAACCCGGACGCCTCCCGTGTCTTCGCCTCCTCTTCCATCCGCTCGAGCCGCGTGTAGTAGTCGGGGAACTCATTCAGATGGGCGAGCGCGATCTTCCCCGTGACGACCGGGTCGTCGCCTGTCACGTTCGTGAGCAGGTCGTGGAGGCCGTGCTCGAGCTC
>DASWEF010000069.1:0-10096 GCA_036394855.1 Gaiellaceae bacterium | reverse complement strand
TGCGACACTGGTTGTCCGCCCCAAGCGGAAAGTCCCCCATTCAGCTATCCAGCTTCCTCGAGAGCCATCCGATATCTCCCCGCATGGGGAGAGCGATCCATGCGCTCAGATCACGCCGCGTCCGCATCGCAGTCAACGGTTTCTTCGTCTCCGTTGCGCTGACGGCGCTCGCGCTCACGATCGTCCACTTCAGCAAGACGGGGTGGCCGCTCGCGAACGCCGATCCACTGCTCGTCGTGGCCGCTGGCGTCCTCTTTCTCGGCGCCTACGCGTTCAAGGCGTGGGGCTGGCAGCGGCTGTTCCCCGAGGGTCAGCGGCCTGAGGCCCTGACGCTCGCCGCCGCCGGCGGGGCCGCCT
Source organism: Gaiellaceae bacterium (assembly GCA_036394855.1). GTDB lineage: Bacteria > Actinomycetota > Thermoleophilia > Gaiellales > Gaiellaceae > 3-1-20CM-4-69-9. Next base: position 9,739 of record DASWEF010000069.1, on the reverse strand, counting down.
CGGTCGGCGGCGTGGCACTGCCCGGCCGGTTCGACGAGGCGATCCGGATCGCGGTCGTTCGCAGGCTTCCCGGCAAGCGGACGGCCGGTCTCGGCGCGATCTGCCTCACCCTGATCGTGGTCGGCCTGCTCGACAGCGCCGCGCTGACGCCGATGGCGTCCGTGGCCGCCGCCGCGGCAGGCGGGGGCGTGCGGATTGGCTTCGCGCTGGTCGCCGCTTCGGGCGTGGCCGCCGCACTGCTCGTCCTGTTCTTGCCCCGCATCGCGCGGCTGCGGTTCGTGAGCCGCTGGAAGGCCGGGCGCTGGCTCCAGGAGCACACCGCGTGCCCGCGCTCGGCGTCCGAGGCCTGGTTCTTCATCTCCGTCTCGTGGGCGCTGCGCGGCCTGGCGGTCTTCGTCCTGCTGAACGCGCTCGCGGTCGGTTCATCCTTCCCGCTCGCGCTGGCCTTCCTGTGCGCATCGGCCGCCTCGGCCGCCCTTCCGATCGCGCCCGCAGGAGCGGCAACCCAGGCCGGCGCCGGTGCGGCGATCCTGATCGTCGGTGGAGTGCCGAAGGCGGAGGCCGTTGCATTCGCGGTCGCCGCGCAGGGCCTGGTCATCTTCGTCGGCGCCGCCGTCCTGGCCGCCGCGGGCCTCTGGGCGCTCGCCCGTCGTTTCCGTCCCTCGCTCGCAGCCGCTCCGACCGGCTAGCTCGAACCCTTACCATCGCTCCCCTCGCCGCTCGTCGCCGCATCCTCATAGCGCTCTTGCTCGCGCTCGCGTTCGCGTGCGCCGCAGCAACCGGCGCGGACGCGGCCATCGTCACCTCGACAGACACCGCGGGACGCAAGATCACCTTCGACGTCCGGGCCGCAACCGTCGACACGGAGTGGTACGCGTCGGTCCTGCGCGCCTCTGCCCACGGCGACGAGATCAGCAAGGTCACGATCCGGATCGTCCCCGACCAGTCGATCGACACCCTCTGCGGCAACGAAGCGGCGGCGTGCTACAAGCGCAACCGCGGGACGCCGACGATCGTCATTGCCGCCGGCAAGGACGCCTTCATCGAGGGCACATTGCTGCACGAGTACGGCCACCATCTCGATTCGTCCTGGCAGGTCCCGGACGTCCCCGAGCTGAACGGGACGCCCGTCTGGTGGGCGGCGCGCGGAATGGCGTCGCTGCTCGCGAGCGGGCGCGTCGCATTCGACTATTCGCGCGGCTGGAACCACAGCATCGGCGAGATCTTCGCGGAGGACTACGCGTACATTCACGTGGGGAGCAGCTACAGCTACGGGATTCCGTGGCTGAGCCCGCCGGACGTGAGCCTGAAGGCGGCGCTCTTCGCCGAGCTCGGCACGCCGACGGCGACCTTGCCTGCAGCGCCGGCAGGCCCGCTCGTCGTTTCTCGGGTGGGGACGCTCGCGCCGCACGGGCGCCGTGCGATTCCGTTCGGCCTCCTCGGCCCAGGCCGCCACGTAACTCTCGTCTCGACCGTCTCGCGTCCGAAGCGGAAGGGCGTCCGCGCCCGCGCAGAGCTCGTCTGCAACGGGAGCGTCGTCGCGAGCCAGACGTTCCGCCGCGGCCGCGCGAAGGGGACGCTCGACGTGCCGAACCTCGGCCCGGCGGACTGCGAGGCGCGGCTCGTGAGTACCGCCCCGGTCTCGCTGAAGTACAACCTCCGGTTGCAGCTCGCGGTCGAAGGCGAAGCCGGCGCCGGCTGACGTACTTACGGCGAGAGCCTGCAAACCGTCGTCCACCGCGCGTCACGACGAAACCGCCCAGATCGTTCTAGGGCGAGCTCGCTCTCGCGCGCGGAGGCGGGACCGCGTCCCGCCGGGAGCGCTACCGAACCTTCGCCTTCCCGATTCCGAGGGAGGGGGACCGTGGGGGAACCGCAGGTTCCCCCACGCAGGAAGTCGCTATCCTGGCCCGAAAGAGCGCCGCATGGGGCTCTCCCGCTTGCTTCCGCGTCCCAACACACGCGCATCGTCCATTAAGAAGGGATCACCTTTGGGCCGGGTCATCGCGTTCGCCAACCAAAAGGGCGGCGTGGCGAAAACGACGACCACGCTGAACCTCGGAGTCGCCCTCAAGGAGCAGGGCTATTCGGTCCTGCTCGTCGACCTCGATCCCCAGGGCAACCTGACCATGAGCCAGGGGTGGAACCCGGACGAGATCGAGCGCTCGATGTTCGACGTGCTCGTCCACAAGCTCCCGATCGAGGAGATCATCCGCGAGGCCGAGGTGGAGGTCGCCGTCTCCTCGATCGACCTGGCCGGCGCCGAGCTGGCTCTCTCGTCGATGATCGGCCGCGAGCGCGCCCTCGAGAAGGCGCTCGCGACGGTCAAGCCGAAGTACGACTACATCCTGATCGACACGCCGCCGTCGCTCGGGCTGCTGACGATCAACGCCCTCGTCGCGTCGAACGGCGTGATCGTCCCGGTGCAGTGCGAGTACCTCTCGCTGCGGGGCCTCGTCCAGCTCGAGAACACCCTCTCGATGATCCGCGAGAACCTGAACCCGAGCGTCGAGATCGAGGGGATCCTGCCGACGATGTACGACAAGCGCCTCTTGCATTCCAAGGAGGCCGTCGACATTCTCAAAGAGAACTTCGGTGACTTGGTCTACAACACGAAGATCAGGAAGACGATCCGCTACGCGGAGGCTCCCGTGAAGGGACAGTCCGTGCTCGGCTACGAGCCGAAGGGCGACGCAGCGATGCTCTACCGCGACCTTGCCAAGGAGGTGCTCAATGGCGCGAAAGCGCGCGAGCATGCGTGAAGGCCCGCTCGCCGAGCTCTTCAAGGCGACCGAGGCGGCCCAGCGGCAGCAGGAGCGCGAGGTGCCCGGGGCGCCCGCCGAGGAGCCGCACGAGTCGACGGTCGAGCACGTTCCGACCTGGGAGGACGAGGTCGAGACGCCGGCGCCGCCGCGTCCGGATCCGGTGCCCGAGCCCACGCCGCCGGAGCCCACGCCCGAGCCGATGCCGCCCCCGCCGACCGTTCCCGAGCCACCGGTCACGCGCTACATCGAGCCGCTGCCGGAACCCGCGCCGCGCCTGCAGCACGCGCGCGTCGGCACGCTTGGCTCCTACCTGGCGAAGATCCAGGTCGTCGGCGTCGGCGGCGCGGGACTCAACGCGGTCAACCGGATGATCGACGCCGGCATCAACCAGGTCGAGTTCGTCGCCGTCAACACCGATGTGCAGCAGCTCCAGGTGTCGGACGCCGAGACGAAGATTCACATCGGGCGTGAGCTGACGCAGGGGCTCGGCTCGGGCTCCGATCCGAGCGTCGGGCGCAAGGCCGCCGAGGAGAGCTACGACCAGATCAAGCACGCGCTCCGCGGGGCGGACATGGTCTTCGTCACCGCGGGCGAGGGCGGCGGCACCGGTTCCGGCGCGGCGCCCATCGTCGCGCGCATCGCCAAGGAGCTCGGCGCGCTGACGGTCGGGATCGTCACGCTGCCGTTCAAGTTCGAGGGGACAAAGCGCCGCGGGCAGGCCGAGACCGGCGTCGATGCGCTGCGCACGGCCTGCGACACGACGATCGTGATCCCGAACGACCGGCTGCTCGAGGTGCTCGACCGGACGACGTCGATGCTGGACGCGTTCCGCATCGCCGACGACGTCCTTCGCCAGGGCGTCCAGGGCATCTGCGATCTGATCACGCTTCCGGGCCTGATCAACCTCGACTTCGCGGACGTGCGCACGATCATGGAGGGCTCGGGAACGGCGCTGATGGGGATCGGCTTCTCGTCGGGAACCGAGAACCGCGCCCGCGAGGCCGCCGAGCGCGCGCTGCGCTCGCCGCTCATCGACACCGAGGTCGGCGCCGCGCGTGGGATCCTGCTCTCGATCGCGGGCGGCGACGACCTGACGCTGCTCGAGGTGAACGAGGCTGCGGAGGTGATCCGCCAGACGGCGACCGACGACACGCAGATCATCTTCGGCGCGACGATCGACGACCGCCTCACCGGCCAGGTGTGGGTGACCGTGATCGTGACGGGCGTCGGCGTGGGCGCCGCCGGTCGTGGACGCAGCCTCGTCAGCGCACTCACCGCGCCCGAGGACGAGCTCGAGCCGCCGTCGTTTCTTCAGAACTAAGCGCGGTAGCTCGTTCGAGTGAACTTCGCCGGCAGGGCGAAAGCCGGCCGGTTCGCGCGCATCTTCCCAAGTAGGTCGGCACGTCCACCCAGCTGCGGCCTCCCCCGAAGGTCCGCGCCAAGCGGCTGGCGCGGGCCCTCCCTGTCCACCTAGAGGTTTGATGGGAAATTCTGGCCCGGCGGAATTTCACATCAGGCCTCCAGCTCCCTCGGACCGGCACCCGGCTAACCTTCGCCCATGAGAGGGGCAGTCGCCGCCGGCCACCCGCTGACCGCCGAAGCCGGCGCGCGCGTGCTCGACGCGGGCGGCAACGCCGTCGACGCAGCCGTCGGCGCAGCGCTCGTCTCCTGGGTCGTCGAGAGCCCGCTCACCGGCCCCGGTGCCGGCGGCTTCATGCTCGTCCACCGCGCACGCGACTGCAGCACGCGCGTCTTCGACTTCTTCGTCGCGATCCCGGGCCTCGGTCTCGACACACGGGAGCTCGCGGAGATGGACCGTGTCGACGTGGACTTCAGCGGCGGCTCGACCCAGATCTTCCACATCGGCGCCGCGTCGTGCGCCGTCCCAGGCGCCGTCCTCGGCCTCGAGACTGCGCACAAGACCTTCGGGACGTTGCCGTGGCGCGACCTCTTCCAGCCGGCGATCGAGCTCGCGCGAAGCGGCGTCGAGCTGAACAAAGGACAGGCGTACCTGCACGCGATCCTCGACCTGATCCTCCGGCACACGCCGGAGTCGCGCGCCGTCTACGAGCAGAACGGCGAACGGCTCGTCGCGGGCGACACGCTGATCCAGGACGACCTGGCGAAGACGCTCGAGTTCCTCGCGGAGCACGGCGCCGACGATCTCTACAGGGGCGACCTCGCCAGGCGGATGGTCGACCACGTCCGCGAGCGCGGCGGCTGCTTCACCAACCGCGACCTCGAGGAGTACCGCGTGATCCGGCGGCGTCCGGTGAGCACGGACTTCTTCGGCCAGGAGTACCTCTCCAACCCCCCGCCGTCCGCGGGGGGTGTCCTGATCGCGTACGGCCTGCCGCTGCTGGAGGAGTTCGGCGTCGGCGAGCCCGGCAGCGCGGAGGCAATCGACGCGCTCGCGCGCGTCATGCGCGAGCAGGCGCAGGCTCGACTCGGCCGAGGCGGGCTCGCGAGAGCGCTCGAGGAGCGGGCGGCGGTCGTCTCGCGTGGCACGACGCACATCTCCGTCGTCGACGGCAAAGGCAACGCCGTCGCGCTGACCGCCTCCACCGGCGCCGGCTCCGGGATCGTCGTCCCCGGGACCGGCATCCACCTCAACAACATGATCGGCGAGTTCGACCTCGCGAAGCCGCCCCGTCCCGGTGCGCGGCTGTCCTCGATGATGAGCCCGTCGATCGTCCTCCGCGAGGGCCGTCCGCGCTTGGTCGTCGGCAGTGCGGGCTCGCTGCGTCTCCGCGGTGCCGTGATGCAGATTGTCGTCAACGTCGTCGGTCACGGCCTCGAGGTCGAGGATGCAATCGACCGTCCGCGTGTCCATCTCGAGGGAGACGACTTGCACTGCGAGGGTGGCCATGACGCGGCCGAGCTCGACAAGCTCGAAGCAATGGGCTGGAACGTCACCCGCTGGCGCCGGCGCAATCTCTTCTTCGGCGGTGCCGCCGCGGTCACGCTCGAGGACGGCAGGCTCGCCGCCGCCGGCGATCCGCGCAGGGGTGGCGCCGGAGTCGTCGTCGAATGATCATCCGTCGCGCCGAGCCGGCCGACGCGGCGGGACTGACGGCGCTCGGCAACGCTGTCGGCGCCGAGCCTGAAGGCTGGCTGGTGACGACGAACGGCTGGCGCGATCCCGCCGACGAGCGCCGCTACCTGCGCGCGATCCGCCGCTACCCGAATGCGGCCGTCTTCGTTGCGGAGGACGAGGGCCGGATCGTCGGCCGCCTCTCGATCGCGCGTGACCAGCATCCCGCGAGTCGCCACGTCGCCGATCTCGGCCTGATGGTCGCCGCCTCGCACCGTCGCCGCGGCATCGGTACCGCGCTCCTACGAGCCGCCCTGGAGTGGGCGCGCATAGCCGGCGTGCGCAAGCTCGAGCTGCACGTCTTCCCGTACAACGCGGCCGCAATTGCGCTGTACGAGCAGTTCGGCTTCGTGCAGGAGGGCTACCGGCGCGCGCACTACCGCCGCGGCGACGAGTACGTCGACGCGATCCTGATGGCGTTCGAGCTCTAGGCCGGCTCGCCGGTCTGGAGGCGCAGCTCTTCGTCCCGGATCTGACGCCGCCGTTCGGCGAGCGCCTCCTCCGCCTGCGTCAGCCGCCGGTCGCGGTCGTCGAGGGCTGCCTTGCGCAGGTCGAGCTCCTGCTCGGTGCGGGCAAACCGCGACTCTGCGGCAACCACGTGCCGCTCGCGATCCGCGACGTCCCTCTCCCGCGCCTCGACGCGGGCGACCGCCTCGGTGAGCCACGCACCGCGCTCGTCCAGCTCCGCGGCTGAACGCTCGAGCTCGCGCGCACGCTCGTCCAGCTCGCGCGCACGTTCTTCGAGGTTGGCGAGCCGCTGCTCCTGCTCGCGGACGTCTCGCATGCGACCTGCGAGCTCCGTCTCCTCGACCGCGAGCTTTGCGGCGCGGCGACCCAGCCGTTGCTCTTGCTCGGCGTTGCGCGCGGCGTGTTCCTCGAGCTCTCGTGCGCGCTCGTCGAGCTCCCGCTCGCGCTCCTTGACCGCGGTCACGCGCGGCTTCAGCTCGCCCTTCGCCTTCTGAATGCGCTTTGCCTCCGCGTCGAGCTCGGCCATCTGCGCCTCGAGCTCGGCCGCGCGCACGTCGAGCTGTCGCAGAGCCGCACCCTGGACACGTTCCTGGTCTGTGATCTCGGCTGCGCGGCGCTCGAAGTCCGCCTCGTGCTTGGCAAGCGCCTTCGCGCGGCGTTCCTGCGCATCGAGCGCGGCAGAGGCTGTTGCGATCCACTCGCTGCGCTCCTCGAGCTCGGCCGCGAGCCCGCGCAGCTCGCTCGCGCGCACGTCCAGCTCGCGCTCTCGCTGGCGCACGCGTTCGAGATCGGTCTGCGCGCGCTCGAGCTCCTCCCGCCGGTCGCGGATCTCCTCCTCGGCGAGCGCCGCGCGCTGCTCTCGCTCGACGAGATCGGTTTCGGCCTCCTCGATCAGCTGCCGCCGTGCATCCAGGTCGGCACCGATCTCCTCGTAGCGGCGCGCGCGCGCATCGATCTCCGCGGAGCGGCGGGCGATCGTCTGGTTGAGGAGGCGCTCCCGGTCGGCGAGCGCCTGCCAGGCCTGCTCTAGCTCGTCCTGTTCATCCGGCATTGGAGCCAATCATGACGTGATTGCCGCACCGCAAGAACCTGATTTACAAGGCGTCTACTTGAACATGGGAGGGCTCCTAGTCCCAGTAGTCCTCGCGCTTGCGGTGGCGTCCCCGGCTCAGCCAGCCAAGAATCCCGGCTGTGGCGCCGGCAAGCTCGTGCTCAACGTCACTTACGGCGTCCAGAACGACGTCGACACGGGCGTGAAGGGCAACAACTGGGCCTTCGACGACTACACCCGCGCCGTTCGCGTCTGGCGCAAGGCGCCGGGCCGTTTCTGCTCTACGAGCAACTACGACGGCCGGTTCACGACGATCGAAGGCTGGAGCCCCGGCGGGAAGACGGAGATCCCCGCCGGCATCCGGGGGACGTTCAAGGGGTCGTCGGTGACGACCTTCCGCGGAACCTTCGCACCCCGCGGCGCGCCGGTGCGCGGCTTCCTCGGCGTCAAGGACTTCGCGTGCACGAGCGACGACGTCAAGGGACAGTGCGCGGGGACGTTCGACTGGCTCCGCGAGTACTACACCGGCATCGCCGCGTTCCGCTATGCCCGGTACCAGTTCACCTACCGCGCGACCGAGAACGGCAAGGGCACCTGGGGCGACACGCTGGTCGGCGGCAAGATTCGCTTCCACGGCGACATCAAGGCCGACGAGACGAAACACCCGTAAGCGGACGCCGGCGAGGAGATCGCGACAAGTCGTCACTCCCGTCGCGAAGCCCTAGCTCTGCGCCCGCCAACCTGTGGACGAAGTGACACAGACTCGCGACACCCAGGGTCAGACCTTGATTGAAGGGACACGGCCCTTCGTGGGAGGACTTACTCCTCCGAGATATCCGTCACGGAGGCGCCGGTGACGCGTACGAGGTCGGCCGCCGCGAACCGCAGCGACTCCTCGTGCGAGCCGGCCTCGATCACGACCGTCTCGCGGTCGGCGACCTTCCGGTCGACGATGACGGGATCGCTGCGCCCGCCGATCGGGGGAACCGCGCCGAGGTCGAACGCCGCGTAGTCGCGCCGGAGATCCTCCTCGGAGGCGAGGTGGACCTTGTGCCTCCCCCCGCCGTGGATCTCCCGGACCTTGCGGATGTCGAGCCGCGCCGATGCCGGCACGACGACGCGCACGTAGCCGTCCGGCAGCTTGACGACGAGCGTCTTCGCGACGTCGTCCGGCGCGACGCCGAGCGCGTCCGCTTCCGCGAGCGCTGTCTCCGTGTGCGCGTGCGGCAGCAGCTCGTACTTCACGTCGGCCTTGTCGAGCGCCTCGATCAGCTGTGATGCGGCCATCGTGAGGCGCATGCTAACGCCACCGCGCCAGCAGGCGGCCGTCTTCGACGGTGACCTCCGTGCCGAAGGCGGCGCATGCTTCGGCGAAGCGCCGCTCGATCCACGCGGCGTCTTCGCCCGTGGCGAGGCGCGTGTGCGTGAACTCGAGCTTGAGCGGCACGGCCTCGAGCCGGCCGCCCGCGAGGTCGACGAGGAAGAGCAGGCCGAGATCGTTCCGCAGCTTCGGATCGACGCGGTAGTCGTCGAGGAAATCGCCGAGGTCGTAGAGGACACGCGGCGCGATGCCGTGGAAGACGTGCGCCGAATGGCCGGCGACGAGTGTCGCGCCCCCGTCGAGGAGCTCCTGCGCAGCGCGGCGGATCGAACGCCCCGGCTCGGTCGTCATGTTCGGACCCCAGTGCGGTGTCACGAGGAGCGGCTCCGCCTGGGGAAGCGAGTCCGGCATGCCGAAGGCGACGCCCGCACGGTTCGGACCCGCCGCGTACTCGCGCGGATGGTCGGTGAAGGCGACGACGGTCAGCCCGTCGATCATCACGGGCGAATGGGCCCGTTCGGCGTCGGTGCCCGCGCCCACGACCTTGATCCCGGCCGCGTCCAGATGGGCGAGCGTGTCAAGAAGCGCGTCCTCGCCGAAATCGAGCGCGTGGTTGTTCGCGAGCGTGACGCAGTCGACGCCGAGGTGAACGAGCGCCTGCGTCGCCCAGGGCGGCGCGCGGAAGTGGAAGACGCGCCCCGGCGTCGGCTCACCGCGGGCGGAGATGCAGCACTCGAGGTTGAGCAGGCAGAGATCGGCCTCGCGCACGATCTCGACGAGCTCTGGCGCGAAGAGCGATTCCGGCGGCTGCGTTTCGAGCCGCTCGGCGACGCCGCGCCCGAGCATCGTGTCGCCGGCAAGCGCGAGCTTCATGGCACGAAGCCGTGCTCGCCGTAGAGCCGGACGAACTGCGCGCCGGTGACGAAGCCGCTTCGTCGCAACGTGTCGCCGCGCTTCCCGAACAGGGTCACCTCGTCGACCCCGCCCGGCCCGATCGGCTGCACGAGCCGGCCGCCGTCGCGCAGCTGTGCGGCCAGCGG
>DASWEF010000068.1:0-5457 GCA_036394855.1 Gaiellaceae bacterium | reverse complement strand
CGCCCAGTCCGTGCAGCAGTTCGAGGAAAATGTTCCGGTCATTGACGATCCTGCGCGAGAGCAGCTCACCACCCTGCTGGTCGAGGACGGCGATCTGCGAGCGCTTGCGGTGAAGATCGATTCCGACGTACACCATTACTGGGCCTCCTTCGGTCCCGACTTCGGCGACGCCCTCGGCATACCGCCTCGGGCGCGGGAGCGCTAGCAGGCCCGCTCCTTCATGGCATCAAGCCCTCAAAGAGTCACGAGCTCAGGCGTGATCCGCCTCCCCTTCACCCTCAGGACGAGCATCGAATGAGCGGGAGCGCTGCGCCGCTCGGTCGGCGATCCTGGATTCAGCACCCAGAGGTGCTGGAACCGCTCCACCTGCGGGATGTGGGTGTGGCCGTAGATCACCGCCTCGCAGTCCGCGAAGCGAGCCGCGAGCCGTGCCTCCCGCCGCACCCGCGGCCCCGCGTCGTGAACCATTCCGATCCGCAGGCCGTCGATCTCCACCACGTGCTGCTTCGGCAGCGCGGCCTTCAGGGCCGGCTCGTCCATGTTCCCGTGGACACCTTCGACCGGGGGACCGATCGCGCGTAGCTCCTCGAGAAACTGCACCGACACGAAGTCGCCGCCGTGGAGGACGAGGTCCGCGCGCGAGAGCAAACGCCGGCACTCGTCCGGGAGCACGCGCGCGCCGCGCGGGAGATGCGTGTCCGAGATGACGGCGATCCGGGTCAGGAAGCGACGACGGGCTGGGCTGCGAGGACACTCGGCTCGTGGAGGAAGCGCCCGGCCTTCCAAACGAGCTCGCCGTCGGCGTAGACCTCACCGTCGGCACGGAGGTCGCAGATCAGGTCCCAGTGCAGACCGGAGTCGTTCCGGCCGCCCAGCTTCTTGAAGCTGGAGCCGAGCGCGACGTGCACGGTGCCGCCGATCTTCTCGTCGAACAGGATGTCGCGCGTGAAACGATCGATCTCGTAGTTCAGGCCGAACGCCAACTCGCCCAGGATGCCCGAGCCCTCGTCCATGCCGACGAGCGACCGCAGGTAGTCGTTGCCGGTCTTCGCCTCCGCCGCCACGACGCGACCGCCCTCGAAGCGCAGGCGCACGTCCTCCACCGAGCGCCCGTGGAAGATCGCCGGGAAGGAGAAGCGGATCTCTCCCTCCGTCTCGGTCTCGACGGGGCTCGTGAAGATCTCCCCGTCCGGCATGTTGAGCCTGCCGTCCGCCGCCAGCCAGCTCCTCCCCTCGACGTTGAGACGGAGATCCGTGTCCGGGCCGACGATGCGAAGCTCTCGCGCGCTCTCGAGCTCGCGCGCGTGCGCGTTCAGCTCCACGGACATGCGGCGCCAGTGCGCCACCGGATCCTCGTCGGCGCGGACGTGACAGGCGCCGTAGACGAACTCTTCGTACTCCGGCAACGACATCTCGGCGTCCTGGGCATGCGCGTGGGTCGGGAAGCGCGTGCCGACCCACTTGGCTTGCCCTGCGTCGATTCGCTCCCAGTAACGGTTGATCAGCTGGCGGCGTGATGCCATCCGGCGGCTGACCCGCTGCGGATCGGCCTGGGTCAGCGAGCGCGTATTCCGATCGGCCCAGATCGTCACGAGCGCATCGAGGTTCTCGACCTCGAAGCGTTCCATCTCCGAGATGAAGGACAGCTGCTCGTCCGACGCCTCGCGAAGGGCGATGACGTCGAGGCCTTCGACCTCGACACGCGTGCGCGGATGTGCACCTGCCCGGAGGGCGTGGCGGTAGATCTCGGCGACAAGCGGCGACGCCACCGTGGTGCCGTCGATTCGCACGACCTGACCCGGCTTCAGCTCGAGCGAATAGTTGACGAGGAGATCGGCGTGCTTCGCCACGCGTGGATCGGACATGTCGATCCTTATATCGCATCCGGCCGGGCTTGAAGACCGGCCAAACGGGACCTGTCTACCCCCGGAACGTGCGCGTGAATGTCGTCGCGCGGGTGGGATTCGTCTCCGCCCGGAGCGTGATCTTCACCTGGTACGTCCCACTGCGCAGCCTCGGCAGCTTGAAGAGGAGGTCGCGAGCGGCGTCTCCCTGTCCGTCTGCGCCCGTTAGCCTGCGCGTGCTCGAAGGGCGAGTGATCTTCACCTCGTAGGAGAACCCCTCGTCCGCGCGGACGACGAAGGAACGCGGCAGTGTCTTGAAGATGACGCGGGCGCCGACGACGCGCTCCGTGTGCCGCCACTGCATCTCCTTCCCCTGGCACTGCTGGTTCGCGCCGATCGCCTCCTTGACGGTTGCGTACGAGGCGCGGCGCGTGCCGTCCGGAAGGACGACGCCGCTCTGCCATGCGGGCAGGCTGGTCTCGTCGACGGCGTGGAAGAAGTTGAGCAGGGCGACGCTCGGATCGCATGCCATCAGCGCAATCAGCTGCGCGTAGTACGTGCCCTGGGTCGCCTCGTCGACGAGCGGAACGTTTTCCGCTCCGGTGTACAAGGACGATTTCCCCGGAGCAACGCGCGCCTGGTAGCCCACCTCGTCCACGAAGATGCGAACGAAGGGCCCGTCCCCGGATTGCCCGGACTCGCGGAAGAGCGGCTGCGCAGTTCCGTGGAACGCATCCCACCACGCCTGCTTGAAGCGCTCGAGATTCACACAGCCGACCTTCGGCCAGACGTAGCCGACCGACGGCGCGTCGGTGTTCACGTTCGGGTAGCAGTGGATCGAGACGTCGTCGGCGATGGGCTTCGTCCGCCCACTCGCACGATAGGCGTCGCCGACCTCCTTCAGGAATCGGATCGGAGAGTGCGAGACGTTGCTGTCGGCTTCGAAGTCGTCGTTGCCGCGGGGTGAGAGGCCGAACGCAATCACGTCGATGCCGGGATCCACCGCCTTCACCGCGTCGTAGCACGCGGCCATCGCCTGCTCCTGGACGACGCCGGAGATCCCGTTGCCCGCGTCGTCGAACTGCGGCTGGTGGAACCGGGGCTGGTTCCCCTCGTTCAGGCAGACGATCTTCCGCACGTACGGATACCGCTCGACAACCTTCGCCGCGTAGTCGGCGAACTGCTGAACGCCGTTCGGCGTGTCGACGAGCGCGCGGGCCTTTAGCGGATAGATCGCGAACATGACGTCGATCCCGCGCCGCATCGCCTGGGGAACAGAGCGGTCGAGGAACGCCTGGTCGACGATCGTCGTCGGGTTGACTGGATCCCAGAAGACCGCCATCCGGTTCTCCGTCATTCCGAGCTCGGTGAGCATGTTGAAGAAGCCGGCACCGCCGTCCTCGGCATACTTGCCGGCGTCGTCGGCAACGCCGAACGTGGTGCTCGACGCCGCCCCGGCAAGGGCAAGCGCCGCGCACGCGGACGCGAGGACCGCAGAGATCCGCCTCATGCCCTCCTTGTCGGCAGATCAGGGCTTGAGTTTGAGCACGGCGTCCACCAATTTGGGGGCGCCGAACCGCACCGGGTCGTCCGCCGGGAGCCCGGTCTCGTGCTCGGCCTCCGCAATCGCTGCCCGCGCCTCCTCTTCGGAGACCGCGGAGGTGTTGAGGGCGAGGCACGCGACCTTCGCCGGCCGGAGCTTGAGCGACATCCGCTCGTGGAGATCGACCAGCTCTTTGAGGCCGGGGATCGGTGAGCCGGTCGGGTCGCCCTCGACGACGGTCCGCCCCACCTCGTGGCAGAGCACGTACAGGTGCGGGGCGCTGCCGTGCATCAGCCCGACGGTCACCCCCGAGTAGATCGGATGCAGGATCGCCCCCTGCCCCTCGACCCAGAGCAGGTCACCCTGCTTCGCCCCCTCGACGACCAGGCGCTCAGCCGCGCCGGCGAGGAAATCGGAGACGACGGCGTCGACCGAGATCCCCCAGCCGGCGATGGCGATCCCGGTCTGTCCCGTCGGAACGAACACGGAGCGCAGCCCGCGCCTGCGCGCCTCGAGGTCGAGCTCGCACGTCGCGGTCATCTTTCCGATCGCACAGTCCGAGCCGACCGTGAGGACGATCGTCGCGTCCACCTCGAGGTTCTCGCCGCTGACCGTGCTGAGGTCGGCCGGCGGCTCGCGCAGATCGCGCAGCTCGACCCCGTGCTTCTTCGCCAGCTCGGGTAGGCCGGGGATGTCGCGCAGGCGGACATGAAGACCGTTCTCGAGATCGAGCCCCTTTGCGACGCAGCTCTTCAGCAGTTCCTGCCAGTCGCCGGGGAAGTGGCCGCCCTGCGTAACGACGCCGACGAGTGCGGTATTCGGGTTGAAGCAGAGCGCGTCGTTGACGGTGCCGACGATCGGAACGCCGTCATCCGTCTCACCGGCGCGCCTGGAATCGAGCATCGCGACGACCGACTCCCGCCGGTAGCGCATCACTCCGCGCGCGGTCTTCGCGTAGTGCGGATCGTGCGAGAACTCTTCAGCGAGGATCAGGTACTTCTTCTCTGACACCGAGTCCTGGTTGGTCGGGGGGCACCTGCACGCCGTCGCGGAAGTCAACGCCCGGCCATGGATCGACGGCGAGCAGCAGGTTTCCGTCGAGGTCGACGTGGTCGCAGAGAGACGCGATCTGCGCGGCAGCGGAGATTCCGAGCCCGGACTCGATCATGCATCCGAGCATGACGCCGAGGCCGAGCGCGCGCGCCGCATGCGTCATGCGCACCGCTTCGCGGATGCCGCCGGATTTCGCGAGCTTGATGTTGATCCCGTGCGCGCGCTCCGCGCAGCCGGCGACGTCCTCGAGCCTGTGGCAGTCCTCGTCGACGTAGATCGGGATCGGAGAGGCCGCCTTCAGCCGGGGCCCGTCGGCGTCACCTTCCGGAAGGGGCTGCTCGCAGTACTCGACGCCGAGCTCAGCGAGCTGTGGCAGCGCGTCGAGCGCCTCCTCGAGGGTCCAGTACTCGTTGACGTCGACCTGAAGCGGGACCTCCGTCGTGGCGCGCACCGCGCGAACCCGCTCGACGTCGAGCCCATCCCGCGCCCCCAGCTTCAGCTTGAGCCGGCGGAAGCCGGTAACCCGACCGGCGCGGCGCGCCATGTCGTCCGGGTCTCCGAGCCAGATCGTCCAGGACGTCGGCGGGCCCTTCCGCCGCAGCCCGAGCAGTCGCCAGACCGGGACCTCCAGGACCTTGCCTTGGAGGTCGTACAGGGCCGCGTCGATCGCCGACCTCGCACCCCACTCCCGCCGCTCGAGCCGCGACTCGACCTCGTCGAGCGCGAACGGGTCGTCTCCGAGCACGTTTGCGTGCTCTTCGACGTAGGCGAGCGCAGATTCAGCCGTCTCTCCGTGGTAGTCGACCGGGACACCCTCGCCGAAGCCCGAGACGCCGGCGTGGCGGATCTCCACCTGGACGACGTCCACCGTATCTCTCGAGTCGCGCGAGATCACGAACGTCTCGGCGAGCTCGAGCGTCGCGATCCGGGCCGTCAGCTGCATCGGGGCTAGACTAGACGCCGTCGCGCCTGTAGCTCAGGGGATAGAGCGTGCGCCTCCGGAGCGCAAGGTCGCAG
>DASWEF010000067.1:0-7537 GCA_036394855.1 Gaiellaceae bacterium | reverse complement strand
CACCTCTCCGTGCCTAGAAGCGGAGAAGGAGGGATTCGAACCCTCGATGGAGGCATTCACCCCCATAACGCCTTAGCAGGGCGCCGCCTTCAGCCACTCGGCCACTTCTCCGCGGCCCGCGCAGGATAGCCGACCGCCTTTTTTACGGCAGCCGGGAAGCGGAGGGGGAGGGATTTGAACCCTCGTCGGACCCAAGAGCCCGAAACGGTTTTCGAGACCGCCGCATTCGACCGCTCTGCCACCCCTCCGCGGCAGCCAAGGGTAGCTAGGTGACGGTGACCTTGAGGTCCATCCCGGCCTGCTCGTGGCCCGCCACGGAGCAATAGAGGTCGTACGTCCCCGGCTTCAGCGTGACCGTGAGCTGGGCCGACCCGCCGGCAGAGATGAGCTTCGTCTTCTCGCTCATCCCCTTGATCGCGAGGTCGTGCTGGATCTTGCCGTCGTTCTTGACGTCGAACGTGATCTTTCCCGCCTTGAGATTCGTCGACGCCAGCGCGATCTTGAACTCGGTTTCGGTGACCTTCACAGTCGTCGCCTGCGGCTTCGGCGCAGTGGTCGTCGTCGCCTGGGCGGTCGTCGCCTGCTGAGTGGTCGTCGGTTGCGTCGTCGTCGCGGTCGGCTCTGCCGTCGTCTCGGCTACGTGCTCTCCTCCCTCCTTCTCCTCGGCCCCGAACACCTCAACCGCCGTGAGCATCCCGAAGAAGAAGACGAACGCCACGACGATGAAGGCGGGCAGGCCGCCGCCCGGGTACTGCGGGCGGAAGCGCGGCAGCAGCATCGACGAGCCGAGCGCGAAGACGATGAAGACCGCGCTCGTGACGGCGAGCCCGATCTGATGCCCGGTCGAAAGGGCAAGCGGCACGGCGTGATCCTAGGTGCTGGCGAGCAGGCGGCGCTCCTCCCTCCGACGATACGCGCGGGTCCCCCAGAAGCCGGCGATCGCGAGGACGATCAGCGGGCTCAGCACGATCAGCAGGAACAGCAGGACCGCGCCCGCGGCGGCCAGGAACGAGGCCGCATCGCGCGCGGCGCGCTCCACGCGTCCGGTGCCGCCCGTCTTCGTCGCGCCGACGGCCTTCTGGGTGGTGAAGGTGAGCGAGATCCGCGACATGCTCGCCTCGCGCAGCGTCGCCCTGTTCGCATTCGTCGTGCGGGAGAGATTCCGTCGAGCCTCCTCGAGCTGGAGCTGCAGGCGCAGCCGGACGTCCGCCGGAAGCGAGCCCTTCAGCGCCTCCGTCGCGCGGGCGATGAAGAGCTTCAGCTGGAGGATGCGCTGCCTCTGCTGCTGCACGACCTGCTCGAGATCGCGGATCGAGAGGTGCCGCTCAACGACGGTCCCCAGCCCGGACAGTCGCATGAGTGCGTCCTCCACGTGGACAACCGGCACGCGCAGGACGAGGTCCGCCTGGCCCGGCTGTCCAGCAGACGTCGATTGCTCGACCGAGGCGACGTAGCCGCCGTAGGACCGCACAACCTGCATCGCCTCGTTCGTGCGCTCGGTGAGCGAGTCCAGATCCTTCACGCGCACCCTCATCCACGCCTCATAGTCCTGATAGCGGTTCGGGTTCGGCGCAGGCGTCGGCAGCCGCGAGGAGAATTCCGGCTGTAGCACCTCGCGCCCACCGGATGAACCGGGAACGGCTCGGACGGCTCCGGCAGGCGAAGTCACGGCCGCTTCTCGCTGCGAGCCTGAATTCAGCACGCCGTGCACCACGGCCGCGGAAACCAGGCCCAGCACGCAGACCGGAGCGAGGACGAGCAGCGAACGACGCCAGGGAGCAGCGAGAAGCCGATCCCAGAGCCGCGGCTGCTGAGCCGGCTCGCCGAGCGCGCGCACGCGCTCGCGGACATCGTCGGGCGCAGCCGTCGGCAACGTGCGCAGCCGGCGCACGAGCTCCTCGAACTCCCTCTCGAAGTCAGTCGTCTCAGTCGCCGGCATCGCGCATCATCTCCTCGAGTCTCTTGAGTGCTCTGCTCAGACGAGTCGAGCAGGCCGTCACGCTGATCCCGAGCACCCGAGCGGTGGTCGGACCGTCCAGCTCCAGCAACACCCGCAGGGCCACGACCTCACGCTCGGCCGGCGACAGTCGCGCCAACGCCGCTTCGGTCGCGCCGGGCCCCAACCCGGGCTCTTCCGCTTCGGGCAGATCGCGGGCGTACCGCGCCTCGCGGCGACGCCGGCGTTCCTCCGAGCGGAAGTGGTCGAGCGCCGTGCTGCGGGCGATCCGGCAGAGCCAGGCACGCACGGTCCCGCGGCGAGGGTCGAAGCGCCGCCAGGAGCGGAACGCCTTCTCGAAGGTCTCCCCGGTCAAATCCTCCGCCACGGCCCGGTCCCCCGTCAGGAACAGCAGGTAGCGGTGGACGGCGTCGAGCTCGGACTCGGCGACCGCCGAGAAGCTCGGGCGGTCGACGTGCAGGCCGGGCCACGAGGTCGTCACCGCGTTCACGGCCTTCATACGCCGCCGCCGGGCCCGTTCGTCACATCGGGATTGCTAACACGGCCCGGCCGCCGGCGAACCGCCGGGACCGGTGAAGTGCTGCGTGGAGCCGCCCACGCCCGCCTGAAGGCAGTACGTGGAGACATCGGCGCGCACGAGCGTGACGCCGAAGGCCGGTGGGAGCGCCGCTCCCGCATAGGTCCCGTTCTCGGCGTGGAACGCCTCGAGCTCGGTCGCCGCGCCGGTGAAGTTGAGCGAGCCGACCGCGGCGGTCGCCTCGGCCTCCGCCCGCTGGACGCTCGCCGACGTCGGTCCGTTCTGACGCGCGTTCAGCGCCATCAGAACGGCGACGATTGCCAGCGAGCAGATCGCGGCGACGAGACCGAACCCACGGCTCATAGCCGCAGTTATCGGCTCAGAACACGACTGCTTGAGCGGACTGGACGCGCAGAAGCGCGTCCAGCCTCCGCCTATCCCTCAGCCCAACTCGCTTCCTCGGCCCAGCTGGCTTCCTCGGCCCAGCTCGCGCCGATGTCGAACGCGACGCCCGTAGCCGAAACGTCCGCGTACACCGGGGCAACGGATTTCTCCGCAGACGCCGATGCAGCCGACGGACCGGCGAGCGCCGTCATCGCCGCGATCAGGGCAATGATCGCCGCAGCTCGTTTTCCTGAACTCTTTCTCGCCATCTCCCTTTTCCTCTCACCTAACGCGTGTGACGCGCAGGCCGCAGTGAATTTCCCTATCCGAAGCGGACTTTGTGAGCGCAGATGTGGCCGTGCGTCCCCCTTAAGGGGGAGTCGACGACCCTGTTCACTCGTTCGAGGGGTCGGCTGTGAAAAACGGACGCCCCCAAAACGAGGGGACCAGTCCGTCGCACGCAAGAAAGTAAGGACGACGGCATCACAGGAAGAGAAGCACCTTCCATGGCAGAGCCCCGGCAGCAGGCCGCAAGTTGCCGGGGCTTCTTCTTTACCAGGGCAAGTCTCGAGAGAGCAGTGCTGCGAGCCGGCGGTTCGGCTCCGCGAAATAGCTCTCGAGCCGGCGCCGCGTTGCCGGCGTCATCGCGGCGTAGTCGCGCTCGAAGATGCGCGGATACGAGCCCAGCTCGTGGCGGCTGACGCCGAGGAATTCGAGCACTCGCCGGTAGGTCGCCGCCGGTTGCGCCGAGAGTTCCTCGGTGAAGAGGACCAGCACTTGTTCTTGCGAGAAGACCGCGAACCACCGTTCGAGTTGCTCGGCATACCGGCCGCGGGCGAGATACGTGTGGTTCCACCAGGGCGCACTGAAGTAGGACGGCTCCCGGATCATCCGCTCGACTTCGCCGCGCATGCGCTCTTCCTCCCTGTCGATCGCCTCCTCGAATGAGAGTGCCTCGCGTCCGAGCGCGACCTCGTGGTGGTAGTGGGAAAAGGCGCGGTCGATCGGATTCCTCAGGAGCGCGACCAGACGGGCAGCAGGGATCAGCGCCGCCGCCCGTTCGGGCGCGAGGGGATGGAACAGGTAGCTGGGGCTCGCCTCGCCCACGAGCGGCCACCGGCCGTGGCGCTGCTTGACGAGCCACTGTCTCGGCCACGCGGGAAGGTGTCCTCGGTACCAGGCCTCGCCGCGGGCGTAATGCCGGTCGAAGAAGCTGACTTCCTTGAAGGACGGGCCGGTGATCTCGGGATGCCAGCGCAGGTACGCATACAGCGCGGTGGTCCCTGCCTTCTGGGCGCCGATGATCAGGAAGTCCGGGAGCGGCCGCACGGCATACGTGGCGCGTCCGTAGGCGCGAAGCGCACCCCGGATCACCTTGCGGGCCGGCTCCGGAACTCTCGGTACGAGCTCTGCCGGCAGGCGAAACAGCCGCGTCACCGCGTACTAGCGTCCCAGACTCCCGCACGGGGCTCAAGCGCTGGACCACTCACCGCCTCTCGGCCGTATTGCGTGACGTGAGACGGCGGCTCATCCTGCCCGCTCTGGCCGTGCTCGTGCTCGCTCTTCCGGCGCCGGCGAAGGCGGACGTCGGCGTCTATCCGGCGACGAAGATCGTGCCCCTCGGCGGGACGATCCAGGGCTGGGGCGACGGCTCGGGGATGCCCATGTATCTCGTCCCGGCCGCCGCGGGGCCGAAACGCCACAGCTGCGGTTCGAACGGTATCTGCGAGCCGACCGTCGAGCACGCCGCGGGCAAGCCCTTCTTCCTCCTCGGGCATCTCCGGCGTACGAAGGACATGTACGCGCGCCAGTCGTTCAAGTTCTTCGTTCGATCGAATCTCTCGCCCGGCCTCTACCGCATGTACCTCTACTGCCGGCCGTGCGGGAACAGCCTGATCGAGAGTGGCAACCGGCTCGAGGGCGAGACCATTCGCCTGACCGCGCGGCCCGAGAGTCGGCGCATCCGCGTGGGTTCCGCGCCGACGCGGGTCCGCTTCCTCGTCGCCGAGCCCGCAGGCGTCATCTTGCTGCTGCGCCTGACCGTCCCTCACGGAAGCCGCGCGAGAGTCACCGGCAGGATCCCCGGTGTAGCAGGCGTGGGAATCTCGACGGACGGCAGGTCGAGGTGCCGACGGCACGGTGCGGTCGACGTCTGCACTCAACCCGAAGAGTGGTGCCCGATACCGGCGGCCGCATGGCACTTCGATCTACGCAAGCTCGCCGGCCCGCCGGGCGTGCTCAAGCTGACCTTCGTGATCGGGCCGCCGCCGAACGGCTAGGTGGATGCCCTCTCTGCTCGCGCTCCTCGCCTTCGCCGCCACAGGTTTTGGCGGCGGCGGTCCCCAGGCGACCGCATCCTGTGCCGAGGCGATCTACACGACTCCGGCGAATGCTCCGCCGAGGTCCGTGCAGGCAGTGCGCATCGGATCGGCCGTCTTCAACTCCCTGGCGCATCTCACAACGGTGCGCGACGTCGGCCGGCCGTCGAGGAGCCGGCCGTTCTACACGGTCAAGTCCCCGCTCACCATCCTCGCGCGGGGCGACCGCGGTGTGATCCTGACCCTCGTCGGCGGGAAGGACGCCGTGCTCGTCTACAACCGCCGCTGGTTGCGCCGACCCGCGGCGTGGCGGCACAGCTTCGCGCGAATGCCGCGCAGCATCCGCCTGCCGCTGTGTCGAGATAGACAAGGGGCGGCGCTCAACACGCAGTACGCGGGAGGCTTCCTCCTCCGCAAGCTCGGCTGCGTGACGATCCAGGTCCGGGCAGTCGGCGAGACCCGGACACACCAGGCGACGGTCCCGCTGGGCGTGCGGCACTGCTGACGCTTCGTTATCGCCGCGGAAAGCTCCTACGATCTGATGCATGCGTCGGACCGTCTGGATCACGCTCCTGCTGACCCTGCTTCCAGTCGCGTGCGGCGGATATCCGAAATACGTTCCCTTCAGCACCGTCGATTCCGATCCCGATTGGTCTCCGGACGGGCGGATCATCGCCTTCACGAGCAGCCGCGACGACGGCAGCACCGGCATCTACGTCATCCGGCCGGATGGACACGGACTGCGGCGGTTGTTCAACGGCACGGCGAAGGAGGTCGATTGGTCGCCCGACGGGGACCGGATCGCCTTCGTCGGCGCGGACGGCATCTACGTGATGCGCAGAGACGGAGGTAGCCCTGTGCGCATCCTCCGCGGTGGACAATTTTCGCTCCCGGCATGGGCGCCGGACGGGCACAGGCTGGGGGTCGTAAAGGACGACCAAGACCTCAAAACGGCGATCTACGTCGTACGACTCGACGGAAGCGGGCTCCGGCGACTCCTTTCGCCGTCGCGGGCCGGCTCAACCATCGCGACCTCTGAGACAGAGCCGGCCTGGTCGCCGGACGGCCGCCAGATCGCGTTCCAGTCGGGAGACGGACGAATCGTCGCCGTGAGGATCGCGGACGGGCGGCGCCGCCAGATCGCGAGAGAAGGTTTCACTCCTGCGTGGTCGCCGAACGGCAGGCTGATCGCGTTCCAGTGCGGTCCGGCTGCCGTGCTGTGTGCGGCAAACGCCGACGGGACCGGGGACATCCGTCGGCTTGCGTCCGCTGGTGGAAACCCATCGTGGTCACCGGACGCACGCCGCGTCGTATTCGACGTCTATCACTCCAGAGGCCACTTCCGAACGCAAGCCCGGTCGCTTTCGGTGGTCGATGTGGATGGTGGTGGCGTACAGAAGGTGACATACGGGCCGGCACCTCCGGGCTGATCCGGAGCTTCGTCAGCCGGCCGGCCAGGCCGGCAGCCGCAGGCGATCGAGCTCGGTCTGGGCGCGTGCGATCGTTCGAGGGGCGGGACGGACGCTCTTGAAGAAGACCCAGAGGCCGACGTCGTAGGGCGGCCGCCGGACCACGGCACGGTAGAGACCGATGCCCCGAGGCAGCCCCTCGAAGTTGTTCGAGATCAGCCGGCGACGGATGCGGAGCGAATTGAATGGTCGTTGCCGGAGGGCACTGTCGCGGCTCAACGAGACCCAGAGGATGATCCCGTCCGGCGCCAGCCGGCGAAGCGTGCGATGGGGTGGGATCTGCAACGGCGGGTCGCGGTACGGAACCGTCGCGGCCCAGGTTTCCGTCTGGCCGCCTTCCGCCAGCAGCTTGCCTCCCCGTGCGCCGACGAACCATCCGGGCTCCATCGGGAAACGGGCAGGCGGCAGTGCCTGTCCGTAGAAGCGGCCGGGCTTCGCCGTGAACGAGCGGAGCACGTCGTTCGCGGTGCGGATCGCTGACGGCGTGACTCGCTGCGCGGGGAACGGCAACAACGCGAACTGGCGGCCGGAGAGCGTGAAGCCGAGGTGGTGCTCGGCGGAGCGGAAGTCCGTCGCGTGCAGCGTGGGCACCGTGCGCCGGCGAAAGAACGGGTCGGGCCTCGCCTCGGGCGTCGATTCACGTATCTCGAAGAACAGGCGTTCTCCGCGCACGCGCACGAGACCGTGCGTGATCCGGCCGTGCCAGCCGGGCGGGATCGTGATCGACATCCCGTAGCCGTGGAGCGCGGTGGGCGTCCCCGAGCCGGTTAGGCCCGCGAACACGAAAGCGACTGCGACAAGGCGCGCCATACGACGGATCTACGTCTTGGCGCGAGAAGAAGTCCGCCGTCCGCCCCTCGAGCGCCCTGACCGGACGCGGCGGCGGTGTCCC